>NZ_MCIG01000032.1 GCF_001705035.1 Curtobacterium sp. UCD-KPL2560 | reverse complement strand
GGGTCCGGTCAGGCGAGCCACGTGGGATCGGCGAACAGTTCCTCGAGCTCGGCGACGAACCGCGACGCGTGGAAGCCGTCCACCGCCGCGTGGTTCACCCGCAGCGCGAGGGGCATGAGGGTGCGGCCTCCGACCTCGCGGTACCGGCCGAGGGTGACGACCGGGAGCAGGTGGTCCTCGGCGCCGGTCAGGTGCAGCGCGAACCCCGTGAACGACGTGCGCGGGAGGGTCGACACGTCGAAGCGGTTCGTCGCGCGGTCCTCCTGCGGGAACAGCCGGTGGTCGTCCCGGTACGTCGCGGTCGTCGCGACCACGGCGTCGTGGAAGCGCCGGTGGTCGGCGTCGTACGGCACGCCGAGCACCGAGAACGTCTCGGTGCCCGGGTGGAACACCGTGAAGGTCGGGTCGACCGAGTCCCACACGGCGGGCTGCCCGTCCTCGGTCAGCGCCATGCGGAACTCGTCGTGCCGGTTCACGACCGTCGCGATCGCCCAGATCTGCGACGGGTACGTCTTCACGCCCGCCGCACGCACCGCCGCGACGAACGCCGTCACGTCGACGTCGACCGTCAGCTCCCACGCGCAGGGTTCCCGTCGGTAGTGCGCGAAGTGCTCGCGACGGGGCCAGCGGTCGAGGTCGATCGGACGGAGTTCGCTCATGTCGTCATCCTCGTACCCCGACCCGCCGACGGTCCTGCACGCGGCGGCGGTTCACTGGTGCATGACCGAGACGCCGTTCTCGCCCGCGCTGGCGACGTTCTTCCGCGGGCTCGCCGCGCACAACGAGAAGTCGTGGTTCGAGGAGCACCGCGAGGACTGGGAGCGGCACGTCCGGGAACCGATGGAGGCCCTGCTGAACGAGGCCGAGCGACGGTACGGGCCCGGTCGGGTGCTGCGGCAGCACCGCGACCTGCGCTTCACGCCGGACGAGCGGCCCTACCGCGAGGACACCGGGCTCACCGCCGGCGGGATGTACCTGAGCGCCGGTGCTGACGGTCTGCAGGTCGGCGGCGGGCTCTACGAACCGTCGCGCGCACAGCTGCGGGCGGCGCGGGAGACCATCGACGAGCACCCGCAGGCCGCTGCCGCGCTGCGCCGGGAACTCGACGACCTGGTCGACGCCGGGTACGAGCTCGCCGGGCCGCCGCTCGGGACCGCCCCGCGCGGGTACGACGCCGACCACCCGCGGATCGACCTGCTCCGGATGCAGCACTACGCCGCGCTCGTGCACCTCCCGCTCGACAGCAGCACCGAGGACATCGTGGCGGCGTGGGACCGGGTGCAGCCCCTCGTGCGGTGGACGGTGAAGTGGGCGCGGGCGGACGACCCGGAGGCCGCGGACGACCCGGCACCGCCGGTGCCGGGAGCGCGGTCGATCGACGAGCGGGCGTAGCGCGCGGCACGGTTGGGACGGCGCCGGGGCGTCGGGTGCCTCGGATCCCGTGTGCCCGATCGCCGGGCGCCTGCCAGGATGGGCGGCGCGAGGGGGACGCATGAGCATCGACGACCAGGGGCCGCAACCGGCCTGGAACCGGACCGACGACGGCGCCGAGGCCGGCACGGGGGCCGTCGGCCGGACGAACGCGGTCGTCGTCGCGGTCGTCCTGCCGATCCTGCTCCTCGTGAGTTGGTGGATCCAGCTCGCGGTCCTGCTGCAGAGCTCGTTCGCGCCCGAGGACGAGCGACCCGGACCCGGCGGGGTGCTGACCGGTTACGTGATCGGCGCGCTGCTCGCCGTCGGCGTCCCGGTGGCGGTCGTCGTCGCCTACTCCGTGAAGCGCCGTCGGCAGCCCCGCACGTCGCTCGCCGGGGTGATCTCGGCGATCGTCGTGCTCGTCGTCGCGGTCCCGTTCAACGTGCTCGGGATCACCGCACAGGCCGGGCGGGTCGCGGAGGACGCCCGGGTCCGCGCGCAGCCCGCCACCGCCGCCGAGCGGCACTTCTCGGACGGCGGGGACGACCCCGAGGCAGCGCTCAACCGCATCGGCGACCGCACCGTGGAACTCCTCGGGTCCCGGCGAGCCGACGCCTTCCGGTCCGACGGCTCCCCGAAGGGCGGGGCGTACTCCGAACCGTGCCTGCTCGACAACCGGCACGAGGGGCTGCAGTGGGAGTACTGGTTCACCGCCGCCGAGCTCGTGGACGCCTCGGGTGCGGACCTGCTGCCCGAGGGGGCCGAGACCGTTCCCGGTGGCACGACGGACATGTCCGAGGTCGTCGCGGCGTGGAAGGCCGAGGGGATCCGTGCCGAGCGCAGCGACGTCGGGCCGGAGGAGCAGTACGAGCCGCGGGCGGACTGGCTCTCGCCCTCGTCGTACGCGCGTCCCGGGCCGACGGTGACCCTCATGACGATCTGCCTCGAACGCTGAGCAGCCGTTCGCTCCGCTGAGCGGAGCGTGTCCCGTCAGCGGCGCCGCCACCGTTCGACGACGGGGGACGTGTCGTTGATGAACGCAGCCGCGACGTCGTCGACGTCGGGGAACACCCATCGGGCCCCGGGGTCGTGCTCTGCGAGCTCGTCGAGTTCCTCGAACTCCCAGTGCAGACCGACGAAGCCGTCGAAGGCCCCGGTGGTGACGGCCTCGTCCCACGCGAAGCGCGCGTTCACCCATGCCGCGACCGATCGGCCGTCGGCCGCACCGGTGAGGACGTGGGCGGCACGCGCCCGGGTGAGGTGGACGGCAGCGTCCGCGGTCGACATCCCCGCGGTCGACCACCCGAGCTCGTCGAGACAGTCCACCAGTTCGGAGTCGAGACCCTCGGGGTCGTCGTCGGTGTACCGGGCAGCCAGCGCCACCGCCGCCGGTCCGCCGAGGCCGAGTGCGACCGCCTGCGCGGCGAGTGCCGAGGAGTGCCGCGGCTCACGCTGGCCGAGCACCCCGAGCGCCCGCATCGTCAGCAGCGCCCGGACGACCTCCGGCGCGTCCGTCGGCTCCGGCCCGGGTGTGGTGAGCGGGACGCCCGGCCGAGGGACGACCGCAGGGGTCCGGACCGGCCGCTGCTGCACCGACGGAGGTCGGAGGTGTCGTCGGAGGAGTCGTCGGAACACGGGTCTGGCGCTCCGTCCTGGTCTCGTGGTGGCCACGGTCGAGTGGCGGCTGCGGTCACCTGCTGGCCCCAGCGGTGTAGCGGCTGCAGTGGTGTGCCGGCGGTGGTCGCCTGCCGTGGCTCCATCATCGCCGGGGGAGGGTTCCCTACGGTGGGACCATGCCGACGCTCGAACGATCCAACGCCCTCGTCGCCACCGGGTTCCTCGCGATCCCCGTCGCCCAGGCCCTGGTCGCGCTGCCGAGCGCACTCCTCTCGCGCATCCAGGCGGCGCCGATCGACCCGGAGCTGGCCGACACCGCGGCGTTCTCGGAGGCCTACGGGTACCCGCTCGAGGCCGGCGCGAACTGCATCGTGGTCGCGGGCAGGCGCGGCGACGAGGTCCGGTACGCGGCGTGCGTGGTGCTCGCCTCGACGAAGCTCGACGTCAACCGTGTCGTGAAGCAGCTCCTCGACGTGCGCAAGGCGAGCTTCGCGCCGATGGATCGGGCGGTCGAGCTCACCGGCATGGAGTACGGCGGCATCACGCCGATCGGCCTGCCCGCCGACTGGCCCGTGTACGTCGACGCCCGCGTGCTCCGGGCGCCCGAGATCGTCGTCGGTGCGGGACTGCGCGGTGCGAAGGTGTTCCTGCCGGGCGAGGTCCTCGCGGCGCTGCCGAACGTGACCGTGGTCGAGGGCCTGGCGACCGAGGCTGCCGCCGTCTGACGGTCGTCTCGTTCAGCGCGCGGCGGTCAGTGCCTTCGTGATGCGCTGCAGCGACACCGTCTCGGCCGTCCCGAGCTCCTGGGCGAACAGGCTGAGGCGGAACTCCTCGAGCATCCACCGCGCGTGCACGAGCTCCGGGTGCGCGCCGACCGCGGGCGGGAAGGTCCCACCCGCATCGGTGTAGCGGTCGGTCGCGACGGTGACCTCGCGCATCCACGTGGCGTCGCGCCCCGGGTTCTGCAGGAGCTTCTGCACCCGTGCGTCGACGCCCTGCAGGTACACGCGGATCCGCCGCAGTCGGTCGAGCCCGGCGACGGCGACGAAGCCCGGGAAGACGAGGCGCTCCATCTGCTGCCGCATGTCGGTCAGGGCCGGCAGCAGGGACATCGAGTTGGCCTGCTTGAGGGACTTCTCGGCGGCGCGGTGTGCTGTGAGGACCGCGGCGACCTCGGACACCGCCGTGAACATCGTGTCGACGACGGTCGACGACACGCGATCGCGGACCGCCTCGAAGTCGACCCTCGCGAAGACGAGCCCGTCCGGGTGTGCCGCGCGGATCCCGGCGTCGACGACCGCGGCGAGCACGTCGTCGAACAGGGCCGCGGTGGACGGGTAGGGGCTCGCCGCGAGCGCGAGCTTCTCCTGGGACGTCAGGTGCGACTGGACGTACGACACCGGGGACGGCACCGCGTGCATGACGAGGCGACGGACACCGCCGGGCATGCGGACCGCGCGGTCGCCCGGCGTCGCGAGCAGCTGCACGCCGACCGTCGCCTTCGGTCCCTCGCCCTCCTCGACGAGGGACGGGTACGCGCGGATGACGCCGCCGGCCTGCTTCGTGTCGAGCACCTGCGGCAGGTCGCGGGACGGCCACGCGGTGAGGCCGGACGCCTCCACCTGTTGGCCGGAGGCGGCTCCGGCGACGCGAGCCGCGCCTCCCGACCGTGCCGCGCCCTTCGCGGTGGCGGCGGCGACGCTCTGCTGGGTCCGGTCCTTGAGCTTGGTCTGCAGGGCCGACAGGTCCTTGCCGGACTCGACCCGGCGGCCGCGTTCGTCGACGACCGCCCACGTGGGCAGGAGGTGCGCGGGCACGCGCGACAGGTCGAAGTCGGACTCCGACACGGTCACGTAGGTCATGCGCTGGATGGCCTTGGCGAGGGTCGCGCGGAACGACTCAGTCGGCTCGGTGGGGGCGTCGTCGGGCAGTTCGGCGACGATCTTCTCGGCCCAGTCGGCCGCGGGGACGACGTTCTTGCGGATCTGTTTCGGCAGGGACTTGATGAGCGCCGTGACGAGCTCGCGCCGGAGCCCGCGGACCTGCCAGTCGAAGCCCTCCTCGCGCATCCGGGGGAGCAGCGCGAGCGGGACCTGCACGCTGACGCCGTCGTCCTGCGCGCCGGGCTCGAAGCGGTAGCGGACCGCGAGGCGCTGGTCGCCGCTGCGCCACTGCGTCGGGTACTCCTGCTCGTCCTGTGCGGCGTCGGCGGCGTCCTCGTCGAGGAGGTCCGACCGGCGCATCGTGAGCAGGTCGGGCTGGTCGCGACGCGCGGTGCGCCACCATCCCTCGAAGTCGCGCGTGGTCGCGACGTCGGCCGGGATGCGGGCGTCGTAGAACTCGTACACGCGCTCGTCGTCGAACAGGATGTCCCGGCGGCGGGTGCGTTCCTCGAGCTGCTCGAGTTCCTTGCGGAGTCGACGGTTGTCGCGGTCGAACGCCTGCTGGCCGTCCCACTCGCCCTCCACCAACGCGTGCCGGATGAAGAGCTCGCGAGAGTGTTCCGGGTCGATGCGCTTGTACTGCACGCGGCGGCGCTGCACGATCGGGACGCCGAACAGCGTCACCCGCTCGTAGGCGACGGCCGCGCCCTGCTTCTTCTCCCAGTGTGGTTCGCCGTGGGTGCGCTTGAGGAGGTCACCGGCGAGCGGCTCCACCCACGCGGGGTCGATGCGCGCGACGGTCCGGGCGAACAACCGGCTCGTCTCGACGAGTTCGGCGGCCATCACGGCGTCCGGCTGCTTCTTTGCGAGGACGCTGCCCGGGAAGACCACGAACCGGGTGTTCCGCGAGCCGAGGTAGTCGCGCTTCTCGCGGTCGCGGAGGCCGATCTGGCTGAGCAGTCCGGCGAGCAGGGAGCGGTGCACGGCGTCGCCGTCCTCGGAGCGGGACTGGGCGATCCGGACGTCGACCTGCTTGGCGGCGCGGGAGAGCTGCCGGTACAGGTCCTGCCACTCGCGGATGCGCAGGTAGTTGAGGAACTCGGCCTTGCACAGGCGACGGAACGCGCTCGACGACAGCTCGTCCTGCTTGTCCTCGATGTGGTTCCAGAGGTTGAGGAGCGTCAGGAAGTCACTCGTCGGGTCGGCGAAGCGGGCGTGCAACTGGTCGGCGTGCGCACGCTTCTCGAGGGGGCGTTCCCGGGGGTCCTGGATGCTCAGGGCACTGACGATCGCGATGACCTCGCGCCCGACGCCCTGTCGCCCGGCCTCGAGCACCATCCGCCCGAGGCGGGGGTCGATCGGCAGACGGGTCAGCTGCCGCCCGGGCTTCGTGATCCGACCCTCGGCGTCCACCGCCCGGAGCTCGCGGAGCAGGTCGAGGCCGTCCTTCACGCCGCGGGAGTCCGGCGGCTGCAGGAACGGGAACGACTCGATGTCGCCGAAGCCGAGCGAGATCATCTGCAGGATCACGGCCGCGAGGTTCGTGCGCAGGATCTCGGGATCGGTGAACTCCGGGCGGCGTTCGAAGTCGTCCTCGGCGTACAGCCGGATCGCGATGCCCGCGCTCGTGCGACCCGCACGCCCGGACCGCTGGTTCGCGCTCGCCTGGCTGATCGCCTCGATCGGGAGCCGCTGGACCTTGGCCCGCGGCGAGTACCGCGAGATGCGAGCGGTGCCGGTGTCCACGACGTACTTGATGCCCGGCACGGTCAGGGAGGTCTCGGCCACGTTCGTCGCGAGGACCACCCGGCGGCGGATCCCCGGCGTGCTGCGGCGTTCGAAGACCCGGTGCTGGTCCGCGGCGGAGAGGCGGCCGTAGAGGGGGAGGACCTCGGTGCCCGGGTACCGCTTGCCCTCGATGGCGTCCTGCGCGTCGCGGATCTCGTTCTCGCCCGAGAGGAACACGAGCACGTCGCCCGGGTCCTCGCGCGCCAGCTCGTCGAGCGCGTCGGTGATGCCCTGCAGCACGTCGCGGTCGTCGGCCGCGTTGCCGCTGTCGCCGGTGCGCGAGTCGGTGTCGTCGTCGGCGTCCTCCGGGTCGTCGCCGACGAGCGGCCGGTAGCGGATCTCGACCGGATACGTGCGGCCCGAGACCTCGATGATCGGCGCCCCGCCGAAGTGCTGCGAGAAGGACTCCGGGTCGATCGTCGCACTCGTGATGATGACCTTGAGGTCGGGACGACGGGGGAGCAGCCGCTTGAGGTAGCCGAGCAGGAAGTCGATCGTGAGCGACCGCTCGTGCGCCTCGTCGATGATGATCGTGTCGTACCGGGTGAGGTCGCGGTCGAAGTGGATCTCGTTGAGCAGGATGCCGTCGGTCATCAGCTTGATCCGCGTGTTCGCCGAGACCTTGTCGGTGAAGCGCACCTGGTAGCCGACGAGGTCGCCGAGCTCGCCGCCGAGTTCCTCGGAGACGCGCTCGGCGATCGTGCGTGCCGCGATCCGTCGGGGCTGCGTGTGCCCGATGTGTTCGCGACCGAGCTCGAGGCAGATCTTCGGCAGCTGCGTGGTCTTGCCCGAACCGGTCGCGCCCGCGACGATCACGACCTGGTGGTCGCGGATCGCGGCGGCGATGTCGTCCCGCCGCTGCGAGACGGGCAGTTCCGGCGGGTACGTGATGACGGGCGTGGCAGACATGAGCCTTCCAGGATAGCGGTTCAGGAGGGGCAGCCGTGCTGCCCAGGGACTGCACGTCGGAGCCGTGCCGGTCAGCCCACGAGCTGCGCGTGCAGGTCCTCCGCCCGACGCGCGGGCAGGGCGCACACGCGGTCGTGACAGACGTAGCCCGCGGGGTCGAGCGCGCCACGTCCCGCGAAGAGTTCGAACCCGGCCTCGGCCCACTGGTCGGCCTGGTCCGGTGTGACGCGGGCGACGACCGTCCCGGGCTGTCTCGCGTCGCGGGTGGCGGCGCGCATCGGGTCGACCGGGTCGGAGGCCACGACGACGACCTCACGCGACGGACGGCCCAGCGCGAGCGCGACCCCGAGCGCGTCCGCGTGGCCGAGCGGTCGTTCGGTCCCGGTGCGGGCGCGGTCCGCGACGAGCCGTGCTGCGGCGTCGCGGTACCCGTCGTGCCCCGTCAGCGCGGCCAGGGCCACCGCGGCAGACGCCAGCGCCACGGTCCCGGACCGCATCGCCGTCTGCGGCTGCTCGCCGGTGGCCGTGCCGGCACCGGCCAGGACCGGATCGACGGCGAAGCGACCGGCCAAGCCGTCGTCGACCATCGTGCGGGCCTGTTCGGCGAGGGTGACGTCACCGGTCACGAGGGCGAGCTCGAGGAGCCCCTCGGCGAGGAGTCCGACGTCCTCGACGGTCGGGGCGGCGGAGGACGCACCACGCGGCGTGCTGGACCGCACCACCACGTGCCCGTCGCGGACGTGGGCGGTGAGCACCGCATCGGCCGCTCCCCGCGCGAGGGCGAGCATCTCGTCGTCACCGTGCCGCGACCCGGCGATCGCGAGGCCGCGGATCGCCAGCCCGTTCCACCCGGTCAGCACCTGGTCGTCGAGCGGCGGCGGGTCGAACCGACCCCGCTGGTCGAGCGGGAGGCGGTACCACTCGCCCTCGACCCGCCGACCGTCCATCGTCGACTCGCTGTCCTGCGCGGCGACGAACGCCCCGTCGTCCCTGCGGAGGGTGTCCCGCAGGAAGTCGGCGATGCCGCGGGCCTGCTCCGCGTCGGCGACGGCGAGCAGTCCGGCGTTGTCGTAGAGCATGCGTTCGTAGTGCGGCACGCTCCAGTCGCGCTTCGTCGCGTACCGGAACACCCCGCCGTCGGCGTCGGTGAGCTCCGTCGACCGGATCGCGTGCAGGCTCCGCTCCAGCAGGGCACGGGCGTCGTCGTCGCCGTCGGCCGCGACGTCGCCGAGGAACTCGAGCAGGGGCGTGCTCGGGAACTTCGGTGCGCCTCCGAAACCGCCGTACGTGGTGTCCTCGGCCGCGGCCAGTTGCGTGGTCACCGCCCGGATCGCGTCGACGGTCGGGAGGCGCGGCTCGTCGCCGCCGTCGGCCCCACCCCGACGGGCGGTCGCCTCCGCCTCGGCTCCCTGCCGGATCGCCGCCGCGATCGCGGTCGCGTTCGCGTCGACCTCGTGCCGACGCTCGCGCCATGCGTCGAGGACGGCCGCGAGGACCTGCCGGAACGAGCCCACCTGCCCGACCGGGACCGGGGGGTAGTAGGTCCCCGCGAAGAACACCTGCGCGTCGCCCGTCGTGAACGCGGTGAGCGGCCAGCCGAGCTGCTGCGTGAAGGCGCTCGCCGAGGCCATGAGGCTCGCGTCGACGTCGGGCCGTTCCTCGCGGTCGACCTTCACCGCGACGAAGTCCCGTCGCAGGAGCTCGGCCACCTCGGGGTCGGAGAAGCTCTCGCGCGCCATGACGTGGCACCAGTGGCAGGTGGCGTACCCGACCGAGACGAGCACCGGTACGTCGCGGGCGCGGGCCTCGGCGAAGGCGTCGGGCCCCCACTCCCGCCAGTCGACGGGGTTGTCCGCGTGCTGCCGCAGGTACGGGCTGACCGCACTGCCGAGTCGGTTGTCGCTCATGCCGTCCAGCGTGCCCCGCCGACGCTGGACACGGGGGAGCGGAGCGGGACCGGTGGACAGGTCGACGCCGTCCACAGGCACCGCGGGGGAACCGGACCGCCAGCAGCGTCGGCGACACCGCGAGCGACGGCACCGCGAGCGGCTGCGGCCCGCGCAGCGCGGGCGCCCCAGCCGCACCAGGCCGCTCCGACCCGCCTCAGGCGGGCAACCACCCCGTGACGGCCGCGAGGCGACGCGCGACGTCCGCCGGCGACAGACCGACGGTGTCCACCCGGGTGACCGTGTCCGCGACGGCCGAGTCGAGCCTCCCGGCCGTCGCCGCGCTGTGCGCGAGCTGCGCCGACGGGGCGGAGCCGCCCGCCCGTCGGCCCAGCCGCTCCGCGGTCGTGTCGTCGTCCGCGCGGAGGAGCACGACGTGCACGACCGGGTCGTCGCCCATCGCCGCGGCCAACCGGTCGTGCTCGAGCACCGCGGCCGTGTTCGTGAACACCAGCCGGTGGTGCCCCAGCTCCCGGTACGCGCGCCACAGCACCGCGAGGTTCCGCTCCGCCAGGTGCGCCTCGGGGTGCACGAGGTGCGGGGCCGGGTAGGCGAGGTCGAGCACGTCGCCCTCGATCACCGCGTGGTGGACGTCCGCGGCGGACAACAGGTCGTGCAGGGCCGCTGCTGCCGTCGACTTGCCGACGCCGGAACGTCCGCCGACGAACAGGACCTCCGACCGCGGCACGACTCAGCCGCGCCCGAGCGACAGCAGGACCAGCGCGGCGTCCTCGGGCCCGTAGTCGAACATGCGGTCCCAGAACGGGTCCGCCGCCCACGGCACGTCGCCGCCGGCGGGCACCGCGTGCGCGGTCTCGAGCAGCCAGTCCACGGTCGTGCGCACCGCTTCGGCGTACCGCGGCGGCTGCCACCCGAGCGTTCGGGCGGCGGTGGTGTCGAGCACGGACGGCGACGGCACGCTCCAGGGGGTGACGCCCACGAAGCCGGGGGCGTCCTTGTCGAGCAGGACCTCGTCGAACCGGTGGTCGACCAGGCCGGCGAGCGTGCGGACGATCTCGAGCACGCTCGGTGCGTCCTCGTCGGCCACGTTGAGGATGCGGCGGTCGGGTGCGTCCGCGACGAGCCGGACGAGCGACGCGATGCCGCTCGCGGCGGTCGTGTGGTCGACACCGCGGCCCGCGTCGGCGAGCAGGATCCGCTCCCGACCGTCGAGCGCGCGGCGCACGACGAACCACTCCCGGGGCCGGCCGGTGCCCGGGCCGTGCACCTTCGACGGGCGCAGCACCGTGACGGGGGCGCCGTGGTCGAGCAGCACCTGCTCCGCGGCGACCTTCGCGGCCGCGTAGCCGTCACGGCTGGTCGGGTCGCCGTCGCCCGCGGTCACGGTCGGTTGCAGCTCGGTGACCGCGCCGCCGAACACCGGCTTGTCGAGGGAGTTCGCGTGCCGACCCTGCTCGTCGACGTAGACCGCCTTGGACGACACGAACACCGTCGAGCCGACGTCGTCGAGGTACGGGCGCAGCTGCAGGGCGTCGTCGCGCGTGACGCCGACGGTGTCCACCAGCAGGTCGGCTCCGGGACGGAGCAGGTCGCGCAGCACCGCGGTGTCGCGACGGTCGCCCGCGGTGAAGGAGGCGCCGGCCGCCGTCAGGGCGTCCGCGGCGGGCCCGCCCCGGCGGGCGAGGACGTCCACCTGCCAGTCGTCACCCCCGCGTCCGGACGCGTCGAGGAGGTCGCGGACCACGGCGGAGCCGATGCCGCCGGTGCCGCCGAGGACGACGGCTCGCCTGGTGCTCATGGCGTCAACGCTAGCCCCGAGCGGTCGCGCGCCGGGACGCGGAGGCACGTGGCCGGACCGGCGCGCCGCCCACGGCGTGCACGAGGGACGGACGGGATGCGCGCGGTCGGGTCCGCGCGCTCGTCACGGTGTGCAGATGCCTCGGACGCGGAGGCGCGTGGCCGGGACGGCGCGCTCGCCCGGCTCGGCGGGCACCCGGTCCGGACCGGGCGCGGGCCGGACTCAGGACGCGAGCCGCTCCGGCTCCCGCTGCCACCAGTCCACGAGCGACCCGTCGTACACGGTCACGTGCTCGTGCCCGAGGACGGTCAACGCCAGCGCGTCGACGCACGCCGCGCTCCCGACCCCGCAGTAGGTGACGATCTCGTCGGCCTCGAGGACCGGCCGGAACGCCTCGGCCAGCGCGGGGCGCCGCAGCAGCGTGTTCGACACCGGGTCGACCAGGTCGTCGGTGGTGATCACCGTGCTCCCCGGGACGACGTCCGGGTGGTCGTCGCCGAGCAGTGACCGCGGAGCCGCGAGGACGATCGCGGCGGGCTCGTCGCCGCGGACGGCGCGCAGGACCCGGTCGTGGTCGGCCCAGACGGCGCGTTCCTCACCCGCGAGGAACGGCTCCGACGGCACGGCCACCGCGGCGCGCAGGGCACCGACGCGGACCGGGCGGCCCTCGTCGCGCCACTTCGTGAAGCCGCCGTCGAGCACGGCCACCTGCTCGAAGCCGAACGCGCGGAAGATCCACCACAGCCGTGCGGCCCACTCGCCGACGCTGTCGTCGTAGACGACGACGCACGAGGTGTTCGTCACGCCGAGCGCCCGGGCCGCGGCCTCGAACCGCTCGGCACCGGGACGGGTGAACGGGACGGGTGCGTCCGGGGCGGAGAAGGCGTCGACGAGGTCGGCGTAGCGGGCACCGGGCACGTGGCCCTGCTGCTCGTACGCGTCGCGGGCGTCCTGCCAGCTCATCGCCAGTCCGGTCCCCGTCGTGTGCACCGACGCGTCGAGCACGACGAGGTCGTCGGCACCGAGGTGGTCGGCGAGCCACTGCGTGGACACGAGCGGCGAGGTCAGGACGGGGGACATGGCGCTCACGATATCCGCGGCCCCCGACGCATCCCAGCAGGATCGACACAGTGCGCAACCGCGCCGTCCGGGGCGCACGGAATCCGAACTTCCGTGCAGCAGGACGGCCCGGGTCGCGCAGAGGTTCTGCGCGGCCCGGGCCGTGGAGCGGCCCCCGCGTCGAGCGGTCGCCAGGTGCGCCACTCGGGGGACACCGCTGGTGCGCCCGCTGCGGGGATGCCGCTGGTGCGCCCGCTGCGGGGATGCCGCTAGTGCGCTGCCGCGGGGATGCTGCCCGTGGCGGTCGACGCCGCGTGCTCGAGCTTCGCGAGCCGCACCGACTGCCGGTTGATGAGCAGCCCGCCGGCGAGGGCGACGAGCACGAGCACGCCCGCCGAGATCGCGAACGCGGCGTGGTACCCGTCGAGCACCGCCTGCGCCTGCTGCAGCTTGCTCGGGGCGCCCTGCAGTCCGGACAGGCTGTTCGAGACGACGTCGGCGAAGATCGTCGACAGCAGCGCTGTCCCGATCGAGCCGCCGACCTGCTGCGCGGTGTTCACGGTCGCCGAGGCCACACCGGCGTCGGCGCGGGCCACCCCGGTGGTCGCGGTGTTCATCGCGGACGAGAAGATCGTGCCCATGCCGAGACCGATCACGATCAGCGCCGGCAGGACGGTGCCCGCGTAGGTGCTGTCCAGGTCGGTGCGGAGCAGGAGCAGCAGGCCCGTCGCCGCCACGAGGCCACCGGCGAACACCAGCACCTTGGGGCCGACGCGGGGCAGGAGCCGCCCACCGATCTGCGTCGATGAGAGCATGATCGACGCCGGCATCGGCAGGAACGCCAGGCCCGTCTGGAGCGAGGTGAAGCCCAGGGTCTGCTCGAGGTAGTAGGTCAGGAACAGGAAGATCCCGAACATGCCGATCGCCACGAGGCCGATGGCGAGGAACGAGCCGCCGCGGTCGCGGTCGAGCACGACCCGGAGCGGCAGGAGCGGGTGTGCGACGCGGGTCTCGATGAACACGAACGCGGCGACGAGCACGACGCCCGCGGCGAGCATGACGATCGTGACGGGAGCATCCCAGCCGTTCGACTCGGCGTTCGAGAACCCGTAGACGATCCCGACCAGGCCGGCGGTGATCGTGAGCACCCCGGCGACGTCGATGCGCGGGCGGTCGACCTTGGGCGGACGGGCCATGAAGACGAGCGCACCGATCACGCCGAGGACGGCGAACACGACGTTCACGTAGAGGCACCAGCGCCACGAGGCGTACTCGGTGAGGACACCGCCGAGCAGCAGGCCGATGGCGGCACCGGACCCGGCGATCGACCCGAAGATGCCGAACGCGCGGCCGCGTTCCTTCGGGTCGCGGAAGGTCGTCGTGAGCATGCCGAGGGCCGACGGTGCGAGCAGGGCACCGAACACGCCCTGCAGTGCGCGGGCCGCGACGAGCAGCCCGAACGAGTCGGCGAGGCCGCCCAGGACGGACGCGACCGCGAAGCCGACCAGGCCGATGATGAAGGTGTTCTTGCGCCCGAACAGGTCGCCGAGGCGGCCGCCGAGCAGCAGGAGCGACCCGAACGCGAGCGAGTAGGCGGTGACGATCCACTGCCGCTGGTCGGTCGCGAAGCCGAGGTCGGCCTGCGCCGAGGGCAGTGCGATGTTCACGATGGTGGCGTCGAGGACGACCATGAGCTGGGCGAGGGCGATCACCGCGAGGGCGATCCACCGGTGCTGCGGCTGGCCGTCAGCGGAGCCGGCGCTCCGGGAAGGTGCGGGGGCCGACCCGGTCGGAGTCGGCGCGGTCTGTTCTGCCGTCACGGCAGCCTCCTTCGAGAAGGTGGAGGGGGAGGTGGTCTGGTGGACCGGGAAACGGATGCGCGGCATCCGCTTCGGAACACTGTAGACCAAAACGGAGCGACCGCATCCACTTGTTCCCAGAAAGTTCCGTTACGTTCATGGCCATGAGCACCACCGACCACGCGCACGACGTCGAGCGCCCCCTGCGCGCCGACGCCGCACGCAACCGCGAGCTCATCCTGCAGACCGCGCGTCGGTGCTTCGCGGAGCGCGGGATCTCGGTCACCCTGAACGACATCGCGCACGAGGCCGGCGTCGGCGTCGGCACCGTCTACCGGCGCTTCGCCGACAAGGACTCCCTGATCGAGGCACTGCTCGCAGCCAAGTTCGAGGCCCTCAACGAGGCCGCTGCCCGGGCCGCCGCCGAGTCCGACCCGCGTGAGGCCCTCCGCGTGTACCTGATGGGCGTCTTCGCCTTCCGGGCCCGGGACCGTGCGCTCGCCGACGCGATCGTCCGCGCGGGCAAGGGGCGCCCGTCGATCGCCCGCGAGCGCGACCGGCTCGAGGACCAGGTCGACCGCATCATCCGCCGCGCGAAGGACGCCGGGGTGGTGCGCGCCGGGTTCGACTACCGCGACCTGCCGATGCTCACGACCATGCTCGGTGCCGTGGCGGACGCCACCCGCGACGCCGACCCCGAGGCGTGGCAGCGCTACGCGCAGGTCCTCGTCGACGGGGTGATGCCGCCGAGCACGCCGGACGACATGGTCGGGACGCCGCTCGACCGGGGCGCGCTCGAGCGCGCGATGCAGCCGACCGTCTGACGGACGTGCGGCGCGCGCCCGTCATGTGACCCGCGACCGGCCGGGAGGCGCGGGGCAGGCCCGCCCCGCGCCTCCCGGCCGTCCCCTGGTCGCGACGCGACCGGGCGCCGACCGGCGTCCGCCGGTCGCGACGCAGTGCTCCGACCGGCGAACACGGTCGAGACGCGACGCGCGCTACAACCAGCTCGGCACCCAGTAGTGCGAGCGGATGAAGTCCCACGGCACCTGCATCCCGGTCCACATCGGGTACCAGTACGCCGACGCCAGGACGACGACCACCAGGTACACCCCGATCCAGACCAGTGCCCGCGTGCGGCGCGGCCGCGGGTCGTCCCGCGACCCGGCCACCAGCCCGATCGCCGCCGCGAGCGCCATCACCATGAAGGGCTCGAAGGCCACCGTGTAGAACTGGAACACCGTGCGGTCCGTGTACAGCAGCCAGGGCAGGTAGCCGCCCGCGACGCCGATCAGGACGAAGCCGTACTCCCAGCGGCGGCGCAGCACGAAGAGCACCAGGAGCGCCACGGTCGCGATCACCGCCGCGTACCAGACGAACGGGTTCGCGATCCCGGTGATGGCCTCGCCGCAGCGGGTGGACGCGCAGCCGTCCTGCCCGGCGTCCGTCCCGACGTAGTACATCGACGTGGGCCGCTGCATGACGAGCCAGAGCAGCGGGTTCGCCTGGTACGAGTGCGGCGTGTGCAACCCGATGTTGAAGCCGTAGATCTCGGACTGGTAGTGCCACCAGTTCTGGAACGAGTCCGGGACCCACGCCAGCACGCCCGTCCAGCGCTGTCCGCCGGAGCCGATCCAGTCACGGTCCCAGCCCGCCCGCGACAGGAACCACCCGGTCCACGACGCCAGGTAGGTGACGGCGGCGACCGGCACCGTGAGCAGGAACGTCACGGGCGCCTGCTGCAGGAAGGCGCTCGACGACCAGAACGCGATGCCGGCCCGGCGGCGCATCATCATCTCGACCAGCACCGAGTACAGCGCGAAGAACGCCAGGAAGTACAGGCCCGACCACTTCGTCGCCGAGGCGAGCCCGAGCGCGATCCCGGTCGCCAGGAGCCACGGCCGCCACACGAGCACCGGGCCCCAGAGCAGTTCGCGTCCTGCCTCCCGACGCCGGGCGACCCAGGCGTCCAGCCGTCGCTGGGCCCACCGGCGGTCGAGCAGCAGCGCTCCCGCACCGAGCACCACGAAGAACGTGACGATGCCGTCGAGCAGGGTGACGCGACTGAGCACGATGGCCTGCCCGTCGACCGCGAGCAGGAAACCGGCCAGGGTGCCGATCGCGGTGGACCGGAAGAGCGAGCGGGCGATGAGCGCGGTCAGCAGGACCGTGGCGGTGCCGAGCACGGCGACCGTGATGCGCCAGCCGAAGGAGCTGTCCGCCCCGAACAGCAGCATGCCCAGGCCGATCAGGTACTTGCCGAGCGGCGGGTGCGCGACGAACTCGGCCGCCTTCGTGAACAGGTCGGTCTCGCCGGCGGCGAAGCGCTGGTCGGTCGTCGTGGCGCCCTCGCCGCTCGGGTTCGCCGGCCAGGTGCCCTCGTACCCGAGGTGCACGATCGACCAGCCGTCCTTGACGTAGTACGTCTCGTCGAACACGAGCGAGTGCGGGTGACCGAGCCCGACGAGGCGCAGGACCGCCGCGAGGAGCGTGACCGCGAGCGGCCCGGTCCACCGCCAGACCGCGACCCGGCGCGAGGTCGACAGGACCCGGCCCCACCAGTCGTCGATGCGGGAGCCGACCGGCCCGGCGGGCGTGGTCGTCGGGTCGTCGGTCAGCTCCGTGGTCATCGCAGTGCATCCTACGGATCGACCCCACGACGGACCTGCCACCACAATGGGGAGGTGATCGTCCTCGCAGCAACGCCCATCGGGAACCTCGGCGACGCGTCGCGCCGACTCGTCGAGACCCTGTCGAACGCGACCGTCGTGGCGGCGGAGGACACCAGGACCGCCGTGCACCTCATGCGCGCGCTCGGCATCGAGAACCGGCCGCGGCTCATCGCCCTGCACGAGCACAACGAGCGCGCCCGCGCCGCGGAGGTCGTCGAACTCGCGCGCGACGAGGACGTGGTCGTGCTCACCGACGCGGGCATGCCGGCGATCAGCGACCCCGGGTTCCCGCTCGTCGAGGCCGCCGCTGCCGCCGGGGTGACGGTCACCGCGCTGCCGGGTCCGTCGGCCGTGCTGATGGCGCTCGCCGTGTCCGGACTGCCGACCGACCGCTTCACCTTCGAGGGGTTCCCGACGCGCAAGGCGGGGGAGCGGCGTCGCGCGTTCGAGGCGCTCGCCGGGGAGCAGCGGACCATGGTGTTCTTCGAGTCGCCGCACCGGCTCGCCGACACGCTGACCGACATGGCGGCCGGGTTCGGGGCCACGCGCCGGGCGGTCGTCTGCCGCGAGCTCACGAAGCTCTACGAGGAGGTCCGGCGCGACTCGCTCGAGGCGCTCGCGGCGTGGGCCGCCGACGGCGTGCGGGGCGAGATCTGCATCGTCGTCGCGGGCGCCTCGGGCTCGGTCGACGAGGTCTCGCTCGAGGACGGCGTCCGGCTCGTCCTGGAACGCGTCGCCGCGGGCACGCGCATGAAGGAGGCGTCGGCCGCGGTCGCGGACGCGACCGGGCTCTCGAAGCGCGACCTGTACGAGGGCGCGCTCGCCGCGCGGTAGTCGCGACCACGGGCCGGTCTGGAGGCACGGTGCGGGGCCGCCCCACGCCTCCCGTCCGGCGGTCCACAGGCGGCGCGCGGGGCGCGACGTGTTCTCCACAGGTGGTGCGCGGGGCGCGTCACGCGGCATGCGGCCGCCCGTAGGATGGTCCGCATGTCCGCCGGGTCCTCGTTCAGCATCACCACGCCGATCTTCTACGTGAACGACGTGCCCCACATCGGGCACGCCTACACCGAGGTCGCTGCGGACGTCCTCGCACGCTGGCACCGGCAGCGGGGCGACGACGCCTGGCTGCTGACCGGCACCGACGAGCACGGGCAGAAGATCCTGCGCACCGCCTCGGCGAACGACGTCACGCCGCAGGAGTGGGCGGACCGGCTCGTGAACGACGCGTGGAAGCCGCTGCTCGACACCGTCGACGTGGCGAACGACGACTTCATCCGCACGACCGACGAGCGCCACGAGCGCGGCGTCACCGCGTTCCTGCAGAAGCTGTACGACGACGGCTACATCTACGCCGGCGAGTTCGAGGGCTTCTACTGCGTGGGCTGCGAGGAGTACAAGCAGCCGAGCGACCTGGTCGCCGGCACCGGCGCGTACGAGGGCCAGCAGGTCTGCGCCATCCACTCGATCCCGGTCGAGGTCCTGGCCGAGCGCAACTACTTCTTCCGGATGAGCGACTTCGAGCAGCGCCTGCTCGACCTGTACGAGTCGAACCCGCTGTTCATCCAGCCCGAGAGCGTCCGCAACGAGATCACCGCGTTCGTGAAGCAGGGCCTGCGCGACCTGTCGATCTCGCGGTCGAGCTTCGACTGGGGCATCCCGATCCCGTGGGACCGGGACCACGTGCTGTACGTGTGGTTCGACGCGCTGCTGAACTACGTCACCGCCCTCGGGTACGGCTCCGACGACGACGAGGCGTTCCGGCGCCTGTGGCCGAGCGTGCACATCGTCGGCAAGGACATCGCGCGGTTCCACGCCGTGATCTGGCCGGCGATGCTCATGGCCGCGGGGCTCCCCGTGCCCGAGCGGGTCTTCGGCCACGGCTGGCTGCTCGTCGGCGGCGAGAAGATGTCGAAGTCGAAGCTCACCGGCATCGCCCCGTCCGAGATCACCGACACGTTCGGGTCCGACGCGTTCCGCTACTACTTCCTCCGCGCGATCACCTTCGGGCAGGACGGCAACTTCAGCTGGGAGGACATCTCCGCCCGGTACGCGGCCGACCTCGCGAACGGGTTCGGCAACCTTGCCTCGCGGCTCGTCGCGATGCTGCAGAAGTACTTCGACGGTGCGGTCCCGGAACGCGGCGAGCTGACCGACTCCGACCGCGCGATCGACGCCCTCGCGGTGTCCGTCACCGAGCGCGCCGACCAGGCGATCCAGGCGTTCGCCCCGCAGGACGCCATCGCCGCGGTCTGGGAGCTCGTCGACGCCCTGAACGGCTACATCACCGAGCAGGAGCCGTGGGCACTGGCCAAGGACGAGTCGGCGCGCGAGCGGCTCGGCACCGTGCTGACCACCGCGCTGCGCGGCCTCGGCACCGTGAACGTCCTCGTGTCGCCCGTCATGCCGAAGGCCACCGAGAAGCTCTGGGCAGCGATCGGTGCCGGTGGGTCCGTCGCGGAGCAGCGGGTCGACCGTGCCTGGGAGTGGCAGGGTGCCGAGACCGTCGTGCCGCTCGAGAGCGGACTGTTCCCGCGGATCGAGCAGCCGGCGACCGAGCAGGGCGCGGCGTGACCGACGCGGCGGACGCCTCGCACGTCCGGGCCCGTGGCGACGGCTCGTCGGGCGGGTCGAAGCGCGACCTGAGCTACCCGCCGCTGCCGCAGGCGCTCGTCGTCCCGGTCTACGACAACCACACGCACATGGAGATCGCCGACGGGGTCGGTGACGGCGGTGACGGTCCGCTCGACTACCGCGAGCACCTCGACCGTGCGTCGAGCGTCGGGGTCCGCGGTGTCGTGCAGGTCGGGACCGACCTGGCGACCTCGGAGTGGTCCGCGCAGATCGCCGCCCGCGAGCCCCGTGTGCTCGCCGCGGTCGCGCTGCACCCGAACGAGGCACCCGTCCTCGACGAACAGGGGCTGCTCGCCGAGCACCTGGCCGGCATCGAGCGGCTCGCGGCGCTGCCCCGGGTGCGCGCGATCGGCGAGACCGGACTCGACTTCTTCCGGACGGGCGAGGACGGCCGTGCCGCTCAGGTGCGCTCGTTCGAGGAGCACATCCGGATCGCCAAGGAGCACGACCTCGCGCTGACGATCCACGACCGCGACGCGCACGACGCCGTGGTCGAGGTCCTCGACCGTGTCGGCGCCCCCGAGAAGACCGTGTTCCACTGCTTCTCGGGCGGGCCGGACCTGGCTCGCCTGTGCGCCGAGCGCGGCTGGTACATGTCGTTCGCCGGCACCGTGACGTTCAAGAACGCCGAGCTGCTCCGCGACGCCCTGCGGGTCGCGCCGCGGCACCTCGTGATGATCGAGACCGACGCGCCGTTCCTCACGCCCATGCCGTACCGCGGCCGGCCGAACGCGCCGTACCTGATCCCGCACACGCTGCGGTCGATGGCCGAGACGCTCGGCACCGACGCCTCGATGCTCGCCGCGCAGATCGCGTCGAACACCGAGCTCGTGTACGGCGCGTGGGACGCCGAACCCGTCACGGTGGACGAGTAGCCGTGGGCGCCCTGCTCGGCCCCGCGGAGATCCGCGACCTGGCCGCCAAGCTCGACGTCACGCCCACCAAGAAGCTCGGGCAGAACTTCGTCCACGACGCCAACACCGTGCGCCGGATCGTCGCCGCGGGTCGGGTCACGGCCGATGCCCGCGTGCTGGAGATCGGCCCGGGGCTCGGGTCGTTGACGCTCGGGCTCACCGAGACCGGCGCTCCCGTCACCGCCGTCGAGATCGACGGTCGCCTCGCCGCCCAGCTGCCGGACACCGTCGCTGCCATGCAGCCCGACGCACGACTGCGGGTCGTGCACCAGGACGCGCTGACCGTCACGGTCGACGACGTACCCGAGGCACCCACGCACGTGGTGGCGAACCTGCCGTACAACGTGTCCGTGCCGGTGCTCCTGCACCTGCTCGCGACCTTCCCGTCGATCGAGCGGATCCTCGTGATGGTCCAGGCCGAGGTCGGGTACCGGATCGCCGCGGGACCGGGCAGCAAGGTCTACGGGGCGCCGAGCGTCAAGGCCGCCTGGTACGGCTCCTGGTCCACCGCCGGCCAGATCAGCCGCCAGGTGTTCTGGCCGGTGCCGAACGTCGACAGCGTGCTCGTCGGGTTCGACCGGCACGACCAGCCGGGCGACGAGACGCTGCGCGCGCAGGTGTTCGCCCTGGTCGACGGAGCGTTCCAGCAGCGCCGGAAGATGCTGCGGCAGAGCCTGTCCGGTGTGCTCGGCAGCAGTGCCCGGGCGTCCGAGCTGCTCACCGCCGCCGGCATCGACTCCACGGCTCGGGGTGAGGCGCTCGCGCCGGAGGACTTCGTCCGACTCGGTCGGACGGTGCTCGCCGCGTCCTGACCGGCCCGCACGACCCGGTCGGGCGGTGCTCGCCGCGTCCTGACCGGCCCGTGCGCCCCGGTCCGGCGGTGCTCGCCGCGTCCTGACCGGCCCGTGCGCCCCGGTCCGGCCGCGGGGCGCTCTCCGCGCGGCGCGGTGCGCTCCTGCGCTCGCGGAGCCCCCGGTACCCGCGCCCCCGGCGCCGTGGTCCCGCCGTGGCGCGACGTGCTCCCGCACAACGAGAAGCACGTCGCACCACGGAAACCCGTGGTGCGACGTGCTTCCTCTTGTGCGAAGGCTCGGAGGCCCGGCGTCCCGTTGGCACGGAGACCTGGAGTCACGAACACAACATGTTCGTGGTTCAGGAACGACGCTGGGTACGGTCGCTCCGCCTCATCGAAAGGAGCACTCATGACGACGACCGACCCTGCCGTGGCCGCGTCCCGCCGCACAAGGCCGACCAGTACGCGGGTCTTCTCGCGCGAGGAGATCGACGCCATCACGGCGCGGACGCCCGCGCCCGTCGGCACGCCAGAGGAGCGCCGGGCCCGCCTGCACCGAGCGCTCAACACATTCGCGTCGGACAGGGAGTTCACGCCGACCTCTCGGCTCCTCCGCCGTGGATGATCACGGATGCCGTCGTTCGACGACCCGGGCGCGCGTGGCGTGCTCGCGTTCGAGCAGTACGTCGACGTGCCGCGCAGGGTCGTCCTCGACTCCTGGTTCCTCCGACGGGCGATCGACACGACCGTCTGCGGGCACAGTGCGCCGGCGGCGTTCCTGCAGCGGTTGGACCTCATGGCGACCGATTGCTTCTACAACGGCCTCTCCGAGCTGGAGATGATCGAGTCCGCCTACTCGATGGGACGACGCGGGTTGCTCGTCGAGTGGGAGACGGTCAAGTCGACGACACGCGTGCACTGGGTGGGGGTGGACGAGGTCGCTGACGACGTCGAGGCGCTGGTGGACCGGTACGGTCTGACGGCGAGCGGTGCGATCCAGGTCGCCACGACAGTCGCGGTCGACGCAGACGCGCTCGTCAGCGTCGATCCGGGCCTGGGTGTCGTCGACGCCGGGACGCTGCCCCTGCTCGTGGACGCCGACAACGTCGACGCCGCACGACGTCATCGCGGACGGTCGAGCTGAACCGCGTGCTCACCGGGATGCGGGGTCACCGGCGTCCGTGCTCGTCGAGCTGTGCTCCCACGCCGCCGTGGCGCGACGTGCTCCCGAACTACGAGAAGCACGTCGCACCACGGAATTCCGTGGTGCGACGTGCTTTCCCTTGTGCGAAGGCGCGCCCGCCCAGCGCGACCCGCGCGCGGCGCGCGCCCGTCGCCCGTCGCCCGTCGCCCGTCGGTCGCCCGGCGCCCGGCGGGCGCCCGGCGCGCGACGCGCGCCCGCTCAGTGCCCGCGGCCGGCCATCGCCTCGAGGATCTGCCGGTGCGTCCCGTCACGCTCGGCCCACCGCAGCGGCTGCACGTTCTCGACCAGGACCTCGTCGGCCCCCGAGGCCAGCAGCGTCATGACCTCGTCCGCGAAGACGTCGAGCGGCATCCCGCCGAAGTCCTGCCCGCCCATCAGGTCGGTCTCGACGGCGGGCGGCGCGAGCTCGACGACCGCGACGTCCGATCCGACGAGCTGCTGCCGGAGCGCCTGCGTGTAGGAGTGCACCGCGGCCTTGGTCGCGCTGTAGGTGGGGGTGGCGGTCAGCGGCACGAACGCCAGGCCGGAGGAGACCGTGACGACGGTCGTGGTCGGTCGGGTGAGCAGGTGCGGTAGGAACGCGTCGATGAGGCGGATGGTGCCGAGCAGGTTCGTCTCGATCGTCGCGACGGCGTCCTCGATGTGCCCGGGGTCGCGCAGGTCCTCGTTGCGCATGATGCCCGACATGGTCACGAGGGTGTCGAGGTCGGGGTGACGTTCGAGCACGGCGGCCGAGGCGTCGCGGACGGACGCGGCGTCGGCGACGTCGACCGCCACGGTGTCGAAGCCGTGCTCGGCGGCCAGGGCGTCGAGCCGGTCCTGCCGACGGCCGCCGATGACGACGGTGCTGCCGGCTGCCTGCAGGCGCTGGGCGAGGGCGAGCCCGATGCCGGAGGTGGCGCCGGGGATGAAGACGGTGCTGTTCGTGGTGTCCATGCGCTCCAGCGTGCTCCGCCGCACGGGCGGCCACCAGGGCGCGCGCATCGGGGGACCGGCGATCCCTGGCTCGACGGTGGCCCAGGCGGCACGATGGGCACATGGACCGTCCCGCTCTCGCCGACTTCCTCCGACGCCGCCGCGAGACGCTCCGCCCGGACGACGTCGGACTCGGCACCGGACCCCGCCGCCGCACGCCCGGCCTCCGCCGCGAGGAGGTCGCCGCACTCGCCGGCATGAGCGTCGACTACTACACCCGGCTCGAGCAGCAGCGCGGCCCCCAGCCCTCCGAGCAGATGGTCGCGGCGATCGCCCGGGCGCTCCGGTGCAGCCTCGACGAACGGGACCACCTGTTCCACCTCGCCGGTCACACCGCCCCGGTCCGGATGCACCGTAGCGACCACGTCGACCCGGCGATCCTGCGGGTGCTCGACCGCCTCGAGGACACCCCGGCGATCGTCGTCAGCCTGCTCGGCGAGACGCTCGTCGAGAACCGGTTGGCGACCGCCCTCCTCGGCACCTCGGTCGGCCTGCCCGGCAACGAGCGCTACCAGGCGTGGCGCTGGTTCGTGACGGGGACGGAGCTCGCGAAGTACGCCCCCGAGCAGCACGACCGGCTCGGGCGCGTCGTGGTGGCGTCGCTGCGCGCAGCGGTCGGCCTCGCGGGTCCGGGCGACCGCCGCGCCACCGAACTGATCGCGGACCTGCTCGACCGGAGCCCCGCCTTCCGCGAGCTCTGGGAGCGGCACGAGGTCGCGACCCGGTGGTCGGACAACAAGACGATCGTGCAGCCGGAGCTCGGGCGCATCACCGTCGACTGCCAGGTCCTGCACACCGACGACCAGGCACAGGCCCTGCTCCTGTTCACCGCGCCCCCGGGCAGCGAGGACGCTCAGAAGCTCGAACTCCTCGGCGTCCTCGGCACCCAGCAGTTCGGCTCCGAACCGGCGCGGTAGGACTGCAGCACGTCGCCGAGCGTCGTGGGGAGCCGGTGATATGATGGAGGAGCAGGACGCTGCAGAGCCTCCCGCACCCAGCCAACGCCCCGCCATCGGCGGGGCGTTGTGTCGTTCGGGATCAGGATCATCCCGGTCTCACGGTGCCCAGACGTAGTCCACGATCGTGATCCGTTCGAGGATCGCCACGATCTTCGCGACTGCTGCGGCCGCCCGCTCGTCCTTCTCGACAACTGTTCGTGAGCGGTTCATGAAGTAGGTCGCCAGGTCTGCTCCCTGCAGCATGCGACTCTCGTGCGAGGGGCCGAAGTAGATCGTGTCCGCGATCCGGGTGAGCGGCTTCTTCGTGTAGCCGGGAACGCTCTCGACCTTGAAACTCCGGAGGCTCCGGCGAGCGCCCGCCGCCGAGTGGTGTTCGTCTGCGAGCACGAGACCGAGACCATCGCTGCGGTCCAGCGAGCCCAGCCGCTCGTGCACGCACTCGAGCAGCTGGGCGAGAGTGAGGAGGTGCGGAGGGAATGCGCGTGAGCCGTAGCGGCGGCGGTGGGCCTGCAGGTCGATGCCGCGGAGGACGTACGAGGCCGAGGATCGCGCCAGGACCTTCGCAGCCAGGGTGCACGCCTTGACCCGCCACCCGACGGGGACTCCCTTCCACGGACCCTCGCCGTGGAACATCTCCACTCCGTGGAACTCCGCATCCGGCTCGAAGCCTCCGACATGTGCGGCCACCAGTCGGCCGATGTCGTCGAACCCCCGCTCGATGGACCTGATCGCGTCGGCGTCGGCGACGAGCGCGCCGAAGAAGTAGAAGTCGTCATCCCTCGCTGATTCGTCGATGAAGATGAGGCGCACCACGCAACCGTACTGATGTTCCAGAACATCACCGAGCCGAAGCAACGGCGCGTCACACTCCTGGCACCGCCCGACCACCCGTGCCTAGGGTGGGGCGGTGAGCACTCCGCGCGTGTACGTCATCCACGAGAACCCCGAGTGGTTCCCGCCGCTCGCCGCCGCCTTCGCCGCCGAGGGCGTCCCGGTCCAGGAGGTCCTGCTGACCGAGGGCCGGATCGACCTCGGCGCCGATCCGGAGCCGGGCGTGTACTGGAGCCGGATGTCGGCGAGCAGCCACACCCGCGGCCACGAGCACAGCAAGGAGTACACCCGCGCGGTCCTCGGCTGGCTCGAGCGGGCCGGTCGCACGGTCGTCGGCGGCAGCCACGTCCTCGAGCTCGAGGTCTCCAAGGTCGCCCAGCACGGACTCCTGCGGGCCGCCGGCTTCGACGTGCCGCGCACCACGGCCGTGTTCGGCACCGAGCAGCTCTCGGCGGCCGCCCGGGACTTCACCGGCGGGCAGGACGTCCCGTTCATCACGAAGCACAACCAGGGCGGCAAGGGCCTCGGGGTCCGCCGCTTCGACTCGCTGGCCGAGTTCGACGCGTACGTCGGCAGCCCCGAGTTCGAGGCGCCCGTCGACGGCATCACCCTGCTGCAGGAGTACCTCACCGCGCGCGAGCCGTTCATCACGCGTGCCGAGTTCGTCGGCGGCGAGTTCGTCTACGCCGTCCGTGTCGACACGAGCGCCGGCAGCTTCGAGCTCTGCCCGGCCGACGCGTGCGCCGTACCGTCCGGAGCGGACACCCCCCAGGTCATCGCCGGAGCCGTCTGCGACGTGCCCGGCACCGAGACGCCCGGCGCACCCCCGGCCTTCAGCCTGCGGGACGAGGTCACCGCCGAGCACCCGCTCGTGCAGCGCCTGCGCACGTTCCTCGCCGAGCAGGGCATCGCGATCGCCGGTGTCGAGTTCATGGAGACCACCGACGGGCGCACCGTCGTGTACGACATCAACACGAACACGAACTACAACCCCGCCGTCGAGGCGGTCGCGCCGGTCTCCGGCCCGCGCGCGATCGCGCGCTTCACCGGCGCGCTCCTCGAGCGCGAGTACGCGGCGGCCGCGACCACCGCCTGATCCGGCACCACCCACCGGACGGGAGGCCCGGCGCGGCCCTGCACCGCGCCTCCCGTCCGTCCCACCACCGGCCGGGAGGCGCGGGTCGGGCCCGCCCCGCGCCTCCCGGCCGTCACTCCCCACCAGCAAGGAACCACTCGTGCGATTCGGATACTGGACCCCGCTCTTCGGCGGCTGGCTGCGCAACGTCGAGGACGAGGCGATGCCCGTCACGTTCGACTACGTGAAGCGGCTCGCGCAGCGCGCCGAGCGCATCGGCTTCGACCTGACGCTCGTGCCGGAGCTCAACCTCAACGACATCAAGGGGACGGCGGCGCCGAGCCTCGAGGCGTGGGCCCTCGCGGCGGCGCTCGCGGCGACGACCGAGCGTCTGGAGATCATGGCGGCGATGCGCCCCGGCTACCACCTGCCGGCCGTGACGGCGAAGCAGGCGGCCACGATCGACGAGATCTCGTGCGGGCGGTTCACGTTCAACGTGGTCAGCGCCTGGTGGGCCGAGGAGGCACGGCAGTACGGCGGCATCTTCTCGGAGCACGACGACCGGTACGCGCGCACCGAGGAGTTCGTCGCGATCCTCAAGGGACTGTGGGCGGAGACGCCGTTCTCGTTCTCGGGGGAGTACTACGACGTGCAGAACGCGCACCTCGAGCCGAAGCCCCGCGTCACGCCGCGCATCTACGCGGGCGGCGAGAGCGAGGCGGGCAAGGGCGCGATCACCCGCTTCGCCGACGCGTACCTGACGCACGGCGGTACGGTCGACGAGCTCCGGACGAAGATCGCCGAGATGCGACGTCGGCGCGAGGAGGCCGGAGCCGCGCCGTTCGAGGCGTTCGGCATGGCCGCGTACGTCATCGTGCGCGAGACCGAGGCGGAGGCACAGGCCGAGCTCGCGCGGATCACCGACGTGCAGCACGGGAAGGCGTACGAGTCGTACCAGGACTTCATCTCGAAGTCGCAGCTCGAGCACGTGCCCTCGCTCGAGGACTACTCGGTGTCGAACCGTGGCCTGCGTCCCGGGTTCGTCGGGACGCCGCAGCAGGTGGCCGACCGGATCCGCGCGTTCGAGGACGCCGGGGTCGACACGCTCCTGCTGCAGTTCTCGCCGCAGGCCGAGGAGATGGAGCGCTTCGGCGAGCAGGTCATCCCGTTGGTGCGGCCGACCGTCTGAGTCGCGGGCGTGCGCGGTCCGTCGGCGCAGCGTGCGACGGCGGTCCGTCGTCGGGAGGATAGGTTGGTGCCATGACCACGCCGGCCGCTCCGACCCGCGTACGGGTACGCGCCCCCGGCAAGATCAACGTGTACCTGTCCGTCGGGGCGCTGCAGGACGACGGGTACCACGACGTCGCCACCGCGTACCAGGCGGTCTCGCTGTACGAGGACGTCACCGCCGAGCACGCCGACGACTTCTCGGTGCGGTTCACCGGCCCGATCGACACGAGCGGGGTGCCGACCGACGAGTCGAACCTCGCGATCCGGGCGGCCCGCATGGTCGCCGACGCGTCCGGACACCGCGGCGGGGTGCGGCTGACGATCGACAAGCAGGTCCCGGTCGCCGGGGGCATGGGCGGCGGGTCGGCCGACGCGGCTGCGACCCTGCTCGCCGTCGACACGCTCTGGGGCACCGCGCTCGGACGTGACCAGCTGCTCGGTCTCGCGGCCCGGCTCGGCGCCGACGTGCCCTTCGCCTTCGCGGGCGGCACGGCGGTCGGCACCGGCCGCGGCGACGAGCTGAGCCCGGCGCTCGCCAAGGGGGAGTTCCACTGGGTGCTCGCGCTCAGCGACTCCGGGCTGTCCACGCCGGCGGTCTACCGCGCGCTGGACGCCCACCGCGAGCGGTACCGGGCGGACATCGCGCCCGCGCCGACGACCCCGGTGGTCGAGGCCCACGTGCTGCAGGCGCTGCGGGCGGGCGACCCGGGCCTCCTCGCGGACTGCCTGCACAACGACCTGCAGGCCCCCGCGATGCGGCTGCAGCCGGCCCTGGCGGCGACGCTCGAGGTCGGCGAGAAGGCCGGCGCGCTCGCGGGCATCGTGTCCGGGAGCGGGCCGACGGTGGCGTTCCTGGTCGCCGACCGGGACACCGCGCTCGAGGTGCAGGTCGAACTGAGCGCCGCCGGGTTCGTGGCGCTGCGGGCGACCGGGCCGGTGCACGGCGCGCGCGTCGTCCACCAGTGACGACGGCGCCCGGGCACTGACGGCGGGGGTCAGCCCTTGACGTACTCCGTCAGCACGACGCGGCCGGTCTTCCAGTGCTGCTCAGCGTGGAAGCCGTGCTCCGCCAGGACCGCGGCGGTCTCCGGCTCGATGTTCCGCGCCTTCGGGGTCCCGCCGACGAACCACACGGTGTCGATCTCGCCGAGTCGCTCGGGGATCGTCGTGGCGAGGTCGCCGTTCTGGTTCCACAGCACCCCGGTCTCGGCGCCGATCTTGCGCGCGCCGAGGTCGGTCATGCCGGTGAACGCCCACGGGTAGGAGATCCGGATGATGTCGGCCGTGGTGCCGGGGTGGCCGTAGACGCTGCCGAACACGACGCCCTCGTTCGCACCCGCACGCCCGGCACGCTCCGCGGAGACGATCGAGGCGGCGTTCGCCCAGGTCGAGTCCTGCTTGGCGCGGGGCATCTTGACGGCGCTCGCGGTCGGGATGCTCAGCACGAGGCACACGGCCAGCGCGGCGCCGAGCAGTGCCTTGGGCCGCACGAGCGTGATGGCGAGGGCGATGAGGAGCGCGACGAACGGCAGGCTCAGCGACGCGTACTTCGGCGTGTACAGGTGCTTGCCGAACGCGGTCGCCAGGAGCAGCACCGCGGTGGGCAGCACCACGAGGGGGAGGGCGACCCGGACGGCCTGGGCACGCAGGAGCGCGCGCACCGAGGGCGAGCGGCGGTGCACCTGGACCGCCGCGGCGACGACACCGACGACCATCAGGGCCCACGCGACGGCCGCGTACAGGTCCGAGCCACCGAACCAGGCGGTCGCGAAGACCTGCGGGATCGTCCGCTCGCTGATCGGGCCGATCCACCCGACCTGCTTCGACTGCGCGGTGATCTCGAGCACGAGCGGCGAGACGGCCACGGCGGCGATGCCCGCGGCCACCGCCCAGCGCACCACGACGTCGCGGGTGACGAGCGGTGCCGGGCCACGGCCGGAGCGGCGCTCGGCGAGCAGGGTCCAGCCCAGCGCGACGGCGTGCGCGACGACGGCGAGGGCGAGGTACGCGTTGAAGGTGACCGCGACGAGCGCCACGGCGCCGTAGGCGATCCACCAGCGCAGGCTCCGACCGGTGCGGGTCCGTCGGACGGCGGTGAGGCCGACGAGGGTCAGGCAGACGGCGAGCGTCGTGACGGTGGCGTAGGGGCGACCCTCGGAGCCGGCCCACTGGACGCGGGGGAGGGCGATGAAGACCAGGCCGGCCGTGATGCCGAGCCGTCGACCGCCCAGACGACGGCCGAGTGCGACGACCAGCCCCGCCGCGACCCCGATCGCCAGGGCGCTCGGGAAGCGGAGGGTGAACGGGGTGTACCCGACGAGCCAGAACCAGGCGTGGATCATCGCGTAGTACAGACCGTGCACCGCGTCGACGGAGTGCAGTTCGGCCCAGAGCTGCGGCCAGCTGCGCTGCGCGCTCGTGACGGTCGCGGCCTCGTCGTACCAGAGCGAGGGCACCCAGGCGAAGGCCGCGGCGACGAGGACACCGAACGCCCCGATCGTCAGCTCGGGGGTGCGGACGAGGGCGAGTCCGACGGCCGCCGAACCGGTGCGCAGGCGCGACCGGACCGGCGCGACGCCCGCGGACGCGGGGACGCGGATGCTACCGGTCTGGGGTGTACTCACGCTCAGGACGGTAGCGGGGTCGGCTGGACGGCTGCCCGGTACCGGACCGGTCTGCGTGAGAGTTCGCCATGCCGTAGGGTCGCGTCCACCATGACGACACTCCGCATCCGCGACGCCGCACGGTACCTCGGCGTCAGCGACGACACCGTCCGCCGCCTGGTGGAGTCCGGCGCACTGCCCCGTGCCGAGGACGCCGCGGGGCGCACGGTCGTCGCGGGCAGCGACCTCGCCGCGTACGTGCGGGGGCGGGACGCCGGGTTGGACGACCCGTCGGGCGTCCGCAGCTCCGCCCGGAACCGGTTCGTGGGGATCGTGACGGACCTGGTCGTGGACGGTCTGGTCGCGCAGGTCGAGCTGCAGGCCGGGTCGAACCGCGTCGTGTCCCTGATGACCGCCGAGGCGGTGCGCGACCTCGGGCTCGAGGTCGGGTCGGTCGCCGTGGCCTCGGTGAAGGCGACGATGGTGACCGTCGAGGTCCCGGACGTCGCCGAGGCAGGCCGGTGACCGCCGACGGCGCCGACGCCCTCGCGGCACGGGACGCGCGGCGTGCGGTGACGTCCCGCACGGCGGTGCTCCCCGGCGCGGGCCGGTCCGCGCTCGACGCCCTCGCCGCGGCGCGGGTCCTGGTCGTCGGTGCCGGCGGCCTCGGCTCGCCCGTGCTCACCCTGCTCGCCGGTGCCGGCCTCGGGCGGATCACGATCGTCGACCACGATGTCGTCGACGCGTCGAACCTGGCCCGGCAGACCCTGTTCTCGCTGGCGGACGTGGATCGCCCGAAGGCCGAGGTCGCCGCCGCCCGGGTCCGCGGCGTCGACCCGGTCGTCGAGGTCGTCGCGCTCGCCGAGCACTTCCGCCCCGAGCACGTGACCGGGCACGACGTCGTGGTCGACGCGGCCGACAGCGTCGAGGTCACCCGGGCGGTGTCCGACGCCTGCGCCCGTGCGGGGGTCCCGTTCGTGTGGGGCACGGTCCTCGGCTACGACGGCCAGGTCTCGGTCTTCCACGACGCCGCACCGGAGCCGGTCGACTTCCACGACCTGCACCCCGACGCACTGCCCGACGAGGGGTCCTGCGCGCGGGACGGCGTGCTGCCCGCGCTCTGCGGTGCCGTGGGTTCCGTGATGGCGGCGCAGGTGACGGCCCTGGTCGCGGGACTCGGCGAACCGCTGCTCGGCCGCGTGCTCACGGTGGACGCCCGACGCTGGCGGTGGACCGAGAGCCCGCTGCGGCGCGGACCGGGGTCGCGGCGCCCGCAGGCGTCGGCGCTGCCGGAGCCGGCACGGGTGTCGCCGGCCGGGCTGGCCGCGTGGCTGGACGACCCGGCGCGGCGGGTGGTGCTCGTCGACGTCCGCACCGAGGAGGAGCTGGCGACCGGGATCGTCCTCGGCTCCGTGCGACCGACCGACCTCGACCCGGCCGCCGGGATCGCTGCGGGGGACTCGACGCTCGTGGTCGTGTGCGCCAGCGGCGGTCGGGCCACCGCGTGGGCCCGGGCGGCGGCGGACGAGGGGCGGGACGCCGTGGTCCTCGACGGTGGCATCACGGCCTGGCGGCACGAGGGACGTCCGACCGCCGACCGGTCCGCGTCCGACTGAACGAGCGACGGGTGGTCAGCACCCCGGCGACCGCGCGCCCGTGGAGCACCACGACGACCGCACCTGCGGCTAGGATCGCCCCGTGAAGCCGCTCCTGCGTGTCGCCGTCCTCGTCGCCGTGGCGTCGCTCGCCGTCGCCGGCTGCTCGACCCAGGCCGCGACGACCGGCGGCAGCGCACGGACCGCGGACCCCGCCGGCCCCACTCCGTCCACCGGCCCCACGGGCACGATCACCGTGCTCGCCGCCGCCTCGCTGCAGCGCACCTTCACGACCCTCGGCGAGCGGTACGAGCAGGCGCACCCCGGCACCACGGTGCAGTTCTCGTTCGCCGGGTCGAGCGACCTCGTCACGCAGGTCCGCAACGGCGCGCCCGCCGACGTCGTCGCGACCGCCGACGAGGCCACGATCCGGAAGCTGTCGGCGGGGGACCTCGCCGACGGCTGGCCGCAGGACTTCGCCACGAACACGCTCGAGATCGCCGTCGCCCCCGGCAACCCGCTCCGCATCCACGACCTCCGCGACCTGACCGCCCGGGACGTCCAGCTCGTCACGTGCGCCGCCCCGGTGCCGTGCGGTGCCGCGACGGCCGCGGTCGAGCGGGCCTCCGGGGTCGACCTGCACCCGGTCAGCGAGGAGCAGTCCGTGACCGACGTCCTCGGCAAGGTCGAGTCCGGGCAGGCCGACGCCGGGCTCGTCTACGTGACCGACGTCCGCGGTGCCGCGGGCAGGGTCGACGGCGTGCGGTTCGCCGCGGCGGCGAAGGTCGTCAACACGTACCCGATCGGGGTGCTCGACGACGCGGCCGACCCGGCCCTCGCGGCGTCCTTCGCCGCGTACGTCCGTTCCGACGCCGGCCGCCGGGTCCTCACCGACGCCGGCTTCGGCACCCCGGCCCGGTGACGGCGCAGGACGGCGGCCCGACGACGGGCCGGGCTCCCGAAGCCGGCGTCCCCGCGGACCCGGCGGCCGGCGTCGGAACGGACGTACGCGGCGAAGGACGCCGC
>NZ_MCIG01000031.1 GCF_001705035.1 Curtobacterium sp. UCD-KPL2560 | reverse complement strand
CGGGGGCGGGGGCGGCGCTCGCTGAGCGCCGGGACGGGTGCGCAGGGGCGCGCTCGACGGAACGACGAAGGGGCGAACGATGGAGCAGGCAGTGCAGGCACACGACGTGCAGGGACGGGACGAGCAGGGGCTCGTGGACACCTCGGTCGAGGCGGTGTTCGCACAGCACGCCGACCGACCCGCCCTGCGGCACCGGGACGGCGCGACCGTCACGGACACGAGCTACCGGGAGCTGTGGGAGCGGGCGGGCGCGGTGGCGGCGGCCCTCGGTGAGACCGTCACGCCCGGGGACCGGATCGCGGTGCTCGGTGCCCCGACCGCCGACCTCCTGACGCTCGACCTGGCCGCGTGGATCCTCGGCGCGGTGAGCGTGCCGCTGCAGGCGAGCGCACCCGTCGGGGCGCTCCGCGCGATCGTCGACGAGACCGAGCCCGTGTGGCTCGGCGTCACGGCGGAGCACGCGGCGACGGCCCGGGCGGTGACCGAGGGGACGGACGCCGACGTGCGGACGGTGCTGCTCGACGGCACCGGCAGCGAGGACGGTGACGGCAGCGGAGACAGCGCCGGCAGCGAGGACGGCGACGGCAGCGACGCCGCTGCCGCCCCCGCGACCCTGGAGGCGCTCGTGCGCCGCGGTGCCGGGCTCCCCCGTCCGACCCCGTGGCAGCCCGCGCCGGGCGAGGACCCGCTCGCGCTCCTGCTCTACACGTCGGGCAGCACCGGCACCCCGAAGGGCGCGATGTACACCCGCGCCATGGTCGAGCGGCTGTGGCACGCGCTGCGCCCCGACTCCGCGGCCCCCGACGCGACGACCGCCCCGGCCGAGGCCGCCCCGGCCGCCGATGTCGTCGGCTACGCCTACCTGCCGTTGAGCCACCTGACCGGCCGCGCCGCCGTGCTCGCGACCCTCGGCCGGGGCGGGACGGTGGCCCTCGCGACCTCGACCGACCTGTCGACCCTGTTCGACGACCTGCGCGTGTACACCCCGACCGAGCTGGTCCTCGTGCCGCGCGTGGCCGAGATGATCCGGCAGGAGGGCGAGCGCGAGGAGCAGCGACGGACGGCCGCGGCCGGCGCCGACTCCGACCCCGCGGCAGTCCGCGCCGCCGTGCAGGCCGACCTGCGGGTCCGTGCCCTCGGCGGTCGGGTGCGTCAGGCGATCTGCGCGAGCGCCCCGCTCACCCCCGAGCTGCGCGCGTACATCGAGGGGTGCCTCGGCACGACCCTGCACGACCTGTACGGCTCGACCGAGGCCGGCAGCATCCTCCGCGACGGCGTCGTCCAGCAGCCGCCCGTCACCGAGCACAAGCTCGTCGACGTCCCCGAGCTCGGCTACCGGGTCACCGACCGGCCGCACCCCCGCGGCGAGCTGCTCGTGAAGAGCACGGCCGTGATCCCCGGCTACTTCCGTCGCCCGGACGTCACCGCCGCGGTGTTCGACGAGGACGGCTTCTACCGGACCGGCGACGTCATGGCACAGACCGGCCCGGACACCTACGAGTACCTCGACCGCCGGAACAACGTCATCAAGCTGTCGCAGGGCGAGTTCGTCGCCGTCGCCGCGCTCGAGGCGGTGTACGGCGGCACGCCCGAGGTCCGCCAGGTCGCCCTGCACGGCGACAGCCGGCACGCGTTCCTGCTCGCCGTGGTCGTCCCCGAGGACCCGGCCGCGACCGAGCACGACGTCCTCGCCGCCCTGCAGCGCACCGCGCGCGAGCACGGTCTCGCCCCGTACGAGGTCCCCCGCGGCGTGATCGTCGAGCCGGACCCCTTCACGGTCGAGAACGGCATGCTCTCCGACGCCCGGAAGCTCCTCCGCCCGCGCTTCACCGAGCGGTACGGCGAGCGCTTCGCCGCCGTGTACGACGCCGTCGCCGAGCAGCAGAGCGGCACCCTCGTCGCCGCGCTCCGGGAACACGTGGCGGACGAGCCGACGGTCGACACCGTGGTCCGGGCCGCCCGCGAGTTCCTCGGCGCCGAGGTGTCCACCGAGACCGCCGCGGCCGCACGCTTCTCGGACCTCGGCGGGGACTCGCTGTCCGCGCTGACGTTCTCGGGGATCCTCGAGGACGTGTTCGAGGCCGAGGTCCCCGTCGGCGTCATCACCGACCCGACGAACGACCTCGCCGCCGTGGCCGCGTACGTCGAGCGCACCGCCGCCGAGGACCGACCGACCGTGACGCGCGTGCACGGTGCCGACCCGACCGTGCTGCGCGCGGAGGACCTGCGCCTCGACCGCCTGCTCGGCACGGTGCCCGAACCGGTCACCCGGGCCACGAACGAAGGACAGGGCCGCACCAGCACCAGCACCGACCCAGACACCAGCGCGGGCACCGGCGCCGGCACCACGCCCCGCACGGTCCTGCTCACCGGCGCGAACGGCTACCTCGGCCGCTTCACCGCGATCGACTGGCTGGAGCGGCTGGCCCCCGTCGGCGGCACGCTGGTCTGCCTGGTCCGCGGTGCCGACGACGCCGACGCCCGCCGCCGACTCGAGGCCGCGTTCACCGCCGACCCCGCGTTCGCCGCGCGCTTCGCGGAGCTCGGCGGTGCGCTCGAGGTCGTCGCCGGCGACGTCAGCGAGCACCTGCTCGGACTCGACGAGGGCCGGTGGCACGACCTCGCGGCGCGGGTGGACCTCGTCGCGCACGTCGCCGCGCTCGTGAACCACGTGCTGCCCTACACGGCGCTGTTCGGCCCGAACGTCGTCGGCACCGCCGAGGTCCTGCGCCTCGCGATCGCCGCCGGGAGCGTGCCCGTGACGTTCGTGTCGAGCGTCGCGGTCGCCGGCGGTGCCCGCCCGAGCGCCACCGAGGACGTCGCACCCGACGTCCCCGCGGCGCTGCTCGAACGCGCCGACGTCCGGACGACGATCCCGACGTGGACGATCGCCGACGAGTACGCGAACGGCTACGGCGCGAGCAAGTGGGCGAGCGAGGTGCTGCTCCACGACGCGCACGAGCGGTACGGCGTGCCGGTCGCGGTGTTCCGCTCGGACATGGTCCTGGCACACCCGCGGTGGCGCGGCCAGGTGAACCTGCCCGACGTCTTCACCCGGCTGGTCTGGAGCGTGCTCGCGACCGGGCTCGCCCCGGCGTCGTTCGTGCAGCCCGGCCCGGACGGCGGTCGGCAGCGCTCGCACTACGACGGGCTGCCGGCGGACTTCACGGCCGCCGCGATCGACGCGATCGGCGCCGCGGTCACCGAGGGGTACCGGACCTTCAACGTCGTGAACCCGCACGACGACGGCGTCTCGCTCGACACCTTCGTCGACTGGCTCGTCGAGGACGGGCACCCGGTCGAGCGGGTCGCCGACCACGCCGAGTGGGTCACGCGGTTCCGGGACGCCCTCACGGCACTGCCGGAGGAGGACCGTGCACGCTCGGTCCTGCCCCTCCTGCACGCGTTCGCCGCACCGGAGGCGCCGCACGCCGGCTCGTCGATCCCCGCCGACGACTTCGCCGCCGCGGTCCGCGACGTCCGGCCGCTCGGCTCGCCGGAGATCCCGCCGCTCGACCACGCGCTCATCAGCAAGGTCGCGGACGACCTGACGTACCTGGGCCTGCTCGCCCCGGCGCACGTCGGGGCGCGCTGACGGACCGCTGACGCGTCGGACGGGAGGCGCGGCGCCCGACCGCCACGCGCCTCCCGTCCGCCCCTGGCCACCCGTCGGACGGGAGGCGCGGCGCCCGTCCGCCACGCGCCTCCTGTCCGCCCCCTGGTCGCGCCGGGGCGCCCGGTGTCCCCGCGACGTCGGTGGCACCGACAGGGCCTGCCTGGCCCGGTGCGCCCCTGGCAGGATCGGGCGCGTGAAGACACTGGAGTTGCCACAGACCGACCTCACCGCGTCCGACGTCGTCGTCGGGCTCATGCGGATCACCGACATGAGCGACGAGGAGATCCGGTCGCTCTACGCCGCCTCCCGGGACGCCGGCGTCACGATGTTCGACCACGCCGCGATCTACGGCGGCTGGCACGGCTGCGAGGCCCGCTTCGGCGAGGCCGTCACGCTGTCGTCCTCCGAGCGCGGGGCGATCCAGCTGCAGACCAAGGTCGGCATCCGGCAGGGGTACTTCGACTTCTCGTACGAGCACATCGTCGAGTCGGTGCACGACTCGCTCGAGGCCCTGCGCACGGACTACGTCGACGTCCTGCTCCTGCACCGCCCCGACGCCCTGGTCGAGCCGGAAGAGGTCGCCCGCGCGTTCGACGAGCTGCACGCCGCCGGCAAGGTGCACCACTTCGGCGTCTCGAACCACACCCCCGGCCAGGTCGAGCTGCTGAAGCGGTCGGTCCGGCAGCCGCTCGCGTTCAACCAGGTGCAGCTGAGCATCACGCACGCGAACGTCATCGCGCAGGGCGTCGCCGCGAACATGGGCGGGCTCGACCAGTCCGTCGACCGGGACAACGACGTCCTCAACCACGCGCGGATGAACGGGATCACGCTGCAGGCCTGGTCGCCGTTCCAGAAGGGCTTCTTCGACGGGGTGTTCCTGGGCGACCGGGAGCACTACGCCGAGCTGAACGACGTGCTCGACGAGGTCGCCGCCGCCCACGGGGTGACCCCGACCGGCATCGCGGTGGCGTGGATCACCCGGCACCCCGCGCACTTCCAGGTGGTGCTCGGCACGACGAACCCCCAGCGCGTCCGGGACGCCGCGGCCGGGTCGGACGTCGTGCTGTCACGCGAGGAGTGGTACCGGATCTTCACGGCGGCGGGGCACACCGTCCCCTGAGCCGCTGAGCTCCCCGAGGCGCTCGGTGGGGCGCCGGTCGGGGTGGCCGGCGTCGCCCGCTCAGTCCTCGGTGGGCGCGCTCGGCACGTCGACGTCCACCGGGGACACCCGGGTCGGGTCCGCCGTGGCGCCGTCGACGACGTCGAACGAGATCCCCAGCGCGGCCGCGGTGTCCGCGTCGAGCTCGAGGCCGTCCTCCGTCACCTCGTCCTCCGGGATCGCGCGGCCACCGGACGGGTCGAAGGAGTTCGCGAACGACATGCGGACGAGCATGCCCGTGGTCGCTTGGTGGACGCCGGGAGGTCGCCGTCGCGTCTCAGCCGATGGCGGGCGCCGTCGTCGGCACCGCGACGCTCTCCGTACCGGTGACAGCGCCCGTGTCGGTGCCCGTCCGTGTGCGCTTGTCGCTCGTGGTGTCCACGGCACCCGCGCCCTTGTCCTTGCCCTTGCCGCCGGTCGCCCCGGGTCCGCCGCTGCCGGGTCCGGTCCCGGTGCCGCCCTGCGGTGCCTGCACGGGGTTCGACGCCGGACCGCCGGGCTGCGGGCCCACGGTCGGGTCGTCGGCGGGCTGGCTCGGCTCCTGCTGCGCGGGCTCGCTCGGTTCCTGCTGCGCCGGCTCGCTGGGCTGCTCCTCGGGCTCGCTCGGCTGCTGCTCGGCGGGCTCGCTCGGCTCGTCGTCGGTGCCGCTCGTGGGCTCCGAGGACGGGCTGGCGGGCTGGCTCGACTCGGTCGGGGCAGGGGTGCTGCCGTCCCGACCCGACGCGAACAGGGCGAACCCGATGCCCGCGAGCACGAGGAGCCCGACCACGACGGCCGCGATCACGAGGCCACGTCGGCGGCCGGAGCCGTCCGTGTCCCGGCCCGCGCCGCCCGCGCCGCGTCCCCCGGCAGCACCGCCCGCGGCACCGGCACCGGCGCCCGCACCGGCAGCAGCTGCACCGCCCCGGCTCCCCTGCGTCCCGAGGATCGTCGTGGCGACGTCGTCCTGCCCGCCCGAGCCCGCACCGGCCGGACGACCGGCACCGCTCTGCCCGAGCACCGCCGTGCGGTCGTACGCGCGCGTCGCGGTGTCCGGCGCACCGGGCGTCGCCATCGCCTGGGTCGCCGCGTCGCCGTGGGCGGGGTCTGCGCCGAATCCGAGTGCGGCACCGGCAGCGGCACCGGCGGCTCCGGCGGCGGCGCGCGTCATGGTCCCGGGTCCGCCGGGCAGCAGCTGCGTCGCCGGAGCGGCGTCGTCACGGCCGAGGGCACGGAGCCGCTGGGCCGCCTCGGCCGCGGTGGGCCGCTCGGCGGGGTCCTGCGCCGTCATCACGTGCAGCAGCGTGCGCCACGCCGTCGGCAGGTGCTGGTCGATCTCCGGCCCGCGGGTCAGCCGTGCGGTCGCCGACTCCACCGCACTACCGGGGAAGGGCCGCTCCCCGGTCAGGCACTGGAGCAGCACGAGGCCGAGGGCGTACACGTCGGCCTTGCCGGTGACCTCGCGGCCCGTGACCTGCTCGGGCGAGATGTAGGCGGCCGTGCCGATCACGGTGCCGGTGCCGGTGACCCGGGCGGCGTCGCGGAGCAGGGCGATGCCGAAGTCGGCGAGCTTGACGTGCTCCCCGTCGCTCTCGAGCAGCACGTTCGCAGGCTTCACGTCGCGGTGGACGATGCCCTGCGCGTGCACCGCCGCCAGGCCGTCGGCCACCTGGGACCCGACGCGGGCGGTCGTCCCCGGGTCGAGCGGCCCCTCGCGCAGGCGGGTGTCGAGGTCGCTGCCGGGGACGAGCTCCATCACCAGGTACGAGTCGCCGTCGACGTCGTCGAGCGCGGCGTCGTACAGGGTCACGAGCGCGGGGCTGCGGAGTGCGGCGAGGGTGTGCATCTCGGCCTCGGCGCGTGCCCGTTCGCCGTGGTCCACCGCGCCGATGCGGAACACCTTGACGGCGACCTCGCGTCCGAGCTGCTCGTCGACGGCCCGGTACACCGATGCCATGCCCCCGTGTCCGAGGGTTCCCGTGACGCGGTACCTGCCGCCGAAGAGCCGATCTGCCATGCCTCGGAACCTACCGTGGCCGCCTGACCACGCTCAGCGGCGGACCGGGTCCGCGCCGCGGTGCAGGGCGGTCAGGTAGAGCCGGTGGGCGGTCACCACGAGGGCCAGCCAGGCGAGGCCGAGTGCCCACGCCGCCAGGACGTCGGTGGTCCAGTGGTGCCCGAGGAACACCCGCGAGACGCCGACGGACAGCACGAACAGGGTGCCGACGACGATCGTCCGCACCCGGGTCACGGTGCGGGACTGGCGCAGGATGAGCAGGTAGACGATCGTGCCGACCACCACGGTGGCGTTGAGCGTGTGCCCGGACGGGAACGACGGCGAGTGCTCGTACGGCGGCACGGCGTCGGACAGCGGGGGACGTGCCCGCCCGATGAGGTCCTTGCCGGCGATCGTCATGAGGAGCGATCCTCCGCTCGCGGCGACGAGCAGCACGAACGGCGTCCAGGCGCGGCGCTGCACGGTGAACCCGACGAGGAAGCCGACGGCGACGATCGGCATCCCGATCGTCCCCGCGATGTCGGTCCACCACGTGACCGCGCGGTCGGCGAACGGGGAGCGCAGCGTGAGCATCCAGTCGAGCACCGGCCGGTCGAGCACGGCGACGTCGTCGGAGGCGCGGACGGCGTCGTAGACCTCGGAGGCCGCCCACGTCGCGGTCACGGCGACGCCGATCCCGACGAGCAGCGTGAGGACGAGCACCGGGAGCGCGCCGTAGCGGCGTCCGGCAGCGGCCCAGGCCTCGGCGGTGGCGTGGCCGGCGCGGGACCGCCAGGACGTCAGGTCGACCGTGCCGACGTGCCGGTCGACGTCCGCCGAGGCCCGCTCCGCCTGCTCGGCCTGCCGGGCGACCGCGCGGACGGGCCGGTCCGGCTCCTCGTGCTCCGCTCGCTGCATCGCCCCACCCTGCACGCACGCACCTGCGAGCGCTCGGGCACGACGCACCCGCGAGCGCACGGGCACGACCCGCCGTCCGCAACCGCGATCGCTCGGACCGGCCGTCAGTCCTTGGCCGAGCCGTAGTCCCGCACGGTCGACACCGACAGCGGGAACACGATCGGGAAGTCCCGGAACAGCAGCCGCCCGGCCTCCTCCGCCGCGGCCCGGACCTGCTCGGCCACCCACGCGGCGTGCTCGACCGGCGTGTGCACCACGATCTCGTCGTGCACGAAGAACACCAGGTGCGGCCCGGCCGTCACCGGCCCGGGGAACCGCGCGGCGAGCCGTGCCCGCAGCGACCCCATCCACGCGAGCGCCCACTCCGCCGCCGTGCCCTGCACCACGAAGTTGCGGGTGAACCGGCCCCAGCTCCGCGACCGCGACTCGACGGCCCGCTGCTGCGCCGTGGTGCCCTCGACCGACCACGCCCGGTTGCGCGCGGCGAACCAGGCCTCGTCGGGGACGGGCGACGTCCGGCCGAGCAGCGTCGTCACGGGCTCGCCGCGCTCCCCCGCCCGGGCCGCGCGGTCGACCAGGCCGAGCGCCGCCGGGAACGCCCGCGCCAGACGGGGCACGAGCCGTCCCGCGTCGCCCTGCGTCGCGCCGTACATCGCGCCGAGCATCGCACCCTTGGCCTGCTGCCGCGTCTCGACGGCCCCCGAGGCGACGACGCCGTCGTACAGGTCGCGTCCGTCCCCGGCGGTCGCCATCGCCCGGTCGCCGGCCATCGCGGCGAGGACGCGCGGTTCGAGCTGGGCGGCGTCGGCGACGACGAACGCCCAGCCCTCGTCGGCGACCACGGCGGCGCGGACGGTCCGCGGCAGCTGCATCGCTCCGCCACCGTCCGCCGCCCAGCGCCCGGTGACGACCCCGCCGACGACGTACCGCGGGTGGAACCGGCCGTCCTGGACCCACTCGTCGAGCCACGCCCACCCGTTGGCGGTCAGCAGCCGGGACAGCCGCTTGTACTCGAGCAGCGGGGCGATCACCGGGTGGTCGAGCTCCTGCAGCTCCCACTTGCGCGTGCTCGTCACCGCGAGCCCGGCCGCCCGCAGCGCCCGGAGCACGTCGGTGGGCGAGTCCGGGTTGAGCGCGGGGTCGCCCAGGGCTTCCCGCAGCTCGACCGCGAGCTCCTCGAGCCGGCGCGGCCGCACCCCGGGCGGCACCCGCGGTCCGAGCGCGTCCTCGAGCAGCCGCTCGTGCACGTCCCGCCGCCACGGCAGGCCGGCGTGCAGCACCTCGGCGGCGACGAGCGCGCCCGCGGACTCCGCCGTCGTGAGCAGCCGGAGCGCTCCGGGCGTCGTCGACGCGGCCACCGCGTCGAGCTGCGCGCGCAGCTCGACGACCGGATCGGCGTCGTCGTCGGGGGGCGCGACGGTGAAGAGCGCGTCGTCGAACAGCCGGGCCTGCGTCGGGCGGGTGACCCGCGCCTCCAGACCGGGTCCGTCCCAGGTGTCCTCGGGAGCCGCGGCGAGCGCCGTGCCCCGCGTCGCGAGCGCGTGCCGCAGGATGCGGCGGGTCAGCCGCAGGTCGGTGCAGCGGCCGACGCGGCCGCCGGCCGCGAGGACGGCCGGGTACCAGCGCGCGGTGTCGTCCCAGACCCAGCGCACGTCCGGTCCGTCGTGGGCCGCGACGAAGGCCGGGAGGCGCGGCTCGTCCAGGCGGGTCGGCGCACCGGCCGACTCCCCCGCGTCGGTCAGGGGCGTCGCGGTGACGCCGCCGTCGACGCGGTGGAGGACGAGGTGCACCCGACGATCATGCCGTGCGCCACCGTCCCCGGCGTGCGGGGGCCGATCGGTGACGTGTCGTCGAGCGCGAGGTTAGGTTAGCCTCTCCTTCGTGCTCCACGTGCTCCGGTCCCACGCTGCCCGCCCACCACTCGTCGCCGGCGTCGTCGCCCTCGCGCTCCTCGCGCTCACCGGCTGCGGTGCCTCCGAGGCGGTCCCGCAGGCGACCGGCACCGCGACGGCCGGCGAGGGCACCACGTCCTACCCGCTCACGATCGAGGACTGTGGTCGGCGGGTCACCGTCGAGTCCGCCCCGCAGCGCATCGTGTCGCTCGACCAGAACTCCACCGAGATCCTGCTGTCCCTCGGCCTCGCGGACCGGATGGTGGGCACCGCCTCGTGGACCGACCCGGTCCTGCCGAGCCTGGCCGCCGCGAACGAGCGGGTCCCCCGGCTGTCCGACAACGCCCCCACCTACGAGGTGCTGCTCGACGCACGGCCCGACTTCGTGACCGCGTCGTTCGGCCGCCACTACGGGCAGGGCGGTGTCGCGAGCCGTGAGCGCCTCGCCGAGACCGGCATCGGCTCGTACCTGTCCCCGACCGACTGCGAGGGCGACGTCAGCATCAACGGCGGCGGCAAGCGCACGCAGGCCCTCACCACCGAGCAGCTCTACCGCGAGATCCACGACCTCGCCGTGGTGTTCGACGTGCAGCGCCGCGGCGCCGCCCTGGTCGCCGAGCTGCGCGCCCGCGCCGAGGCCGCCACCGCGCGCACCGACCTCGACGGCCAGCGGGCGTTCTTCTGGTTCGCCGACACGAAGACGCCCTACGTCGCGGGCGGTCTCGGGTCGGGGCAGCTCCTGGCCGACGAGACCGGACTCGACAACGTGTTCCGGTCGTCGCGCGACGACTGGCCCGCGGTCGGGTGGGAGCAGGTGGTCGCCGCCGACCCGCAGGTGATCGTGCTCGGCGACCTCCAGCGCGACCGGTTCCCCGGCGACCGGCTCGACGACAAGATCGCCTTCCTCGAGCACGACCCGCTGACGAAGGACCTCGACGCGGTCCGGAACCACCGGTTCGTCGCGCTGCACGGCGCCGAGCTCAACCCGTCCATCCGGTTCGTCGACGGCCTCGAGAAGATCGCGCACTGGTCCGCCGAGCACGGGGACGACCGGTGAGCACGGCGCTCCGACGCGGTGTCGGGTGGCGGCCGTCGCCCCTGGCCCGCTCGCTGGTCGTGACGGGCGCGGTGCTGGTCGGCGTCGTCGCGGTCGCGCTGTCCGTCGGCGCCGCGGCGACGCTCGGGCCGGCCGACGTGTCGCTCGTCAACGTGCGCGACGTCCTGCTCAACCACCTCGCGTCCGCGCAGATCCCGGTCACCGAGACCGACGACGCGATCGTCTGGCAGGAGCGACTGCCCCGGGCACTCGTCGCGGCCGCCAGCGGAGCCGGGCTCGGTCTGTGCGGCGTCGTCCTGCAGGCGCTGCTCCGGAACCCGCTCGCGGACCCGTTCGTCCTCGGCGTCTCGTCCGGGGCGTCGACCGGTGCGGTGCTGATCGGCGTCCTCGGGGTCGGTGGCGGGGCGCTCGGGCTGTCGTCGGGCGCCTTCTTCGGGGCGCTGCTCGCGTTCGGACTCGTCCTGCTGCTCGCGCGGTACACCTCGAACGGCTCGCAGGGCATCGTCCTCGCCGGGGTCGCCGGGACGCACCTGTTCTCGGCGGTGACCTCGTTCGTGGTGTTCGCCTTCGCGGACGCCGACGCCACCCGGGGCGTGATGTTCTGGCTGCTCGGCTCGCTCGAGGGCATGCGGTGGCCGCAGGTCTGGCTCGCGGTCGGCACGGTCACGGTGGGCGCCGTCGTCACTCTCGTCGCGGCGCGCAGCCTCGACGCGTTCGCGTTCGGCGACGACGTCGCGGCCTCGCTCGGCGTGCACGTGCAGCGCACCCGCGTGCTGCTGCTCGTCGCGACCGCCCTGCTCACCGCGGTCCTGGTCAGCATCGCCGGGGCGATCGGCTTCGTCGGGCTCGTCCTGCCGCACGCCGCCCGCCTGCTCGTCGGGGAACGGCACCGACGCGTGGTCCCCGTCACGATCCTGCTCGGCGCGCTCTTCATGACCTGGGTCGACACCGTGTCCCGCGTGGCGTTCCAGCCGACCGCGCTGCCGGTCGGGGTCGGCACCGCGCTCGTGGGCGTCCCGGCCTTCGTCGCCCTGCTCGTGCACCGGCGGTCGCGCTCGTGACCGTCACCGCGCGCGAGGTCGTCTGGAGCCGCGGCGGCCGCATCGTCGTCGACGGCGTCTCCCTGCACCCCGAGCCGGGCACGACGGTCGGGCTGCTCGGCCCGAACGGCTCCGGCAAGTCCTCGCTCATCCGCCTGCTCCAGGGGGCCGCTCGACCCGACGCCGGGCAGGTCGAGCTCGACGGTGCACCGGTCACCGGTCGCTCCCGCCGCGACGTCGCCCGGCGCATCGCCACCGTCACGCAGCACGCCGAGACCGACGCCGCGCTCACGGTCCGCGACGTCGTCGAGCTCGGGCGCATCCCGCACCGGACGGTCCTCGGCGGGGACCGCGCACGGGACGCCACCGCGGTGGACGCCGCCCTCCGTCAGGTCGGGTTGGCCGACCGCGCCGACGCGTCGTGGCACCGGCTGTCCGGCGGGGAACGCCAGCGCGCCCAGATCGCCCGGGCGCTCGCGCAGGAGCCGACCGAGCTGCTCATGGACGAGCCGACGAACCACCTGGACGTCCGGCACCAACTCGACCTGCTGCGGTTGGTCGCCGACCTGCCGGTGACGACCGTGGTGGCCCTGCACGACCTCAACCTCGCCGCCGCGCACTGCGACGCGGTCGTGGTGCTCGCGGCCGGTCGCGCGGTCGCTGCCGGCACCCCTGAGGACGTGCTCACCGAGGAGCTCGTCGCCGAGGTCTACGGCGTGCGCGCGATCCGGGTGCGGCGGCCCGACACCGGTCGACTGGCGCTCCTGTTCGACACGCTCTGACCGACGGGCGCCGACTGGCCGGGGTCAGTGCCGGTGCGTCGTGTCCTGCTGCTCGTCGGTCCGCGGGTCGCTCGCGGTCGCGTCGCCCGGGCGGACCGCCGCGGTGTCCGCGACGTCGATCCGCACGGTGCCGTCCTGCGCCTCGGAGACCTCGACGCGGGGGTCGGCGTCGTGCGCGTCCGAGCCGGACATGCGCCGCAGGGTGTCCTGCCGTCGCTCGTCGAAGGTCATGTCGACACCGTCGTCGAGGTGGTCGCGGTCGGGCTCGCTCATGGGCCGGACGCTACCCGGGAGCGTCCGGGAGCGTCCGCGGCGACGGGTGAGCGGGCCTCGCCGATTCGGTGCGCGAAGTGGACATCCCGCATGATGGGCGGATGGAAACCGAACTCACACGTCCCGCACGCTGGCGTCCGGTCACCACCGACGACGTCCCGATGCACGCCGTGGTGCGGTTCCACGACCGCGGGCTGCTCGTCGAGGGCACGGCCGTCGACGTCCTCGACGGCAACAGCCGACCGCTCCTGGTGGTCCGGGCCGAGGACGGTCAGCACCACGTCGCGCCGGAGTCCTGCTCGCTGGAGATGCAGGAGGGCTGACCCGCCGTCCGCTCCTCAGCAGAGCGGGACGTTCACCGCCAGACCGCCCATCGCGGTCTCCTTGTACTTCGTCGACATGTCGGCGCCGGTCTGCCGCATCGTCTCGACGACCTGGTCGAGCGACACGTGGTGCACGCCGTCGCCGCGCAGGGCCATCCGCGCCGCGTTGATCGCCTTGTTCGCCGCGATCGCGTTCCGCTCGATGCACGGGATCTGCACGAGGCCGCCGATCGGGTCGCAGGTCAGCCCGAGGTTGTGCTCCATCGCGATCTCGGCGGCGTTCTCGACCTGCTCGGGGGTGCCACCGAGGACCTCGGCGAGCCCGGCCGCGGCCATCGACGCCGCGGAGCCGACCTCGCCCTGGCAGCCGACCTCGGCCCCGGAGATCGAGGCGCGCTCCTTGTAGATCGACCCGACGGCACCGGCGGTGAGCAGGAACCGCACCACGGCGTCGTCCCGCTCGTCCGGGGCGACCTCGGACGCGTAGGTCAGGGCGTAGGAGAGCACCGCGGGGATGATCCCGGCGGCACCGTTCGTCGGCGCGGTGACGACCCGGCCCCCAGAGGCGTTCTCCTCGTTCACGGCCATCGCCGTCAGGTTCACCCACTCCATCGCGAACAGCGGGTCGTGGTGCGGGTCGTCCCGGAGCAGCTGCTCGTACCAGTTCGCCGCCCGGCGCCGGACCTCGAGCCCGCCGGGCAGGGTGCCGGTGCGCCGGATGCTGCGCTCGACGCTCTCGCGCATCACGTCGTGCACGTGCAGCAGGCCGGCGCGGACCTCGTCGGCGGTGCGCGTGACGGTCTCGTTCGCCAGGGCCACGCCGCTCACCGGCAGGCCGGACGCGGCACACGCGGCGAGCAGCTCGGCGCCGCTCGAGAACGGGTACGGGACGGCGTCGTCCACCGGGATGGCGGCCTCCGCGACGGCAGCGGTGTCGGCCGGCGCGGCGTCGCCGTCGCTCGTCACGAACCCGCCGCCGATCGAGTAGTACGTCTCCTCGTCCAGCACGGTCCCGGCGGCGTCGCGCGCGACGAGGCGCATCGCGTTCGGGTGCCGCGGCAGCATGGTCAGCGGGTGGAGGACGATGTCGGCCTGCCGCAACGGCACGACCGTGCCACCGGCCAGCCGGAGCTGCCCCGTGCGCTCGGTCTCGGCGAGTGACGCTGCCATCTCGTCCGGGTCGACCGTCTCCGGGTCGGACCCCGTCAGCCCCGCGAGGACCGCACCGAGCGTGCCGTGCCCGTGCCCCGTCGACGCGAGGGACCCGTACAGGTGCACGTCCACCGCGGCCACCGGCGCTCCGGCGACCCGTGCGGCGAACGACGCACCGGCACGCATCGGCCCGACGGTGTGGGAGCTCGACGGGCCGATCCCGACGCTGAACAGGTCGAACACGGAGACGGGCATCCCGTCACACTAACCCGTCCGGACGGGACGCCGGTCAGCGGTCGACGTGCACGCTCGACGACGCGGATGGTGGACCGCTCCATCGGCACGGGAGCGGGGGACGCCCGGACGTGCGAGACTCTCCGGCATGCCCATCCTGAACAAGGACATGCAGGTCAGCATCTCGCTCGCCGCACGCCCGAGCAACATCGGCACCCGCTTCCACAACTTCCTGTACGACGAGCTCGGCATCAACGCCGTCTACAAGGCGTTCACGACGACCGACCTCCCCGGCGCGGTCGCCGGCGTGCGGGCCCTCGGCATCCGCGGCTGCTCGGTGTCGATGCCCTTCAAGGAGGCGATCATCCCCCTCGTCGACGTCGTGGAGGACTCCGCCGCGGCGATCCGGTCGGTCAACACGGTCGTGAACGACGACGGCGTGCTCACCGCGTCGAACACCGACTACGAGGCCGTCGCCGCCCTGCTCGCCTCGCACGGCGTGGACACGGCCTCCCGGGTCCTGCTGCGCGGCTCCGGCGGCATGGCGAAGGCCGTCACGGCGGCGTTCCGCGGCGCTGGTTTCGGCCACCTGACCGTCGTCGCGCGGAACGACCGGACCGGGCCGGCCCTGGCCGAGCAGTACGGCTACGGGTGGGTCGCCACCGAGGACGCCGCCGGCGACGCGGACGTCCTCGTCAACGTCACGCCGCTCGGCATGGACGGCGACCAGGCCGACACCCTCGCGTTCGCCCAGGACCGCGTCGACGCCGCGCACACGGTGTTCGACGTCGTCGCGTTCCCCTCCGAGACCCCGCTCGTGCGCGCCGGACGGGCCGCCGGCACGCACGTGGTCACGGGGGCGGAGGTCATCGCCCTCCAGGCCGCCCGGCAGTTCGAGCGGTACACGGGCGTGGCCCTGACCGACGACCAGGTCGCGCGCGCGAGCGCGTTCAGCCGGGAGCAGTAGACGCCGGTCCGCGACGGACGGGAGGCGCGTGGCGGCGCCGCCACGGGCCTCCCGTCCGCCGTGTCGGCGACCCCGCGCCGGTGGCGACGCAGCCGCCGCCGCGGACGACCGCCGTCAGCGGCTCTGCGCGCGACCCGCCGCGACCCAGCCGAGCCGGCGGACGCTCTCGTGGTTCCGGATCCAGATGCCCGGCTGCGCGATGAACCCGGGGACGAGCGTGCCCGGACCCGCGACGGGGTTCTCGCGCATCGTCACCCGGCAACCGCGGGGGTGCTCGGCGACCTCGATCTCGACGCGGGCCTCCCCCACCGGCCAGCCGCGCGCCTGGATGACCATCCGACGGGGCTCGTCGTACTCGAGCACCGTCGTGGTGTCGTCGATCACGAACGGCCAGACGCCGAACGAGTGGTGGATCTTCGTGCCGACCGCCGGCCAACCGCGTTCCTCACCGCGCATCCGCGACGCACCGACCACCCACGTGGGGTAGAGCCAACCGTCGCGGAGCACGTCGAACACGTCCTCCGGGGTGCAGCGCAGGTTGCGGACGTTCTTCGCCATGGTCATTCCTCCGGTGCGAGATCGACGTCGTCGGGGAGCCCGAACGTGTGGCGCAGGGCGCTCTTCGCGGCGTGCCAGCCCGCCATGCCGTGCACGCCGGGCCCCGGGGCGGACGCCTCGGAGCACAGGTACATGCCGCCGCCCATCCGCCACGGGTCGCTCGACAGCACCGGTCGCTTCACCAGCTGCCAGAAGCTCGCGGCGCCCGCGGCGATGTCCCCGCCCTCGTAGTTCGGGTTGTACTCGGCCATCTGCACCGCGGTGCGGCTGGCCGACTGCAGGACGGTGTCGCGGAAGCCCGGCGCGAAGCGCTCGATCTGCCGCACGACCGCCTCGGTCGGGTCGACGTCCGAGCCAGCGGGCACGTGCGCGTACGCCCAGAAGACGTGCTTGCCGCGCGGAGCCCGGCTCCGGTCGACCACGGTCGGCTCCGACCCGAGCACGTACGGTCGCTCCGCGTGCCGACCGTGCGCGACGGCGTGCTCGGCCCCGGCGATCTCGGCGCGTGTGCCGCCGATGTGCACCGTGCCGGCCTTCCGGAGCGCCTCGTTCGTCCACGGCACCGGGTCGGACAGCGCGAAGTCGACCTTCGCCGCCGCGTTGCCGAACCGGAAGCGGCGGAGGGCGCCGCGCTTCGGCGTCGGGATCTGCTTCCCGGCGATCCGGAGCATGCCGGGGACGCTCGTGTCGAAGAGCACCGCCTTGGCGGGGGTGAGGTCGCCGAGCGACCGGACCTCGCGGCCGGTCTCGATCGTCCCGCCGTGCGCGACGAGGTCCGCGGCGAGCGCGTCGACGATCGCCTGGCTGCCGCCGATCGGCACCGGCCAGCCCCGGGCGTGCGCGTACGAGCCGAGCGACAGGGCCGCGGCGGCGGTGGCCAGGGACGGCAGGTGCTGGATCGAGTGCGCCGCGACCCCGGAGACCATCGCCGGGGCGACCTGCTCGCGGAACCGCACGTTCCAGGCCGCGGACCCCTGCTCGAGCGCGCGCAGTCCGAAGCGCAGCACGGTGAGCGGGTGCCGCGGCACGTGCAGCAGGGCGTCGGTGGCGAAGTCGGCCACCTGGTCGGCACTGCGGGCGAGCGGCGCCATGAGGTTCCGGAAGGCCGGGCCGTCCACGCCGAGCTCCGCCGCGGTCCGCTCGACGTCCTGGTACGCGATGCCGGCGTCGCCGCGGTCGAGCGGGTGGCCGTACTGAACCTCGGGCAGGCGGAGCTCGATCCGGTCCTCCAGGCGGAACAGCCGGAAGAACTCCGACTGCAGCGCCATCGGGTGCACCGCGGAGCAGACGTCGTGGTGGAACCCGGGCAGCGTGAGCTCGGCGGTGCGCGCTCCCCCGCCGATCGTGTCGTTCCGCTCGACGACCTCGACCGACAAGCCCGCGCGGGCGAGTGTCACCGCCGCCGCGAGTCCGTTCGGTCCGGCTCCGACGACCACCGCATCAACCATGGGTACGAGCCTAGGGACCGGCGGCTGCGCGGGCTCTCGTCCTGCGGCCCGGTCAGATGACCGTGCAGCCCCGTTCGATCGCATCCCGCTTCCGCGCGAGCACGGCGTCGATGCGCTGAGCGGACCCGATCAGCGTCGCTGCGTCGAGGTCGACCGCCCGGGCGACCGCGACGAGGTCCGCGCGGATCCGTTCGAGCGGTGCGTCGAAGACCGGCTCGTGGTGGGCGAGACGGTTGCGGAAGCGGCGCAGGTCGTCGAGCTGCCGGTGCAGCTGCTTCCGCCGGGTGGTGCCCAGGTTCGGGAACGCTCGGACGATGCGGGGCTGCCAGAGTGCGGTCTCGTAGCTCAGCGTGGGGTGCCGTGGCACACCCGCGTCCGTCAGGCCGACCCCGAGACCGAAGTTCGACGCCGCGACGACCTGGCCCGCGCTCGGATCCGCGACACCGCGCCTCCGGAGCGTCGCGAGGGCATCGTCGACGGCGCGACGCTCCCGTTCCAGCAGGCGGACACTGTCGAGATCGGTCCTGCCGCGGTAGCGCTGTTCGTACCGGGCGAGCCGCGGCGCACTCACCACCGCAGGGAGTCGCTCGAGCTCGGAGATGTCGACCACGCCTGCACCTTCCCCCCGGAACGCAGTTGCCCCAGGAGTCCGACGGTGCCGAATGGTCCTGGGGCGTTACCTGTCCAGGGTACCGGACCGGTACTGGAACATCAAGTTCCACGGTCAGGGCCGCGCCGCGTCCGCGTCCGCCGGGTCCGTGCCGTCCTCGGGCCCGTCGCCCTCGTCCGGCTCGTCGGCGTCCGCTGCCACGGTCTCGGGCGTCCCGGAGCCGACCGGGTGCGCCGCGAGCAGCTCGGCGAAGTCCTCGTCGAGCATCTGCTGCAGGCGCTCGTCGCGGCCGATCTCGTAGTCCTCCGTCGGTCGCTGCGCCCAGCCGAGCCGTCCCACGACCGTCGTGCCGATGTCGTCCCACGCACGTGCCCGGGCCTGCAGGACGATGCCATCGACGAACCCCTGGTCCTCGCGGCGGCGGTCGAGCATGGTGGCGAGCTGCTCGTACGTGGCCTCGCGCGTGCGGAGCTTGAGGTCGTCCCCGCGGCGGTAGTCGTGCTGGTGCCGGGAGCGCCCGGTCTGCTTGCTCGACCGCGACCGGATCTCGCGCATCCGGGCGGCGTCACCGCGCTGTTCCTCGGCGAGCCGGTGCAGTTCCTCACGCACGGACTCGGCGACGACCGCGTGGTCGAAGTACCCCTGGTCGCGCAGCGAGTTCGTGATGACGCGGTTCGCGACGGCCACGACGACCGCGGCCTTGGCGATGAGGAACCCCTCGTCGACCGCGCGCTTCAGCTCGACCTGGCTGACGGGGCGGTCGCGCACGTCGTGCTTGCTGCGTCGTCCGAACAGGGCCATGCTCCGACGATACCGGCGACCACCCCCGGTCCGTCCGGGGGTGCGCGGGCGGGCGTGCCCCGGGGTCACCGGCGGGACGGTTACAGTACGACCCATGTCCGACCCCGCACCGACGATGGGTCTGCGCGACCGCAAGCGCCGCGAGACCCGCCGGCGCATCGCCGACGCCGCGCGCTCCCTGGCCCTCGAGCAGGACCTCGACCGCACCACGATCGAGCAGATCGCGGCGCGGGCCGACGTCTCGCCGCGGACGTTCTTCAACTACTTCGAGAGCAAGGAGGACGCGGTCCTCGGGCACACCGAGCTCGACCTGTCCCCCGCGACCCTCGACGCGCACCTCGCCGAGGTCTCCGGCCGCCCGGTCGTCGAGGCCGTCGTCGACCTGGCGTTCCTGGTGTTCGGCGACTCCTTCGGCGACGAACGCGAGCGCGAGCACCGCAAGGAGGTGATCGTGCGCTTCCCACAGCTGGTCCGGCGGCAGGTCACCCGGATGACGACGGTGGCCGAGGCGATGACCGGCGCGGTCCGCACGATCCTCGCGCGCGACCCGGCCTGGGGCCCGGAGGCGGCGACGCCCGAGGCGGCCGAGATGCTGCTCGGCATGTGCATGACCGGACTGCGGAGCGCCGCCCGGCACGACGGGTCCGAGCCCGCCGAGGTGCGCGAGCGGCTCGTCACGACGATCAGCGACACGGCAGCCCGGCTCGCCTCCGCCTGACGGGCGGGACGCGCGCCCGCGACCCGACGCCGGACCCGCCGAGCGCCGCCCGCGACCCGACGCCGCACCGGCGGGACACGCGCACCGCGCCCGACGCGACCCCGTGCAGGACGGGAGGCGCGGCACCCACCGGCACCGCGCCTCCCGTCCGTCCCGTCCACGTCGCGACGCGGCCCGCGGGTCACGGCTTCGTGATGAAGCCCTCCCGCACCATCCAGTCGAACGCGACGTCCGCCGGCTCGCGGCCCTCGACGTCCACCTGCCGGTTCAGCTCCTGCAGCACGGCGTCCGTGAGCTTCGGCGAGATCTGGTCGTACACGCCCCGGAGCTGCGGGTACTCGCGCAGCGTCGCCGAGTCGATCACGGGTGCGACGTTGTACGCCGGGAAGAACGCCCGGTCGTCCTGGAGCACGGTCAGCCCGAGCGACTTGATGCGGCCGTCGGTCGTGAACACCTCGCCGAAGTTGCACTTGCCACGGTCGGTCGCGGTGTAGACCGTGCCGGTGTCGAGGATGCTGACGTTGCCGTTCGGCACGGCGTTCTCCCCCGATCCACCGAGCTCCAGCCCGTACTTCTCGAGCATCGGCTTGAAGCCGTCCGCACGGGAGTTGAACTCCGACTCGACGCAGAACGTGCGCTGGTCGACCGGCAGCTTCGTGATGTCCGACAGGGTCTTCACGTTCCCGAGCTCGGCGACGGCCTCGTCGCGGACCGCGAACGCGTACGTGTTGTTCATCGGCGCCGGCTCGAGCCAGGTCAGCCCGTTGCGCGCGTCCTCCTGCTTGACGGCCTGCCACTGCTCGGTCTTGTCCGGGATCCCCTGCTCGTGCGCCATGAAGGTCAGCCAGGCGGTGCCCGTGTACTCCCAGGTGACGTCGGCGTCGTGCGAGGTCATCAGCTCGCGCACCGCGACGGAACCCGGCACGTTCGTCTCGTCGGTGACGTCGAAGCCCGCGGCCTTGGCGGCGAGCACGGCGATCTTGCCGAGGACGAGCTGCTCCGTGAAGTTCTTCGACGTCACGGTGATGGACGCAGCCTCCGGCAGGTCGTCGATCCGGTGGATCGACCCGGGGGCTGCACCCGGCACGAAGGACGCGGCGGGCTGCAGGCCGCAGCCCGCCAGCACGAGGGCGCTCGCGCCCGCCACGGCGGCTGCGGCGAGCACACGGCGGCGGGCGGACGGCCGGGAGGCGCGGCGCACGTCCGGCACGTCGGCTCGCGTCGTGCGCTCCTGCGTACGGCTGTGGTCCGTCATCGGAGTCCCTTCGGTCGTGCGACCGTCTCGACCACGCGGCCGATCCAGTCGATGGTCAGGGCGAGCAGGGCGACGAGGAGCGCGCCCGAGACGAGCACCTTCGGCAGGAACAGGTTCACGCCCGTGGTGATGAGCAGGCCGAGGCCGCCCGCGCCGACGAAGGTCGCCAGGCTCGCGGTCCCGACGAGGAGCACGAGCGCGGTGCGGATGCCGGAGAGCATGACCGGCACGGCGAGCGGGAGCTCCACCTTGAGCAGGACGGCGAACGCGCTCATGCCCATGCCCCGGCCGGCCTCGACGAGGCGCTCGTCGACGCTCTGCACCCCGAGCATGGTGTTCCGGAGCACCGGCAGGATCGCGTACAGCACGAGGGCGACGACCGCCGACCAGCTGTTCAGGCCGAGCCACGCCGCGAGCAGCACGATGAGGCCGACCGCCGGGGCCGCCTGGCCGAAGTTCGCGACCGCGATGACGGCGGTGCTCGCGCGGCGCAGGGGCCCGCGGGTGAGCAGGACCCCGAGCGGGATGCCGATCACGAGCACGAGCACGGTGGCCTGCAGGGTGAGGACGAGGTGCTGCCCGGTCAGGTCGAGGATGCCGCTCGGGTTCAGGGTCGAGCGCTCGGTGGCGGACAGGTCGGCGGTGGCGAGCCAGACGACGAACCCGGCGAGGACGACCAGGATCGCGATCGGCTGCACGAGGAGCCCCTTCCAGGGCGTCCGCTCACCGGTGGCCGGGCCGGCGACGGCGGTGCTCACCGGTCCCCCTCGCGGGACGCGTCGCCGTCACGGGCCTGCTGCTCGTCGTTCCGCTCCTCGACGACGGCGGGCGACGACGGCAGCGTCTCGATCGGGTTCGTGTTCGTGCCGACCGGGGCGTACGCCTGGTCGGAGGCGGCGGCCGCGCGGGACCGGGTGATGGCGTCCATCACGGTCTCGACGGTGATGACGCCGCGGAAGGACTCGCCGCGACCGGTCACCAGTGCGGCGCCGGCGCTCGAGACGAGCATGGTGTCGAGCGCGTCGTTGAGCGTCGCGGCCTCGCCGACCACGGGCAGCTCGGGCTCGATGCCCTCGGGCACGCGGGTCAGGCGCTCGAGCTGGCGACGGGTCGGCCACCCGATCGGCCGCTGCCGCCGGTCGACGACCACGGCGTGCTGGTGTCCACCGGCCTCGTCCATGCGCTGCAGGACGGCCCGGGTCTCCTCGCCGGGCGAGCAGGTGACGGCCGGGGCGAGCTCGACGTCGCGCACCCGGTTCAGGGTGAGCTGCTTCAGGCCGGCACCGGAGCCGATGAAGTTCTCGACGAACTCGTTCGCCGGCTCGGCCAGGATGCGCTCCGGGGTGTCGTACTGCACGATGTGCGCGCCCTCGGTGAAGATCACGATCCAGTCGCCGAGCTTCACGGCCTCGTCGAAGTCGTGCGTGACGATGACGATCGTCTTGTGCAGCTCCTCCTGGATGCGCAGGAGCTCGTCCTGCAGGCGCTGCCGGGTGATCGGGTCGACGGCGCCGAACGGCTCGTCCATGAGCAGGACGGGCGGGTCCGCCGCGAGCGCCCGGGCGACGCCGACGCGCTGCTGCTGCCCGCCGGACAGCTCGCGGGGGAACCGGTCGCGGTAGGTGTCGGGGTCGAGCGAGACGAGGTCGAGCAGCTCGTCGACACGGGCGGCGATCTTCTCCTTCGACCAGCCGAGAATCTTCGGCACGATCGCGATGTTCGCGGCGACCGTCATGTGCGGGAAGAGCCCCCCGGCCTGGATGACGTAGCCCATGCGGCGGCGCAGCTCGTCGCCGTCGATGCCCGTGACGTCCTCGTCGCCGACGACGATCCGGCCCTCGGTGGGCTCGATCAGGCGGTTGATCATCTTCAGCGTCGTCGTCTTGCCACAGCCGGACGGCCCGACGAGCATGACGACCTTGCCGGCCGGGATCTCGAGCGTGATGCCGTCGACCGCGGGCTTCTGCTGCCCGGGGTACCGCTTGGTGACCTCGTCGAGCAGGATGCTGCGGCCGGTGACGTCACCGGCGGGGGCGGTGGTGGCGGAGTCAGTGCTGGACACGGATACCTCTCGGGGTGGTCAGACGGCCGAGGCCGATGAGGAGCAGGTCGAGGACGAGGGCGAGCAGCACGACGCCGACGACGCCCACGACCACGGCGTTCAGGGCGTTCGCGCCGCCGAGGCGGGACAGGCCGGAGAAGATGAAGCCACCGAGGCCGGGACCGAGCGCGTACGCGGCGATCGCGGCGATGCCCATCACCATCTGCGCCGAGACGCGGACACCGCTGAGGATGATCGGCCACGCCATCGGCAGCTCGACCTGCAGCAGGGTGCGGATGCGGCTCATCCCGATCCCCCGCGCGGACTCGACGACCGTCGGCGGGATCTCGGCGAGCCCGACCACCGCGTTGCGCAGGATGGGCAGCGCGGCGAAGAACACGACCGTCACGACGGACGGCAGCACGCCGAAGCCGAGCGGCACGATGAGCAGACCGATCACCGCGAACGACGGCAGGGTGAGGCCGATCGCGGACACCGCGTTGGCGACGGAGCTCAGCCGCGGACTGCGGTAGACGAGCGTGGCGAGCACCACGGCGATGACCGCGGCGAGCACCGTGCACTGGACCACCAGTGAGAAGTGCTGCCACGACGCGAACCAGATCTGGTCCCACCGCTCGACGACGTACTGGAACACGTGGGGGTTCCTCCCTGGTCGGCCGAACGCCCCACAGGACGGGGCTCGAACCCGACCGACCGTACGGCGGGCACCCCGCGCTTGTACAACGGCGACGGACGGTCCCGCGCGGATCCTGCGTGTTCGACCACAGGGAAATCCCTGATCAGCGAATGGTGAGCGGTCACTTCCTGGGAGAACGGTAACGATGCCGACCGACGGTCGGGTATCAGGCGCGGTCCGGCAGTCCCGCACGCTCGGCGATGTCGACCAGGTGCTCCCGCCACGCCGCCCACTCCGCCGGACTCTTGGCGGCGAGGTTGCCGTCCCCGTCGCCCGCCAGGCCGTCGAGCATCTCGCGCACGATGTCCGCGTGCCCCGCGTGCCGGGCGGTCTCGTACGCCATGTGCACGAGGATCCGGTGCAGCGTCACCTCGCGGTGCCCCTCCGGCCACCACGGGACGACCCCGCGGGCGTCGAGGTCGAGCGCCTCGATGGTCGCGTCGGCGTGCGCGGCACTGCGGTGGTGGAACGCGACGACGTCGGCCGTCGACTCGTCGAGCGAGGCGTACATGTCGGCGCCGTCCCACGACTCGAGCCAGGCGGGCGGGTCGGGCAGCGGTCGGCCGAACACCGTGCCGAGGTACCCGGCCTGCACGCCGGCGACGTGCTTGACGAGTCCGAGGACGTTCGTGCCCGTCGGGGTGAGCGGCCACCGGGCCTGCCGCTCCGCGAGGCCGTCGAGCTTCGCCAGCAGCGCGGCCCGGTGCTTGCGCAGGTACCGGTGCAGCGTGTCCTTCAGCATCGCGGCGTCCGTGGTCGGCGAGGTCCCCTCGTCGGACAGCGTGGACAGCCTGCTCGACACGATCGCGTCGGCGGGCGGTGCCGGGGTCACGGCGGGGACCGGGTCGGTGTTCGTCACGTCGCCGATGCTGCCACCCGGCGGGCGGTCACGCGCGCCGACTCGTGCACGGCGACCCGCTCGGCCGTGAGCAGGAGGGAGGCGACCTGCTCCTGCGTCCGGTCCGGTCCGTCGTTCCACCGGGTCAGGTCGCGCACACGGGCGGTGCGGACGTCGGGCGCCGGCGTCCACAGCACGGGCCGGCCCTCGTCGGCGGCGAGCGCGTGCCACACCAGGTCGAGGGCGCGCTGCACGGGTTGGGTGTGCACGGCCTGCGGACCGCCGGCGGCCGAGACCACCGCGCCGACGAGGCACGCGCCGACGAGCGGGCGCCCCTGCGCCTCGGTCGCGGCGGCGCTCGACGCGGTGCGCTGCCGACCGTGCTCGTCGAGGTAGGTGAACCAGGCGTGCTGCACCCAGCCGCGCTCGACGACCCCGCGGGCGTCGGTGAGGAGCCGCTGCAGCTCGCCGAGCTCCTGCACGTGGGCGGCCAGGCGGCGGTCGCGGGCGGCGGCGCGGTGTGCGGCCCACCGGTCGAGGAGTCCGCGCAGCCCCGACGGTCCCGGGGCGGGCGGTGCGGTGTCGCGGCGGACTGCGGCGGGGGAGGCGTCGGTGTCGACGTCGTGCGGGACGCGGAACTCGAGGGTCATCAGGCCCCTCCGATCTCCAGTGCACGGTCAGGTGCGAGGAAGCGTACGCCCGGGACCGACGGCCGTCCAGGGGTGTGCGCGGACCGGTCTCAGTCGTCGAGCACGGCGTCGAGCGCCCGGACCGCGACGTCCCGGTGGCCCGGCTCGTCGCTCGTCGCGAGCGCCGAGGCGATCGCGACCGCCCAGCCGCGGGCGCGCGTCCAGGTCGCGTCGTCGGCCGCGACCCGCGTCGCGAAGGCGGTCCGCGCCTCCCGGTCGAGGGTGAGCCACCGGGTGGCGAGGTCGACGGCCGGGTCCCCCGCGGTCACGTCGCCGAAGTCGACGACCGCCGACAGGCGGACCGCTCCGTCGGGGCGGTCGTCGACGAGCACGTTGGACGGGTGCAGGTCGCCGTGCACCCAGACGGGAGGCCCGGTGTGCGCGGGCGCGTCGATCGCGGTCCGCCAGAGCGCGGCCGCCTCCACGGCACGGGGCACGTCCGTCGTCGTCAGTCGCGTCGTCACCGCCGCGTCCCGCTCGGCGAGCGGCACGGCGCGGAAGGGGTTGCGTGGTGCGTCCGCCGCAGCGGGCACGTGCAGGCACCTCAGGAAGGCGGCGAGGTCCTCGGCGACCGGTCGGCCCTGCGGCACCGCGTCCGCCGGTCGACCGGCCAGCCACGGCACGATGCTCCACGACCACGGGTACCCGTGTGCCGGGCGCCCGGTGCGGACCGGGGCGGGCACGGGTGCGACCGCGGCCACGCGTGCGGCGATGCCGGGCAGCCAGCGCTGTTCGTGCGCGACGAGCTCGGCCGCGGCGGACCGGCGGGGGAGTCGGACGGCCAGGTCGGCACCCACCCGGACGATCACGTTGTCCCAGCCGTTCGCGACGACGCGCAGCGGCAGGTCGGCGAGGTCGGGGTGCTGGTCGCGGAGCAGCGCGGCCACGAGGTCGGCGTCGACCTCGTGCTCGGCGGCGGGCGTGGGCATCCGGTCAGGGTAGTCGGACCGCACGGCTGAGCGCCGTCACAGGCCCGCGAACGGGGGCGAGGCGAAAAACCTACTCCTTGGTATCCTCTGTGCGAGGCGACGTGGGTGTCCCTGGGGGGACCCGCGTCGCCACGACCGCGGGCCCGTTCCCCGCCGCCCGGTCGCGCGGGTCGTCCGACGCGGTGTCACCGGCATCCGGATCCGCCCCGGCGTCCGTGGCGGTGTCGGCGTCGATGATCGCGACGAGCCGGGGGATCTCCGGGCGCATCCGCTCCGTGACGATCGCCGCGAGCAGCACCGTCCACAGTTCGCGCAGCCGTTCGTACAGGTCGGCGCGGTCGTGCAGCCGGTCGGACGTCATCTGCACCCCGGCGAACGCCGGACCGACCACGCGGCCGACCATCACCGGGTCCCAGGCGGGGTCGACCTCGCCCGCGTCGATCGCCTGCCGCACGACCGACGCGGTGTGCTGCACCCAGTCGGCGTCCGGGTCGCGCCGGACCACGGCCGCGGCGTGCTCGTCGGTCGCGAGCCGGATGCCCGCGCTCACCACGACCTCGTGCACCATCTGCGTCGCGACGCCCTGCGACATCCACATGAGCGACTCGAGCGGCGACAGGCACCGCTCCCGCACGGCGGCGGCGTAGCGGCGGGAGACCTCGTTCTGTGCGGCGACGACCGCGGCGGCCATGTCCGCCTTCGACCGGAAGTGGAAGTAGACGGCGCCCTTCGTCAGCCCGGCGCGTTCGGCCACGCCGTCGACCGACGTGCCGAGGTAGCCGCGTTCGTCGAACTCGTGGGCCGCGGCCTCGACCAGGGCCGCCCGCGTCGCCACCGCCCGCTGCTGCCGGCCCCTGCCCTCCTGCGCCATGCCGACGATCGTAGCCAGGTGCACCCTGCGCGAGGGTGGCCCCCAGGGGACCCCCCGACGGCCTGTCGTACCGTGACCGCATGGACGGATGGCGGAGCCCGCGCACCTGGGCGCTGACGGGACGGTGGCTGCTGCTGCCGATCGCGGTGCTCGACTGGGTGGCCCTCGCCCCGCAGCCGGTCGTCGTGGTGGCGTTCCTGCTCGCCGTCGTCGGCTTCGCCGGGATGGCGGCGGCGCTCGTCGTCCGGATGCTGCACCGGTCCCGCGGCGCGATGGCAGCCGTCGGGGTCGCCCTGCTGCTCGGTGGCCTCGTCGTTCTCGGGCTCGACCCGTTCCCCGGGACGGTGCCGACCCTCGACGCCTGGTGGCCCGATGCCGTCACGCAGCCGCAGGTCGTCGGCAGCGCGTACTGGAAGACCGCCGGACTCGGGATCGAGCTCGCCGGCTTCGTCCTGCTCGCCACGCTCCTCGTCGCCGCGCTCACCGGGCACCCGGAGCGCCGCCGGCACGAAACCGTCCGCTAGCCCCGACCGGGCCCGCGCGGGGTCAGCGGCGGGTGAGCACCACCACGGCGATGCTCCGGTCCGCGGTGTCGTCGGACGCGACCGTGCGGAGCCACTCGAGCAGGTCGTCGGGGTGCGCCGCCGCGAGCGCCGCCAAGCCGTCCTCGCCGCCGACCCCGCCGAGCGCCAGCGCACCCGGTGTCGCCAGCACCACGCGGTCGCCCGGCGCCAGGGTGGTCGTCCCGGTGGTGCGGGGGTGTCCGGCGGGCTGCAGACCGATCGGCAGGTCGGCCGAGCGCAGCGGGACCACCTCGCCCGTGCCGTCGCCGTCCGCGCGGAGCAGCAGTGCCGTGCCCGGGCCCGCGCCCGTCCACGCGAGGTGACCCGACGACGGGTCGAGCCGCAGGTGCAGGAGCGACCCGACGGCGTCCGCAGCGGTCAGGTCGGGGCCGAGCTGCGCCTCCAGACCGGCGACCGCGTCGTCGAACGCGACGTCCGTCCTGGCGACCACCGCGGACCGCACCGATGCGGCGAGCAAGGCGGAGGCGCGCCCCGCGGCGACCGTGCCGACCGTCGCGTGGACCGACCCGTCCGCGGCGACGCGCCAGTCGACGACGTCACCACCGCGCTCGTGCGGCAGGACCAGGCCCTCGACGGCGGCACCCGGCACCGCGACGGCGTCGGGGACGAGCCCCGCGAGGACACGCTGCACGCGACCCCGCTCGATCGAGTGCCCGAGCTCCCGCTCCGCCCAGCGCGCGAGGTCGCGGAGCAGGGCGACGTCCTCGTCGGCGAAGACCCGCGGCTGCGCGTCCATCACGCACAGCGTCCCGACCCGGATGCCGTCGACCGTGCTGAGCGGTGCGCCCGCGTAGAACCGGATGCCGTGCTCCGCGACCGCGGCGGTGTGCGCGAAGCGCGGGTCGAGCGTCGTGTCGGGGATGACCATCGGCTCCGGGGTGAGCACCGTCGTCGCGCAGAACTGCTCGCTCGCGGGCACGCTCGTCCCCTGCTGCCACCCGAACGTCGACTGCGTCGTGACCAGGTCGTGGTGCACGAGGTTGAGGAAGGTCAGCGGGACGCCGAACGCCTCGTGGGTCATCCGGGTGATGCGGTCGAACCGCTCCTCCGGACCGGCACCGAGCACGTCGAGTGCCTCGATGACCGCGGTGCGACGCGCGGCGCCGTCGTCGTTGGGGGTGTCCACCCCACCGTTCTACCGGGAGTCACCCCCGAGGAACCAGTCCCGCGGGTGGGGGTCGGCGGTCAGCGTGCGCCGTTCGGAGGTCGGCGCGGCCCAGGCGGCGGCGTTCGCGAGCACCCGTCGGACGTCGGGGTGGTGGTACACCGGGTACTCCTGGTCGCCGGGCGAGAAGTAGAACACCCGGCCGAGGCCCCGGCGGTAGGCGACACCCGACCGGAAGACCTCGCCGCCCGCGAAGGTGGACAGGAAGACCTCCTCGTCGGGGCGCGGGATGTCGAAGTACTCGCCGTACATCTCCTGCCGGTCGATCACGATCGGGTGCGGGACGCCCGCGGCGATCGGGTGCTCCGGGGCGATCGTCCAGACGAGCTCGCGCTCCCCGTCGTTCCGCCACTTCAGCGAGCACGTCGTGCCCATCAGGCGGGTGAACGGTTTCGAGTAGTGCCCGGAGTGCAGGACGACCAGGCCCATGCCGGCGTGCACGGCACGCACGACGCGGTCGACGACCTCGTCCGCGACCTGGTCGTGCGCCACGTGTCCCCACCAGAACAGGACGTCGGTGCCGGCCAGGCGCTCCTCGGTCAGCCCGTGCTCCGGGTCCTGCAGGGTCGCCGTGCCGACCGTGGCGTCGGGGTGCAGCTCGCGCAGGGCATCGGCGACGACGGTGTGGATGCCGTCGGGGTAGTGGCCGAGCACGGTCGCGTCGCCGCGGCTCTCGTGCACGTTCTCGTTCCAGACGACGATGTCCAGTGGGCGGTTCGGGGTCGGCGCTGACATGGGGTCGACGCTACCCGCTGGCAGTGTCGAATCGATACGAGCGAGCGCCGTGTCGGGAGGAGCCGTCCCGTCGCGGGCACCGCCGTGTCGCCCGCCGCTCGGCGTTCCGGCTGTTCTCCAGGAGCGGTCCGCGACCATGTCGTGCATGACCCCTCGCTCCCTGTTCCGCGCCGCAGCGGTGGCCGAACTCGTGACCTGGACGCTGCTGATCGCCGGGATGGTGCTGAAGTACGGGCTGCACGCGGGGGACTGGGGCGTCCGGATCGGCGGCGGGGTGCACGGGTTCGTCTTCCTCGCCTACCTCGTCGTCACCACGGTCGTCGCGGTGAACCAGCGCTGGTCGGTCGGGGCGCTCGTGCTCGGCTGGGCGAGCGCGGTCGTGCCGTACGCCACCGTGCCGTTCGAGGTCGCCGTCGCGCGCCGCGGGATGCTCGAGGGTCCGTGGCGCCGCGAGGCCGACGAGCGCTCGGGCGCGTGGGACCGGCTGCTCTTCGTCGTGGTCCGTCGGCCCGGGCTGGCGGTCGCCGTCGGCGTGGTCGCGGTGGCGCTCGTGTTCACCGCCCTGCTCGTGGTCGGCCCGCCGGTCCCGTCGCGGAGCTGACGGACCCGCCTGGACGGACGGGAGGCGCGGTGCCGGCCGGCACCGCGCCTCCCGTCGTGTGGGCGGTCGCGCCTAGAGCGTCGCGAGCGCCGCGTTCAGGGTCGCGGACGGACGCATGACCGCGTTCGTCTTCTCGCTGTCCGGACGGTAGTACCCGCCGATGTCGACCGGCTTCCCCTGCACGGCGACCAGCTCGTCGACGATCGTCTGCTCCTGCTCGTCGAGCTGCGTGGCCAGGCTCCGGAACGCCGCTGCGAGCTCGGTGTCCTCGGTCTGCGTCGCGAGCTCGTCGGCCCAGAACTTCGCCAGGTAGAAGTGGCTGCCGCGGTTGTCGATCGAGCCGAGCTTGCGGCCCGGGGACTTGTCCTCATCGAGGAACCGGCCGGTCGCGCGGTCGAGCGTGTCCGCGAGGACCTTGGCCCGCGCGTTGCCCGTGACGCCCGCGAGGTGCTCGAACGAGACCGCCAGCGCCAGGAACTCGCCGAGCGAGTCCCAGCGCAGGTAGTCCTGCTCGACGAGCTGCTGCACGTGCTTCGGGGCGGACCCGCCGGCACCGGTCTCGAACAGCCCGCCACCGCCGAGGAGCGGGACGACCGAGAGCATCTTCGCCGAGGTGCCGAGCTCCATGATCGGGAACAGGTCGGTGAGGTAGTCGCGGAGGACGTTGCCCGTGACCGAGATGGTGTCCTCGCCGCGGCGGATGCGCTCGAGCGAGAAGCGCATGGCGTCCTCGGGCGACATGACCTCGATCTGCAGGCCGTCGGTGTCGTGCTCGCCCAGGTACGTGCGGACGAGGCCGATGAGGTTCGCGTCGTGGGCGCGGGTCTCGTCGAGCCAGAACACCGCGGGCGTGCCGGTGGCGCGGGCGCGCGAGACGGCGAGCTTCACCCAGTCGCGGATCGCGACGTCCTTGGTCTGGCAGGCGCGCCAGATGTCGCCCTGCTCGACCTCGTGCTCGATGACGGTCTCGCCACCGCTCGTGACGACGCGGACGCGACCGGCGCCCGGGACCTCGAAGGTCTTGTCGTGCGAGCCGTACTCCTCGGCCTTCAGCGCCATGAGCCCGACGTTGGGCACCGAGCCCATGGTCGCCGGGTCGAAGGCGCCGTGTGCGCGGCAGTCCTCGATGACGGCCTGGTAGATGCCGGCGTAGCTCGAGTCCGGGATGACCGCGAGGGTGTCGTGCTCCTCGCCGTCCGGACCCCACATGTGGCCGGAGGTGCGGATCATGGCGGGCATGGACGCGTCGACGATGACGTCGCTCGGCACGTGCAGGTTCGTGGTGCCCTTGTCGGAGTCGACCATCGCGAGCTCGGGGCCGGCGTCGATGCCGTCCGCGAACGCCTGCTTGATCTCGGCACCGTTCGGCACCGCGTCGAGCCCGGCGAGGACCGAGCCGAGGCCGTCGTTCGGGTTGAGTCCGGCGGCGGCGAGGTCGGCACCGAAGCGCTCGAACACCGACGGGAAGAACGCGCGGATGACGTGGCCGAAGATGATCGGGTCGGAGACCTTCATCATCGTGGCCTTGAGGTGCACCGAGAACAGGACGCCCTGCTCCTTCGCGGCGGCGATCTGGTCCCGGAGGAACGCCTCGAGCGCACGGACGTGCAGGACCGTGCCGTCGACGACCTCGCCCGCGAGGACCGGGATCGACTGCTTGAGCACGGTGGTCTCGCCGTCGGCGCCCACGAACTCGATCGTCAGGGTGTCGTCGGCGGGTGCGATCCAGGACTGCTCGTTCGACCGGAAGTCGTCCGTGCCCATGGTCACGACGTTCGTCTTCGAGTCGGCGCTCCACGCACCCATGCGGTGCGGGTGCTTCCGGGCGTAGTTCTTCACCGACAGCGGCGCGCGGCGGTCCGAGTTGCCCTCGCGGAGCACCGGGTTCACGGCGCTGCCCTTGACGCGGTCGTAGCGGGCGCGGACGTCGCGCTCCTCGTCCGTGGTGGGCTCGTCGGGGTAGGCGGGCAGGTCGTACCCCTGCGCCTGGAGCTCGGCGATCGCGGCCTTGAGCTGCGGGATCGAGGCCGAGATGTTCGGCAGCTTGATGATGTTCGCCTCGGGGGACTTCGCGAGCTCCCCGAGCTCGGCGAGGGCGTCGTCCAGGCGCTGCTCGGCACTGAGCCGCTCCGGGAACAGGGCGATGATGCGGCCCGACAGCGAGATGTCGCGCGTCTCGACGTCGACGCCGGCCGTGCGGGCGAAGGCCTCGACGACGGGCAGGAACGAGTGGGTCGCGAGGAACGGTGCTTCGTCCGTGAGGGTGTAGATGATCTTGGCCATGCTGGCGGGTACTCCCTTGTTCAGCCGTCGGTCCGCCCCACGCTACTCGGGGCTCGGGATGTCTCGACGTCAAGATACCCGGCCGCAGGCGGCGGGGCCAGCGGGCGCCGGTCGGTGACGCGCCGACCGCTACAGGGTGATCCGGAAGACGCGGACGCCCGAGGCGCGCAGCCCGGCGAGGCCGAGCCGGGAGCGGAGGTCGCGGAACGGGCGTCGGAAGCCGGACGTGGCCGATGCGGCACCGATCTGGTGCAGGACCTCGGACGTCAGGGTCCGTTCGACCTTGGGCGCGAGCCGGGTGACGCCGGAGACCGTGACCACGACCCGGACGGCGTTCGGCGCGAGCAGCGGTTCGATGCGCTCGGCGGCCTCCTGCGCACGGTGGAACGCCGGACCGTCGCCGCGACGGCGGATGGCGATGACGGCGAGCTCGGCGTCCGGTCGGTCGTCCGGATCGGGCAGGTCGTCGAGGTGGACGACGCGCATCCGACCGGCGTCCACACCGGCGCGCACGGCCGCCGCGCGGAGCACGGGCAGCAGGTCCTGGGTGCCCGTGAGGACGACCTCGGCGGTGGCGAGGTCGACGGGTTCGTGCCGTTCCCGCGGCGTTCGGGCCATGGTGCAGGTCCTTCCGGTCGCTGGTCTCGGACACTACCGACCCGACGTCCAGGCGGCACGCAGACGGCACTCCGGGTCAGGAGCCTCCCAGCTGGTCGGTAACGGTGAGATCACGACGAGGCCTGTACAAAGCGTCAGACTCGTGCAGAATGGTCGACGGCCATGACGACGACACACGACCACCACCAGCAGCAGCCGGGGACCCCGGTCGTGCACCTGTCCCGTCGCGCTGCCCTCGAGGCCGAGCGCGCCGCAGCCCGGAAGCCCGCACGCCGGACCCGCTCGACGGCTCCCGCGGCCCAGGCACCCGCCCCCGCGGCCCCAGCAGCCCAGGCTCACGTCGCCAAGGC
>NZ_MCIG01000004.1 GCF_001705035.1 Curtobacterium sp. UCD-KPL2560 | reverse complement strand
TACTCACCCGTTCGCCACTAATCACAGAAGCAAGCTCCTGATCATCGTTCGACTTGCATGTGTTAAGCACGCCGCCAGCGTTCGTCCTGAGCCAGGATCAAACTCTCCGTAAAAAAATTACAACCAACACCGAAGTGTCAGCGAGTTGAAACTGACTGTCGACTGTCCACTGGACAATCTTCAATCCAAAAGGAATTGTCTCCGACCCGACCAACCAAAAGGCCAGCCAGGCACGGGGTCAATAAATTGGCATTGACAATGTGCACGCTGTTGAGTTCTCAAGGACCAGACGCACCCAACACTCCACACCCAACAGGGCGCTTCACGAAGGAGCTGGTTCGTTACCCGGGGAAGAACCGTGGCGGACGAGATCCCCAAGTCGATGACCTGGCGACCGTCCCGGCCGTTCCGTTCTCCGCCTCAGCGGCAACGAGTGATTACTTTACGCAGAGGTGAACAGCACCGCCAACAGCGCTGACATCCCGGGCGTGTCGTACCCCGACTTCCCCGGGAACACGGGGAAGCAGGGGTACCAGCGCTCCCCCGGTACGACGGGAGGCGCGGTGCGAACCCGCACCGCGCCTCCCGTCCGCTCCTCGGGACGCGTCGATCGACGATCGTCCTGGACGAGCGTCTGCTCAGACGTCCGTCTCGTCGGCGGCGGCCAACTGCCCGCACGCCCCGTCGATCTCCTTGCCGCGGGTGTCGCGCAGCGTGGTCGGGACCCCGGCCGCGTTGAGCCGTCGGACGAACTCGTCCTGCACGTGCGGCTCGGAGGAGGTCCACACTGAGCCCGGCGTCGGGTTGAGCGGGATCGGGTTCACGTGCACCCAGCCCTTGCCGCGCGCGTTGAGCTTGTCGGCGAGCAGGTCCGCACGCCAGGCGTGGTCGTTCATGTCCTTGATGAGCGCGTACTCGATCGAGACCCGGCGGCCGGTCTTGGCGTAGTACTCGTACGCGGCGTCGATCGCCTCGTCGGCCTTCCAGCGCGAGTTGACCGGGATGAGCTCGTCGCGGAGCTCGTCGTCCGGGGCGTGCAACGAGAGCGCGAAGGTGATCGGGATGTTCTCGTCGGCGAGCTTCTTGATCGCCGGCACCAGGCCCACGGTCGAGATCGTGATGCCGCGGGCGCTCATGCCGAGGCCGTGCGGCTGCGGCGCCACCATCGTGCGGACGGCGTCCATCACGCGCTTGTAGTTCGCGAGCGGCTCCCCCATGCCCATGAACACGATGTTCGTGACGCGCTCGGCGTCCACCCGGTCCTTGCCGCCCTTGCGCGGGTCGCCGCCGAGTTCGCCGGCCGCGATGGCCGCGTTCGCCCGGACGATCTGCTCGATGATCTCGGCGGTGGACATGTTGCGGGTGAGCCCCTGCTGGCCGGTCGCGCAGAACGGGCAGTTCATGCCGCAGCCCGCCTGCGACGAGACGCAGAGGGTGATGCGACCGGGGTAGCGCATGAGCACCGACTCGACGAGGGCGCCGTCGTGCAGCTTCCAGAGGAACTTGATCGTGTCGCCCTTGTCCGTCGCCAACCGTCGGGTCTCGGTGAGCAGGGGCGGCAGCATCCCGGCGACGAGCTGCTCGCGCTGTGCGGCCGGCAGGTCGGTCATCCGCTCCGGGTCGGAGGTGTGGTGCGTGAAGTAGTGCGTCGAGAGCTGCTTGGCACGGAAGCCGGGGAGTCCGAGCTCCTGCACCTTCGCCACACGCTCCTCGACGGTCAGGTCGGCGAGGTGCTCCGGCGGCTTGCCCCGCTTGGGCGACGCGAACTGCAGGAGGGGACGGCCCTCGGAGTCCTGCGCCTGGGTCCAGCCCTCGGTGCGCGGCCGCACCTGCGGACGAGCAGAACGCTGCTCTTCGAACGGGGTGCGGGTCTCGGTGGCCATCACTCCAGTTTACGGGAGGCGCGCAAGGCCTCCGTCGCGCGGGGTGCGTGGCCGTGTGGACGGCGGAGCGGACGGGAGGCGCGGGCCGGCTCGGCGGGTCGGGTCACTACCGACAGGTGGTCGCGTCCCGTTCGGGCGGCGGTCAGGACCGGAGGCGCGCGGTCAGGACCGGAGGCGCGCGGCCGGTCCGCCGGCGCGGGGCTGGCGCACGCGGTCTCGCGCCTCGGTCCCGGGTCCGTGGTGCGCACCGGGTTCGCCCGACGCGCACCGAGGGTCACTGTCCGGCGGGCAGCAGCCGGGCGAAGTGGTGGGCGTTCGGGTACACCGGCACGATGTCGACCGGGTCGCCCGGGTGCGGCGCCTGCAGCACGAGCCCGTCGCCGAGGAAGATCCCGACGTGGTCCTGGTCGTCGAACACCACGAGGTCGCCGGGCTTCGCCTCGGAGGCGGGGATGGTCGTCGCGGCGTCGTCCTGCGTCGGCACGTAGTGCGCGAGCGGGATGCCGACGGCCGCGTACGCCACCATCGTCAGTCCGGAGCAGTCGATGCCCTGGTGGCTCGCGCCGCCCTCGACGTACGGGTCACCCATGTACTGCAGGGCGGTCGAGATGATCGTCGCGCGCGGACCACCGGACGACAGCGCAGCGGAGATCGCCTGCTCGGCCTGCTCCGTCGTGACGCCCCACTTCGTGACGATCGTCGGGTAGGAGACGACCGTCGTGGTGGTGGTCATGCCGTCGGTCGAGACGACCGGGACCTCGACGTCGCGGGCGACGGTGAAGGACTGCGAGCGGTACGGCGCCGAGGACGAGACGGGCTGACCGGCGTCGTCGAGCGGTGCGGCGGTCGCCGGCAGGGAGAGCGTGAGGCTCGAGGTCACGGCGAGCGCCGGTGCGAGCAGGATCGCGGCGCGCTTGGCGGTGGCCGCCCGGCGCATGTGGCGCGGGTCGACGGCACGCTCGGCACGGAGGGCGGCCGACCGGGACAGGACGACGGTCCCGGCGACGGGTGGCACGACGACGACCGTGCGCGCGGCGGCGGCGCGGCGGGTGCGCTCGTCGCGGTGGCGGCGGGCGTGGCCGTGGGCCACGGCGGGGGCCTGCACGCCGACGGTCGGTGCGCCGGTGGTCGGTGCGGACTCGACCGGGGCTGCGACCACGGGCGTCGGGACCGTGCGGCTCTGCTGGGGTGCGGACGTCAGCGTCCGGGTGACGGGGGCCACGCGCTCGGTCGCCCCGGTCGGGACCGGCGTCTGCACGGCGGCGGCGTCTGCGGCCGGTCCGAGGGCCGATCGGCGACCGCGGGGGCGACGCATCAGCGCAGCGTCCCCGGCGGCGCGGTGGGCGTCCGGCACGGGGGTGGCCGAGGTGCGGTCGACGGACGGGAGGACGACGGGTGCGGGTTCCGTCTCGACGCGGCGTGCGGTGGTGCTGCGGTCGAGGACGGTGGCGTCGGGTGCTGCGGGGAGGGCGTGACGTCCCATGGTTCCTTCCGGGTCGAGCGGGTGGCTCGAGAAGACAACGTATTGGTAACGAAGCTGGGTCCGACTGGGCAGCGGCGGCCGTTCCCTGCGGGTCGTCTCAGTTTCGGGCGCAACCTGCAGCCGACACCGAGGAGAGCACTCGCCGGTGTCCCCCGGTCTGTCCCCCGCCCCGCTCGCCGTCGTCGCGGCCGACCTGGCGGTCAGGAGCGGTCGAGGTGCGCTTGCACGAGTGCCTGCACGGCTGCGGCGTCGTGGTGGTCCCACAGTGCGAAGTGGGTCCCGCCGGGCAGGGTGACGAGCTCGACGTCCGGCACCGCAGCGGCGACGCGGGCGCTGTGCTCGGGCAGCACGTCGGTGTCGGCGTCGCCGTGCACGAGCAGGGTCGGAGCCCGGACGGCACCGAGCTCGAGGTCCTCCACGGCACCCAGCACCCGGACGTCGTTGTCCCACCCGCCACGGTGTCCACCGGAGGCGTTGCCGCCCGTCGCGAGGTCGAGCACGAACCCGCGACGCAACGGGTCGCGCATGACGTCGGCGACGTGGTCCCGGAGCGCCGCACCCCGGAGGGAGCTGACGCCCTCCGACGCGGCGCGGACCACGACGCCGGGCAGGACGCGGGCGGCGAGCGCCGAGAGCCGGGACCCCAGCCGCGTCCGCGAGACGATCCACTCGGCCACCGAGGGGCGCGGCGGCGTCCACCGACCCGACAGTCCGGCGGCGACGACGAGTGCGGAGACGCGGTCGGGGTGCCGGACGGCGAGCCGGTAGGCAGCCGGTCCCCCGCCGGACCAGGCCAGCACGGCGACGCGGTCGATTCCGAGCCGGTCGAGGAGTGCGACGTACCGGTCGCTCTCGTCGTCGAGCGAGGACCGTCCCGGCAGGAGCGACGTTCCGGCGTACCCGGGGCGCGCCACGGAGACGACCCGGAAGCGGTCGGCGGGCAGGAACCGACCCATCACCTCGGCGGTGCGGAGTCCGCCCGGGGTGCCGTGCAGCACGAGCACCGGCGATCCCGCGCCGCGCACGGTGGCGGCGACACCGTCGGTGTCGGTCGTCGGGGACGATCCGGGCTGCATCACTCCACGGTACCCAGGCGACCACGTCACGGGCCGGGGGTGCGGGTCGGGGACGAGCCGCGCCTCCCGGCCGGTCTGCCGACCACCTCGTGGACGGTCACCCGGCACGGCGGGCCGACGCCCTGCGGACCGGTCCGCCGACCCCGACGAGCCGTCGTTGGCCGCGGAGGGTGGCACCGGGGAACTCGCCGTACTGCGCCGCGTAGGCACCGGAGAAGCGGCCCATGTGCCGGAAGCCGCACGAGTGCGCGACGGCGGCGACCGACGTCTCGCGGACGTCGGCGAGCTGGAGTGCCAGCCGGGCCTTCTCGAGGCGGAGGTCCCGGAGGAAGGCCGTGGGGGTCGTGCCCTCGCGGCGTTGGAACGTCTCCTGCAGCGTGCGGACGCTGACCTCGGCCGCCGCGGCGATGTCCGCGGTGGCGAGCGGCCGCGCGAAGTGCGCGTACATGAAGGACTTCGCCCGAACGATCGTGCCGACCGGGACGTCGGGCGGTCCGCCGTCGCGCTCGGGGCGGAACGCCTGCAGGACGGCCTCGGCGAGCCGCAGGTCGAGTGCCGCGCGTTCGCCGTCGACCACGGTCTCGTCGAGCAGACGGGCGGCGACCTCGCGGAGCACCGCCTGCAGGGGCGCGAGGTGGCTCGAGGGCACCGAGACCGGGAAGGCGAGCGGGACCGGGGCGTTGCCGTCCTCGACGACCGCGACCGCCTCGAGGAAGTCGGCGTCGAAGTGCACGAGGTGCACCGTCCCGGGCGGTGCCGTGGCGGCGAAGGGCCGACCCGCCGGGCACATCACGGGGACGCCGGCGCGGAGGGTGACGCCGTCCTCGCGGTCCGGGTCGATGACGACGCCGCCCTCGACGGACCAGGCGAGGACGTACTGCCGGTCGGGGGCGAGCACACCGGACCGGTGCGCCGACACGGACGAGGTGCGGAGGGTGACGTGGTCGTCGCCCGTGCAGCGGTAGCGGAAGGTGAACGGGGCCGTGGGAGTGCGTGCCGGGTGGTCGGTGCCGGCGTGCGGGTCGGTGCCGGTGCCGGTACCGGCGTGCGGGTCGGTCGTGAAGGTGACGTCGCGGGCGTCGTACACCTCCTCGTAGAGGGCGCGGGCGTCGTCCGGGTCGCTCCCACCGCGGTGGACGGTGCGCGGCGTCGCGGCGTGCGTCGGCGCGTGTGTCGGCGGCCCGACGTCCGCCTGCGCGGCGGTCACCGGTGCTCCGGTCTCCGCGGCACGGGTGTGCCGACGAGGTCGGCGAGCGACGGGGTGGCCACCGGCTCCGCGAGCTCCCACCCGCGACGGGCGGCCCGCCGGAGGTGGCGGTAGGTGGTCACGTGGACCTGCTGGACGTGCTGGTCGGTCTCGTACTTCGACATCGTCGTGCTCCCTGCATCACGGCGCCGCTGCACCGCCCCGTCCGACCCCCTGCGGATCGTCCGTGCGACGCCGACGCACTGCGGACTCGTCGTGTCCCGGACGGTACGCGGCGGCGTCCCGTCCGCCGGGTCAGATCCGCGCATGGTGGATGTCTCGGATCCCCTTCTCCGGAGTGCATTGTTCGCCTACTATGCGAACTATGCTGATCACCGTCGACCCCGCAGCGCGGGCCTCGCTCGCCGAGCAGATCGCCGCGCAGGTACGGACCGCGATCGCCCGCGGGGAGCTCCGGGAGGGCGAGAAGCTGCCGTCCGCGCGGGACCTCGCGGCGGCGGTCGACGTGAACATGCACACGGTGCTGCGCGCCTACGCGCGGCTGCAGGAGGACGGGCTCATCGAGCTCCGTCGCGGCCGGGGGGCCACCGTGCTCCGGTCCGGCAACGCCTCGTTCGACCAGCTGCGCTCGCTGGTCGGCGAACTCCGCGACCAGGCGGAGGCCCTCGGGGTCCCGCTCGACGACCTGTTCACCATGATCAAGGGGGCACGATGACGACACGACCGATGAGCCGAGCGACACGGACGGCGGTGACCGCACCGGCGGCGGTGCTGCTCCTCGCGCTCCTGGTGGCGGCGGTGGCCCTCGGGCCCGAGCTGCCCGCCCGCATCGCGCAGCACTTCGACGCCGCCGGCACCGCGAACGGGTGGGGGTCGCCGTGGCCGGTGTTCGGCGGGGCCCTCGCGACCGCGGTCGTCGCGCTCGGCGTCGCCCTCGCGGTACCCCGGTTCCCCGACCGACGGACCGCCGCCATGGTCGTGCTCGTCACGGAGCTGCTCGCCTCGGTGCTCGTCGTCACCTGGATCCTGCTGGCGGTCGTGAACCGGTCCGCCGAACCCACCCTGCCCGTCGCCGCGACGCTCGTCATCGTGCCGGTCGCGGTCGTGGCCGGGGCGGTCCCGCTCGTCGCCCTCTGGCGGACGGCCGGCCCGGTCCCCCGTCGCGCGGTCGCGCCGCTGGCGGTGCCGCCCGGTGCCCGGGTCGCGTGGCGGGGCCGTGCCGGGAGCCGCTGGTTCGCGGTGCTCGGGGTCCTGCTCACGGTGATCGGCGTGGTCGCGGCGGTGATGGTCGGCGTCGGCGCGGACGCCACCGGGACCGCGGTCATCACGGGTGGGGTGTCCGTGTTCGTCGGCCTCACGGTGCTCGTGCTCGCCCGGGTCGAGGTCACCGTCGACCGCCGTGGTCTCCGGGTGACCTCCGCCGTGACCCGGCTCCCGCTCATGCGCGTCCCGCTCGACCAGGTCCGGTCCTGCGGGTGGGAGGACGTCTCCCCCGGACAGTGGGGCGGTTGGGGGTACCGGTTCAGCGGTCGGGGCGTCGCGTACGTCTCGCGATCGGGACCGGGGCTCGTCGTCGAGACAGTGGGTGGCGGCGCCCGCCTGGTGACCGTGGACGGGGCGGCCGAGGCCGCCGCCACGCTCGGGGCGCTGCTCGAGGCACGCGCGGCCTGACCCGGCCGGCCGGCGGACGCGACGAGCGGCGGCCGGGAGGCACGGGGCGGGGCCGCCACGCGCCTCCCCTCCGTCGTGGGCGGACGGGAGGGACGGGGCGGCCAGCCACGCGCCTCCCGTCGGTCGGCCGTGGCGGCCGGGAGGCACGGGGCGGGGCCGCCACGCGCCTCCCGGCCGGATCGTTGCCGGACCGGCAACGCGGCTTGCGCAGCGGCGCAGCCGCGCGGTGGACTGACCGGATGCACGAGCACGACACCGCTGCCGCCCGAGCCGACGAGCGCGGCGCCCAGGTCGACGAGCGCGACGCCCGCACCTGGTGGGAGGAGCGCTACGCCGAGCGCGACGGCATCTGGTCGGGCCGCGTGAACGCCGTCCTCGCCGCCGTCGCCGCGGAGCTGCCGGGCGGCACGGCTCTCGACCTGGGGTGCGGCGAGGGCGGTGACGTCGTCTGGCTCGCCGGGCGGGGCTGGCACGCGACCGGGGTCGACCTCTCCCCCACGGCGGTCGCCCGTGCCGCAGCCGCCGCGGCCACCGCCGGGGTGGCCGACCGCACCGCGTTCGCCGCTGCGGACCTCGCCACCTGGGTGCCCCCGGCGGGCGAGCGGTACGACCTCGTCACGGCGTCGTTCCTGCAGTCGTGGCCGGTCGAGATCCCGCGCGCGGCGATCCTGCGACGGGCCGCCGGGTTCGTCGCACCCGGCGGGCACGTCCTGGTCACCGCGCACGCCGCGCCCCCGCACCGCGACCTGCCCGAGGAGATGCGGTCGTACCGGTTCCCGACGCCCGAGGAGGACCTGGCCGCACTTCGGGGCGACGACGGTGACGCGTGGGAGGTCCGCCACGCCGAGCTCCGACCGCGGACCGCGACCGCCCCGGACGGGACGACGCACGAGACGGCCGACAGCGTGGTGCTGCTGCGTCGGCGGAGCTGACCGACCGGACCGGTCCGGGCTGGGCCGGCCTGACCGGGTCGGACCTGACCGTGTCGGGCCGCGCCGGGCCGCGCTCGCTCAGGCGCCGTGCGCGTCCAGGGGCAGCGCGTCGTTCGTGGTGCGCAGCGACTCCTGCCGGAGTTCGAGCTGCGTGACCGCCAGCGCCGCGAGGTCCCGGAGGTTCGCCAGGTCGGCCTCCGAGGCCTCGCGCGGGTGCGTGTCGAGCACCGCGAGGGTGCCCACCGCGGTGCCGTCGTGGCGCAGCAGGGGGACGCTCACGTAGAAGCGCAGGCCGAGCGGGCCGGTGACGAGCGGGCTCTCGCGCATCTCGGGGTGGGTCGAGCCGTCCGGGATCACGACGGGCACCGGCACGGGTGCGAAGCCGTTGCGGAAGGTGATGTTGCGCGCGGCCTCGTCGACGCCCTCGGCGATCCACGACTGCGACCACTCGCGGTCCTCGTCGAGGACGTCGACCAGCGCGATCGGGGCGTCGAACAGCCGGGCGGCCATCGCGACGGTGCGCTGCAGCGACTCCTCGGGCAGGACGTCGAGCGTCGCGGGGCGCGTGCCCTCGGCGGTCGCCGGGCGGGTGCCGTCGGCGGTCGCGGGACGGGTGCCCTCGGCGGTCGTGGTGCGGCCGCCGTCGGTCGACCCGGGCGACTGACCGCCGGACGGGTCGCTGCTGGCCGTCTCGGCGATGACGACGTCGCGGAGCATCGCGACGAGCTGCCCGCCGACCGGACGGTCGGCCGGGGTCTGCGCGGTCATCGCGCGGAGCAGGTGCTTCCAGTGCTCGGGCAGCGGCTCCGGCAGGACCGGGCCGCGGGACAGGCGCGCGATCGCCGACTCGACGATGGAGCCGGGGAACTCCTGCCGTCGCGTGAAGCACTGCAGCAGCACGAGCCCGAGGGAGTACACATCGCTCGCGGGTCCGACGTCGGCGCCGCGGGCCTGCTCCGGGCTGAGGTAGGCGGCGGTGCCGGTCGTGACGCCGTCGGCGGTGAGGCGCTCGACCCCGGCGGCCAGGGCGATGCCGAAGTCCGTCAGCCGTGCACGCGCGCGCTCCGAGCCGTTGCCGTAGTCGACGAGCAGGATGTTCGACGGCTTGATGTCCCGGTGCACGACGCCGCGGGCGTGGATGTAGTCGAGCGCCTCGGCCATGTCGTAGCCGATCTCGCCGATGTGCCGCGACGCGAGGGGGCCGGCGGACAGCCGCGCCTCGAGGTCCTGGCCGACAACGAGCGACATCACGAGGTACCGCTGCGCCACACCGTCCTTGGTGGTGAGCACGCCGGTGTCGAGCAGCCCGACCAGGTTGTGGTGCTCGAGCGAGGCGAGGACGCCGAGCTCGGCGTCCTGCCGGGCGATGTCGACCGACCCCGCGTGGAAGACCTTGACCGCGACCTGACGGTGCAGCACCTCGTCGGTCGCGCGGTACACGACGGACATGCCGCCGCGGCCGATGGCCTGCTCGATCCGGTACCGCCCGTCGAGGAGCGGCGCCGCGTCGTCGTGTCCCATGCGTTCCTCTTCGTGTCCGGGGGGCAACGATGCATCTTCGCATCCCGACACGCCGCCCGGTGCACTCATCGCCCGCGACGCCCCGGCAGGGGGCGGACACGCCGCTACGGTGGCCAGATGACGCACTCGAGCGACGACGCGACCGGCCGGGACGGCGGACGGGAGGCGCGTGGCGGCGCCGCCACGGGCCTCCCGTCCGTCCCGCCCCGACCCACGGACGCGACCTGGGAGGCGGAGGTGGCCGCCCTGTGGGACGACGCGGCCGTCGACGGGCAGGAGCGGATCGCGCGCATGCACGTGCTCGCGGTGGCCGCGCCGCACCCCGCCCTGGGCGCGTTCGAGCTGGGCGGGGCCTTCGACTCGGGCGGGCAGGAGGCGGCGGCACACGAGCAGTACGCGGCGGCGACCGCGGCGGGACTCGACGAGGTCGACCCGGACCGGGCCGCCCGGATGGTGGTGCAGCACGCGTCCACCCTGCGGAACCTCGGCCGGGTCGACGAGGCGATCGCCATGCTGCGGGACGCCCCCGAGCACCCGGCGACCGGGGCGGCGCCGCGGGTGTTCCTCGCCCTGGCGCTGCACAGTGCCGGGCGCGGTGACGAGGCGCTGCGGGTCGCGATCGAGGCACTCGTCCCGACGCTGCCGCGCTACCACCGGTCGGTGCGGGCGTACGCGGCGGCGTTGACCGGGGAGTGACACCCTCGGCCGTGAGGCCTCCGGGACCGCCCCGGGGACTGTCGCACGGGGACCCGCGGCACTAGCATCGGCGCCACCGCACACGCGACGAAGGAGTCCCGATGCCCGCACGGTTCGTGTACTGGATGAACGTCTCGGTCGACGGCTACATCGAGGCCGAGCCGGGTGAGCACGGCGGCCCGGACGCGCCGGGCTGGATCCGCATCGACGAGCAGCTGCACCAGGAGTTCAACGACCGGGCCCGGGCGATGACCATGTCGGTCGAGGGCCGCGTCGTCCGCGACATGATGGACCCCTACTGGCCCGACGCCCGGACGGACGAGTCCGCCCTCCCGGTGGAACGGGAGTACGGCGAGATCTGGACGACCCAGCCGAAGGTGCTCGTGTCACGCAGCCGCACCAGTGCCGACCACGACACGACGGTCATCGGCGCCGACGGTGACGCGATCGAACGACTCGCGCAGATCCGCGAGGAGGGGTCGGGCGACGTCGGGGTCGGCGGTGCGAACGTCGCGACGCAGTTGCTCGACGCCGGCCTGCTCGACGAGCTCCTGTTGTTCGTCCACCCCGCGGTGCTCGGCCGCGGTCGGCCGCTGTTCGACCCGCCGGCGTCGGGGACGCGGCCGCCGCTGCTGCTCGACCTGCTCGAGACGCGGTCGTTCGACAACGGCGTCGTCATGCACCGGTACGACATCCGACGGTGACGACGGACGGCGGACGAGACGGACGCCGCTGACGACGGACGGCCCGGATCGCGGTCGGTACGGACGACGAACGGACGGGAGGCGCGGTGCCAGCTGGCACCGCGCCTCCCGTCCGTCGTGGGTCGCCTGCTCGGATCAGTGACCCTGGGCCGCCTTCGCGACCTTCTTCCGCAGCTTCGCGCGCTGCTTGCGGGCGTGCGGATCGTTCCACGCCATGCGGAGGGTCTCCGCGGTGCTCGTCTTCTTGACGACCGGCCGGTTCGACCGCGAACCGAGCCAGACGGCGATCAGGGCGACGACACCGAGGACGATGATGCGATTGCGCATGGGGACTCCTTGCTGCTGGACGTGGGTCGTGCGGTGGCGGTTCGTCCGGGTCCGGCTAGTGGACGCGGGCGGGTTTTGCGAGGGTGGTGCGGGTGCCTCCGGTGAGGTGGACCAGGACCGGGAGCTGGCGGCCCAGGGTCTGGTCGAGGGTGTCGACGGCGTGCTCGACCGCGGTCAGGACACCGACCGCGTCCCCACCACGACGGACGTGGACCTTGATCCGCGCGGCCCGCTGCTTCCGGACCAGGTACGTGTCGACCTTCGCCGCGACCACGTCGTGGACGTCGGCGAGTTCGTGGTCGACCACGTCCCGCACGAGCGCGACGTTCACGGTGACCTGGTCATCGCCCGTGCGTTCCCGGGCCGCGACCGAGGTGCCGCCACCACCACGGGTGAACACCACGACCAACGCCAGGATGATCACGACCGCGCAGACGGCGGCGATGATCCACAACGCCTGCGACGGCACGTCGACCTTCGACGGCAACGTGACGTACGGCTCCACGGCGTCGCGGACGGGGGTGAGGACCCCGGCGCCGATGACGACGCCGACGATGATCGCGACCAGGCCGAGCAGGAACAGCAGGATCCGGTTCAGGGTGCGGTTCGTGGTCGTCACGACAGGGTTCCCTTCTGTTCCACGTGCACCCTCACGCGGGTGCCGTGCTTGCCGCCGAGCCGGCCGAGGCGTTCCTGGACGGCGTCGCGGACGGCTGCCTGGTCGACGGGGATGCCGGACAGGGGCACCACGCGCACCTCGGTGTGGTGGCCGCGGGCGGTGGCGGAGGTGTTCGACTCGGGCAGGTGCGCGGCGGATGCTGCGGCGTTGGCTGCGGTCGAGGCGAGGATGCGGGTGTCGATCACGACGGCACCGCGGTCGTGATCGATCGCGGAGCGCGACATCCGGCCGGGCTTGAGGGCGAGGACGACCAGGACGATCCCGGCGATCACGAGGACCGCGGCGATGACCTCGGCGATGGTCGTGAACGCCGCGTCGGGCTTCAGGGCGGTGTCGACGACGGTCTGCGGGTCGGCGAGCAGGGGTGCCTGACCGATCGCCTTCAGGACCGATTCAGTGCCGATCCACGCCGCGACGAGCGCGGTCACGACCAGGGCCACGGACACGGCGGTGGACCGGGACCGGTGCACGCTCCGGCGACGCAGGCGCCGCTCGATGCTGCTGGTGCTCATGGTTCCTCCTACCGGACCCGGCCCTCGTGCTCACGCACGATGCCGGTCAACTCGATGTGGGCGCGTCCGACCTTCCGGCCGGACAACTCCCCGACCCGGGCCCGGATGCGCTCGGCAGCGGCCGTGGCCGCACCGATGACGTCGTCCTGGGCCCGGATCGGGCCGGTGACCTCGAGCGACAGCATGCCGTCGTGGTCACCGAGGTCGACTCGGAGACGCTTCGCGGGAGCGCCGAGCCGTTCTGCTGCGACCGCCCGCGACAACGCGGTCAGTGCACGAGCGGTGATCTCGACGCGGCCCGGGACGTCCGGGCCGGCGCTCACCGGGAGCTCCGGCGTCCGGTCAGCACGTCGGTCAGGGCGCCGCGGTCGATCTTGCCGGTCGACAGGGCCGCCACGAGGGCGCCGATCAGGCCGAACACGATGACCAGGACGAAGCCCCAGAACCCGAACTGCAGTGCCACGACGGCGAGGATCGCGCCGATCAGGGCGCCGACCAGTGTGTTACTCAACGCGCGACTCCTTCTTGTCCTCGTTGTCGTCGTCGTCGCCCGGGATGTAGACGTCCTGGACGGTCACGTTGACCTCGACGACGTCCATGCCGACGATCTGCTCGAGCGCACGGCTGACCGAGGCGCGGACGCCGTCGGCGAGCTGCTGCAGCGGCACGGGGTACTCGGCGACGATCACGACGTCGGCAGCGACCTGCTTCTCGCCGACCTCGACCTTGACGCCCTGGCCGTGGTCGCGCTGGCCGATGGCGTCGCGGATGGCGCCGATGGCACGGGCGGCGCCGTTGCCGAGGGAGTGCACGCCGTTGACCTCGCGGGCGGCGATGCCGGCGACCTTCTCGACGACGGTGTCGTCGATCGTGGTCTTGCCGTTGGCGGACGACGGCTTGGTGCCGGCGGTGCGCGCGGCGGCCGGGGTGGTCGCAGAGGTCGTGGTGGTGGTGTCAGCCATGGGGTGTGCTCCTTCCGATGGGGACCCGCCGGGCTCGTGCCCAGCGGATGCTGTTCACGGATGAGACGGGCTGTCACCGAGGTTCGTCACGTCCCCCGTTCCGTTCCGAGCGATTCCCCAGGATCGGCGGATTCCCGCGGTGTGCTGTACCCCGATCGGGGTCCGGAGCGCGGTTGTCCTGCGCAACCTGGTCGCGCACGTGCGCCTTCCGGCGGTCCGGTGGCCGCCGTCGACGGCACCGGCCCCCGTCGGCGCTGCGCGCGCCGCGGTGCGGTCGTCCGCCGGTCCGGGCGGTCGCCCGGCGCGACCTGACGGGCGGTCGCCTGCTCGTCGGGGCGGCCACCGGTCCGTGACGCGGGACGGGACGGACGGGAGGCGCGCCACCCGCCGGTGCCGCGCCTCCCGTCCGTCCCCTCCCGACGTCAGTCGGCTGCGAGCCGCGCCGCCAGGACCGTCGCGAGCTCGGCGACGTGCGGTTCCCGCAGGACGGAGGTGTGCTCCGCGTGGATGCGCACCTCGTCGACGTCGCCGGGCAGGTAGGGGGCCCACCGGGCCGCACCCGACTCGTTGCCGTCGGCGATCACCAGTGTCACCGCTCCCCCGTAGACGGGCAGGCGGTGCCCGCGGGACACGACGAGCGCGTGGTCGAAGAACGCGCGGAACTGCTGCTGGCCCTGCCAGCGGAACACCCCGGCGCCGTAGGCGCGCGCACGGCGCCCGAGCTGGCCCATCGGCGTCACGACCCGCTCGCGGAAGGCGCTCGTCCGCGCGGCCACGCGCCGGAGCGCGCCTGCCCGCGGGCGACCCGCTGCGGCCGGTGCCACCGGGTCGAGTTCACCGAACTCGACGACGCCGGCCTGCTCCGCGGCCTGGTCGGGCAGGTAGGTGTCGAGCAGGACGACACGGCGGACCTCCTGGCCGGCCGCCGTGAGGATCGTGGCCATCTCGAGGGCGACGATCCCGCCGAACGAGTGCCCGACGAGCGTGTACGGGCCGCGGGGCTGCACGATGCGCATGAGCTCGATGTACCGCTTCGCCATCGCGCGGACGCTCCAGTCCGGGACCGCGCGCCGCTCCATGCCGTGCTGCTGGAAGGCGTACACCGGGCGGTCCCCGAGCCGACGGGTCAGCGGCACGTACGTCAACGCGAGGGCGCCGGCCCCGGCGATGCAGAACAGTGGGTCTGCGTCGAGTCCGGCCCGGTCGGCGAGCGCGACGACGTCCGGGTGGCTCGGGGTCGCCGCGGCACCGCGCCGGATGCGCTCGGTGAAGGTCCGGAGCGTGGGGTGCTCGAGGAGCTCGGTCGAGGGCAGGGTGACGCCGAGGCGGTCGCCCACGGCGGCGAGCATCTCCTCCGCCGACAGCGAGTCGCCACCGAGCGCCGCGAAGTCGTTGTCGAGTCCGACGGCCGGCAGCTCGAGCGGACCGACCGTCGGGAGGCCGAGCACCTCCGCCCAGATCTGCCCGACGGCGAGCTGCCACTGGTCGTAGGTGTCCGCGTCGAGCTCGAGCCCGGCCTCGACCGTCGGTGCCTCGGGCAGGGCGGCACGGTCGACCTTGCCGCGCTCGTTCCGGGGCAGCGCCGCCATCGGCACGATCGCCGTCGGCACCATGTAGTCGGGCAGCAGGTCGCGGAGCGCCTTGCGGAGCGCAGCGGGCGACGGCGACCGACGCCCGGGGCGGGTCACGACGTAGGCGACGAGCCGGGTCGGCGCGGGCGGGGCCTTGACCGCGACGACCGTGGCCTCCTGCACGGCGTCGACCGTGCGGAACGCGGCCTCGACCTCGCTCGGCTCGACCAGGTAGCCGCGCACCTTCACGGCGTCGTCGGCGCGGCCGAGGAGCGTGAGCCGACCGTCGGCGTCGAAGCGGCCGAGGTCGCCGATCGACCAGGTCGGGGTGCCGTCCGGGTCGACGCCGGCGCGGGTCGCGGTGACCTCCGGGGCGCCCCAGTAGCCGATCGTCATGGCGTCGGAGATGCACACGACGGCACCGCTCTCGCCGACGTCGGCGACCGAGCCGTCCGGGCGGCGGACCTCGATGCGCTTCCCGGTGACGATCCGGCCCGAGGGGACGCTGCGCTCCGGGATCGGGTCCTCGGCCCGGATCTCGTTCACGGCGTAGACGGCGGTCTCGCTCGAGCCGGTCCAGTTGCAGAACGACGTCGCGGAGCCGAGCAGCGGACGCAGCGCCGTGATGTCCGGACCGGTGACGGCCTCACCCACGGTGGCGACGATGCGGAGCCCGCGGAGACGGTCGTCGGCGGGGTCGAGCGCCGCCGTGATCGACCGGACCAGGTGCGGTGTGGTGTGCAGCGTGGTCAGTGCGGCGTCGCGGACCCAGGTGACGAGCCGGTCGACGCCGGTCCTCCGCGGGTCGACGACGTGCACCGACGCGCCCGCGAGCAGGGCGGAGAGGACGAGCGTGAAGCCCGCGGCGAAGCCGTGCGGGAGGACCGAGGCGACGCGGTCGTCGGGGCCGAACCGGAACGCCTCGCGCTGGGCGACGGTGTCGACGACGATCTGACGGTGGGACATGGTGACGCCCTTGGGGGCGCCGGTGGAGCCCGAGGTGAAGATGATGACCATGGGGTCCTGGCCGGTGCGGTCGCGGGCGCCGGGGACGGTGGGGATCGGGGCGGTCGCGCCGTTCGTCGCCTGGTGGGCCGTAGCCGTCGACCGGTCGGCCGTGGTCGCGGCCGTTCGTGCTCGTTCGAGCAGGTCGGCGGTGGTCGCGGCCGTTCGTGCTCGTTCCAGCAGGTCGGCGGCGGGCAGGACCCGGCCGCCCCGGCCCTGGGCGGCGACGAGCTCGCGCGCACGGTCGGCGTGTTCGTCGTCCGCGACGACGTCGACGATCCCGGCGAGCGCCATCACGTGCTGCAGCCGGGCCTCGGGGAGGAACGGGTCGAGGGCGACGATGATCCGTCCGGCGTGCACGAGCCCGAGCAGCGCCACGACCGAGCCGTGGCCGTGCGCGACCATCACGCCGACGGGGACCGACGCTCCCCCGGGCTCGGGGCCGACGCCGCGACCGCTGTGGTCGTCCGGCGTGAGCTGCTCGTGCAGGATCGCCCCGAGCGCCCGGGCCGTGCGGTCCAGCTCCGCGTGCGTGAACGACGTGTGCTCGTCGGTCAGGGCGAGGGCGTCGGGCAGTCGCTCGGCGACGGCGGCGAGGCCGTCGAGCAGCGTGACGTCGAAGGGGTGCGGTGCCGACCGCGGCGGCTGCGCGGGAGCGGCTGCGGTCGTGTCGGTCGAGATGAGCATGGGGCCCCTGTTCACCGTGCTGCGGGTCGGTCGGTCATGTGACGCTAACTCGACGCCGGAGACGGGCGGACGGCAGGGGCCGGGGGTGCGGGAAGCCGCGCAGAGGTGCGACTTCCCGCAGGGCGGCGGCGCGGGCGCGGGCGTGGTTGCTGTCGCGGTCGCGGTCGCTGTCGCGGTCGCTGTCGCTGTCGCTGTCGCGGTCGCGGCTGTGGTCGCGGTCGCTGTCGCTGTCGCAGCCGCGGTCGCGGCTGTGGTCGCGGTCGCGGGCGTTCAGGGGATCGGGACCGGGTCCCACGCGACGGAGACCTGCAGCTGGAAGACGAGCACGTCGGGCCGGGGCCCGAACGACGAGCTGACGGACGCCGTCGCGCCCTGCACGCCGGGGACCTCAACGCTCTCGCCGATGCGCTTCGTGCTCATCGTGTCGGCCGTCGCGGCGGGCTCGGTCGCCCGGTCCCGCAGTTCGTCCGCCTTCGTCGTCGGCAGGCCAGCTCGCTGCAGCGCGTCGCGGAAGGCACCGACCCCGGCGTCGACGCCCTCCTCGGTGACGCCGTCGACGCGCAGGAAGAACCGGCGCCCCTGGGGGATGATCACCTCGCCGCTGTCCGGGTCGGTCACCGCCTCCTCGGAGTCCGACGCCTCGAAGATGACCTCCCCCGCCGCGAGGTCGACGGACCGCCCGCCGGGCAGGAGCAGCCGGACCTGCCGCTCCGGGGTCGAGCTGTAGGCCCCGGTGGCGCCGCGAAGCGGCGCGCGCCCGCGGGTGTCGATGCCGAAGGCCTCGACGGTCGGCGGTCCGGTGAGGTCCCACACCTCGACGCCGTCCTCGTGGCGCATCGCGGTCGGGGTCGGTCCGTGGTGGATCACGCGGGACTCGCTCCCGTGTCCGGTGCCGGTCGAGCCGCCGGCCCCACCGGGGAGCGGACCCGAGCAGCCCGCGAGCAGACCCGCGACGAGCGCCGCGGTGAGCACCGTGGCGACGCCGAGTGCTGGTCGTCGGTACCGCGGCACTGCGACCTGCCCTCCCCGTCGTGGAGGTCCTCAGGCCGATCGCCCGTGTTCCCGGCGGCGACGATGCGCGCGTCCACCACTTGTGGGTACCCCCGTACGGGCTGATGGTAGTGGGACGGGGAACGGGTGTCCGCTCCGTGGCACCCCGACCCTCCGTCAGCGGCGGACAGCCGTCCGGATCGCGTCGGCGATCGCGTCGAGGGTCGCGGCCGACCGCTCGACCTCCCCGGTGAACGACAGGAAGGCGTGCGGGACGCCGGGCACGACCTCGTGGCGGACCGGGACCCGGGCGGCGCGCAGGGCCTCGACGTACCGCACGCCCTGGTCGAACAGCGGGTCGACCGCGGCCGAGACGACCAGGGCCGGGGCGACGCCGTGCAGGTCGGGGGTGCGGATCGGTGACGCGCGCGGGTCGGACCCGTCCGCGTCGCCGAGGTACGTGTCCCAGAACCATCGCATCTGCGCCGCGGTGAGGACCGGGCCGTCGGCGAAGGTGCGCATCGAACCGGAGTCGTCGGCGTGGTCGGTCACCGGGTGGACGAGGACCTGCAGGACCGGCTGTCGGCCACCGCGGTCGCGGGCGTGACGGGCCGCGACCGCCGCGAGGGTCGCTCCGGCGCTCTCGCCGAACAGCACGACGCGCTCGGGGTCGCCGCCGAGCTGGTCGGCGTGGTCGAGGACCCAGGCCACGGCGCCCTCCGCGTCGTCGACCGCGGCCGGGAAGGGGTGCTCGGGCGCGAGCCGGTAGTCGACCGAGACGACCAGGCACCGTGCCCGCGCGCACACGACCCGCGCGAGGTGGTCCTGGCTGTCGAGGTCGCCGAGCACCCACCCGCCACCGTGCAGGAACACGGTGACGGGCAGCGGGCCACGGGCCTCCACCGCGTCCGGGACGTACAGGCGGACCGGGACGTCGCCGTGCGCCGTCGGGAGCGTCCGGTCCTCGACCATCCCGACCGCGACCACGGGTCCAGCGAGCGCCGCGAACCGGGCGGCCTGCGCGCGCTGGCCGGCCACCGTCGCGGGCCCGCCGGCTCCCCCTCCGGACGGGTCGCGGGCGAGCCGCGCGAGGAGGGCGACGACCTGGGGGTCGAGCGTCGTCGGGTCGGGCGTCACCGGGTCCGGCGTCATCCCTTGACGGCCGAGCCGGCGACGCTCTGGATGAAGTACCGCTGGAAGGCGAGGAAGACGATCAGGACGGGGAGCACGAGCAGCGTGCCGAACGCGAACGTCTGGCCCCAGTCGACGGGCTCCTGGCCCGAGAACACGCTGATCTCGAGCGGCAGCGGGCGGGCGGTCGGGTCGGAGGTGACGATCGAGGGCCACAGGTACGAACCCCACGAGCTGAGGAACGTCAGGATCGCGACCGTCGCGAACACCGGGCGGGCGTTCGGCACCACCACGCGGACGAACGTGCCGAAGGCCCCGAGTCCGTCGAGCCGTGCGGCCTCCTCGACGCTCTTCGGCAGGTTGAGGAAGAACGTGTAGAACAAGAAGATCGAGAAGGCGTTCGCGATGAACGGGATCATCTGCACGGCCAGGGTGTCGCGCTGACCGTTGAGCAGGTACAGCAGGGGCACCGCGACCGACTCGAACGGCACGATGACGAGCAGCACCACGAGCAGGAACACGGCGTTCTTGCCCTTCCACTGCAGCCGCGCGAACGAGTACCCGGCCATGGCGTTCACGACGAGCCCGCCGACGACGACCACGAGCGAGATGAGCACCGAGTTCGTCATGAACTGCCAGAAGTACCCGGTGGCGTCGGAGTCGAGCGCCGCGAACACGCCGCGGTAGTTGTCGAGCGACAGGTGGGTCGGCAGGAAGCCGGTGAACCCGTCGAGGACCTCGCCGCTCGGCTTGAAGCTGCCGAGGAGCAGGTAGTAGACGGGGGCGAACATGAGCGCCGAGAGGACGATCAGGATCGCGTAGGAGCCGGTCTTGGACGCCAGACGGCGCGGGCGGATGGTGGTCAACTCTCACTCCTCTGTCGGAGCACGGCCCGCTGGACCAGCGCGATGACGACGATGATCACGAACAGGACCACGGAGATCGCGGTGGCACGGCCGACGCTGTTCTCGGTGATGATCGCGTTCGTGGCCTGGTACAGGACGGTGCGCAGGGCGTTCTCGTTGCCCCCGGCCGTGGTGATCAGGATGTACACCTGGTCGTAGACGCGGAACGCGAAGATCGTGGTGAGCAACACCACGAAGATCAGGGTGTTGCGCACGCCAGGGACGGTGATGTGCACGAACTGCTGGAAGCCGTTCGCCCGGTCCAGCCGGGCCGCCTCGTAGCGTTCCTCGGGGATCTCCTGCAGCGCGGCGAGGATGATCACCATCTGGAACCCGACGCCCTGCCAGACGGACAGCGCGATGACGGACAGCATCGCGGTCGCGCCGGAGCCGAGCCAGTCGTGCGGACCGACCGCTCCCCCGGTCACCGCGTCGACGGCACTGTTCAGCAGGCCACTGCCGCTGCGGTCGAGGATGACGCGCCAGATGACCGCGACGAGCGCCATCGGGAACACGACGGGCATGAAGAAGAAGGTGCGGAAGAACCGGATGCCCTTGAGCTGCTGGTTGAGCAGCACGGCGAAGACCAGGGCGAGACCGGTCTGCAGCGGGATGACGACCGCCGCGAAGAACAGGTTGTTCCCGAGGGCCCGGAGGAACTGGGGCGCCTCGACCGGGTCCGTGAACAGCCGGACGTACTGGCTCATCCCCACGAACGTCGGCGGACGCGGGGAGCCGAGCTGCACGTTGAAGAAGGACAGCCCGATGGCCGCGGCGAACGGCACCGCGATGAACAGGACGATGCCGGCCATCGCGGGCAGGGCCATGAGCGGACCGGCGACGAGGTCGCTGCGCTGCCGGCGGAGCTGCCGGGGTGCCCGACGGCGCCGTTCGGCGGACGGTGCTGCCGGCGCGGCCGGCTGCGGGGTGGTCGTGGTGGTCACGAGGACTCCTGGTCTCCTGGTTCTGCGGGAGGACCGGGGTGGCGGCGCCGGGGTCCGACGCCGCCACGGCCGATCACTTGTAGTCGTTGTTGTCCGAGTAGGCCTGGTCGATCGACTTCGCAGCGGTGGTCAGCTGCTCCTTCGCGTCGGCGCCACCCCAGACGGCCGACAGGGCGCTGGAGAACTTCGACGTGATGACCGGGTAGCCCGGGGTGACCGGACGGTAGACGGCGATGCAGTCCTTCGTGATCGCGGTCGCCGGGCAGGACGCCTCGAGCTGCTTGCCCCAGAGGGCGAGCGCGCCGCCCGACTGGTAGACGCTCTGCGCGGTGAACGCCGACTTGGTCGCCGCGGGTGCGCCGTTGGCGTCGGTGATGGCCTTCACGTTCGCGTCGTTGAGCAGGTAGTCGAGGAAGGCACCGGCGGCCTTGCCGTGCTTCGTCGCGGAACCGATGCCCCAGGTCCAGGAACCGGCGCCGACCTTCTCGCCGTCACCGAAGTTCGGCAGCGGCAGGGCGACCAGGTCGCTGCCGACCGCCTTCGAGTAGGTCGGGTAGTTCCAGTGCCCGCTGAGGCTCAGCGCGACACGGCCGTTCGGGAAGGCGTTGCCGTCGGTGTTCGAGTCGACGTAGGGCTTCCAGGACGCGATGTCCTCGAGGGCCTTGACCGAGTCGGACGAGTCGAGCACGCCGGACGCCTTGTCGCCCTTGACGAGGTTGCCCCCGGCGGACTGCAGCATCGGCGAGAAGCCGTACGTGCCCCACTCGCCGTTCAGGGCCGACTCGGACAGGTCGAGCGACTTGCCCGACGCGTTCGCGGCGGCGAGCTTCTTCAGCGCGTCCGAGAACTGGTCCGGGGTCCACGCCTCGGACGGCGAGCTGGGGATGGACACCCCGGCCGCCTCGAGCATCTTCTTGTTGCCGTACAGGCCCATCGCGGAGCTGTACTGGGCCAGGCCGTAGAGCTTGCCGTCGTACGTGCCCTCGGCGATCGAGCCGTCGGTCGCGTTCGACACGGTCGACTTCGACACGGAGCCGGTCAGCGGCGCGAGCTTGCCGTTGTACGCGTAGCTGGCGAGCGTCGGCCCGTCCATCTCGAGCACGTCGGGGAGCTTGTTCGTGGGCGTGTTCGTGACGGTGCTCGTGTAGGTGTCACCGGAGATCAGCTTGAGGGTGACGTGCACCTTCTTCTGCGACGCGTTGAACGACTTGACGGTGTCCTGGATGGCGCTGACCTCGCTGTCCTGACCCTGGTGGCCCCAGACGACGATGTCCCCGGTGCCGTCGCCGGCAGCACTGCCGGATCCGGAACCGGCGGAGCAACCGGTGAGGGCGGCAGCGGCGACCGCGAGCATTGCGACGGCCACCCCCGCTCGGCGGGCGGTGAGCTTGGTGTTCATGGTTCTCCTCGGGAAGGGTTCTTCGGGGTGACGCGGGTTCGCCGCGGGATCAGGGGGTGGTGGCGACGGCGGGAGCGCGCAGGGCGAGCTGTCCGTCGACGACGTCCACGGGGGCCGGGTCGGTCAGCACACCCAGCAGGGGGCCGCCGGCGGGGCCGTTCTCGAACGTCACGAGCGCCCACGACCCGTCGCGGTGCTGCACCAGGCGGCCGGAGTACCGGGTCGCGTCGGTGAGCGGCACCGCACGGGTGACGTCGAAGGGGCCGGTGGGGCCGTCGATCGGCATCGACCACGTGCCGGGGGTCGAGTGCACGGCGGGGTGCGCGGGGCTCAGGGCCTCTCGCGGGCAGGAGAACAGCAGGAACCACTGTCCCTGCACCTCGGCGACCTGCGGGACCTCGAGGTGCACGAAGCCGGAGCCGGGCGTGCTCAGCGGCGGCCGGACCTCCCAGTGCTCGAGGTCCGGGGAGACCGCGTGACCGACGACGCCGCGCTCGTCGAGCGTGCCGTCGTTCGTCCGGGCGGTGACGAGCATGTGCCAGCCGTCGCCCGACGGGTCGCGGAACACCCACGGGTCGCGCCAGGCCTCCTCGCGGAACACCGCGCCGTCGGCGTCGGGCGCGGTGCCCAGCGTCTCGTACCAGCGCGCGTCGGCACGGGTCACCGGGCCGGGACGCTTGTGCCAGGTGCGGAGGTCCTCCGACACGGCGACGCCGACGGTCTCGACGTTCGTGTGGTCGGGCTCGTCCGCCAGGAACCGGGTGCCCGTGTAGAACATCCGCCACAGGCCGTCGTCGCCACGGACGACGCTGCCGGTCCAGGTGGTCGTCGCGTCGAAGTCGTCGGCGGACCCGGGTCCGAACGGCTGCTCGGCCGGCTCCCAGTGCACGAGGTCGGTGCTCGTGGCGTGGCCGATGCGGGCCGCGCGGTGGCGGCGCCCCTCGTCGCCGAGGGAGGTCGGCGCCTGCAGGAAGAACACGTGGTGCTGCGCACCGTCGTCGGCGAACCAGAAGTCCCACACCCAGTGGTCGGGGACCCTCAGCACGTCGCACCACACGGACGGACGCTGTCGGTCAGGAGGAGGTCAGTCACTGCTCGGCACCACTCTTCATCGAGGTCGTCATCGGTTGCACCCGCGTTGGTGAACCGGTTGATCACGAATGGTGTACCGGTTCACCACCTGCTGTCAAGCCCGTATGATGAGCGAATGCGCAAACAGTCCGCGGAAGTGCCGTGAGTGCGCGACGCGTCACGCTCTCCGACGTGGCGCAGCAGGTCGGCCTGTCGAAGGCCGCGGTCTCCCAGGTCCTGAACGACCACCCCGCGTCACGGGTCTCCGCCGACGCGGCAGCGCGCATCCGAGCTGCGGCCGGCGAACTCGGGTACCGCCCGAACCTCACGGCCCGCTCGCTCACGACCCGGCGGTCGGGCGTCATCGGACTCGTGTCCGAGGCGATCACCACCGACCGCTTCGGCAGCGGCATGATCCGCGGTGCCCTGGCCGAGGCGAAGCGCCAGGGCCACGTGCTGTTCATCACCGAGACCGAGGACCAGCAGGACGCGATGGCCGCGGCGTTCGGCGTGCTCATCGACCACCAGGTCGACGGCCTCGTGTACGCCTCCATCCGCCCGCACCCGGTCGACCTGCCCGACGTCGGCGGCGGCATCCCGACCGTGATGCTCAACGCCGTCGCCACCCGCCCCACCACGACCGTGCTCGCCGACGAGCGCGCCGGTGGCGAGGAGATCGTCCGCCTGCTCCTCGGGGCCGGCCACACCGACGACGTCGTCGTGATCGGTCGCGACCGTGCGAGCTCGGTCGAGTGGAGCACCGCCGCGATCGAGCGACGCCTGGACGGGATCACGACCGCGCTCGACGCCTACGGGGTCGTCCCCGTCGCCGAGGTCGACTGCCACCCGTGGGACCCCGACCACGGGTACGTCGCGATGCGGGACCTGCTCGCGGGCGGTCGGCGCCCGGCGGCCGTCATCGCGCTCAACGACCGCCTGGCGTTCGGGGTGTACCGCGCCCTGGCCGAGGCCGGGATCTCGGTCCCCGACGAGGTCTCGGTCGTCTCGTTCGACGACGACGACATCGCGCTCTACCTCGAACCGACCCTGACGACGGCGGCCCTGCCGTACGAGGAGATGGGCGCCCTGGCCGTCCGCCTGCTGCTGCAGCCGGACATGGCGCCGGACGAGCACCTCGTGCCGATGCCCGTCCGGGTTCGCGGTTCGGTGTCGGCGGTGCCGCAGGGCATCCGGTCGTTCGACCGGCCGCACTGACCCCGCACGGTTCGATCTCAACGGCGGCTATCGTGCTGCGACGAGAGCGGACCGCGAGTGCGCCAGGACGGAGACGACCACGTGCTGAGGCGCAAGACGACGCTGGCGGTCCTCACGATCCTCCTGGCCTCGGTGGCGCTCGTCGCCTGTGCCGGCACGCCCACCGGGAAGCGACGGGCACCTCTTCGCCGTCGCGTACCGGGACTTCGACGGCTTCACCGCGAAGACCTTCTCGCTCGGGTTCTCCACGGGCACGACGGACAAGCCGGAACCGGACCACCGCTTCTCGCGACGCTGACCGCGCTCGGACGAACCGGCGCGGACGCCCGTCGGCGGCATGCACCGCTCGACCACACTGCAGCCCGCACGTCCCGTGGACGACGAGAGGCCCGCAGCCATCCGGCTGCGGGCCTCTCGTCGTTGCGGTGTCTCACGACACCTTCCGGTCGGGCTGACAGGATTTGAACCTGCGACCCCTTGACCCCCAGTCAAGTGCGCTACCAAGCTGCGCCACAGCCCGTAGGTCCGCAAGCGGACCGGGAACCCCACGAGTGGGACTCCACCACCCACGTCCGACCGGAGCGTGAGCAGCCCGTCAAGCATAGCGGACCCCGGAGCCCCTCCGCGCCACGGCGCGTCGCGGGCACCCCACTCACCCCCGCCGCGAGCCCTCCGACCGCGTGACGGGCCGCGCACCAGGCCGTCCGGCAGGCCCGGCAGGCCCGGCAGACCCGGCAGGCCCGGCAGGCCCGGCAGACCCGGCAGACCCGGCAGGCCCGGCGGACGCGGCAGGCCCGGCGGACGCGGCAGGCCCGGCAGGCCCGGCAGGCCCCGCGCCAGACCCAGCGGCAGGCCGCACGACCTCCCGCCGGTCCGCCAACCACGGCAGCGCGAACCCGACGAGCAACCCACCGAGCCCGTCCGCCGCCAGGTCGCCGATCGTGTCGTCGTACCCGACGTAGATCCGCGAGTCGACGTAGTTGTGCCCGAGCCACTCCCCCATCTCCCACACCGCCCCGATCGCGAGCCCGGCCGAGAACACCAGGAGCGCCACCGGCACCCGGCCGGCGTCGGGCGCGTGCGGGACGAGCCGCAGGTCGGCCGCGATGACCGCGAGCAGGGCCGCGAGCAGCCCGGTCAGCACGACGTGCACGAACTTGTCCCACAGGAACACCGAGGTGTACCACTCGAGCGCGCTCGACCACCCGGCGAGCAGCACGAGCAGGCACACCGCGACGTCGAACGCCTGTCGCAGGCCGAGCATCCGCGGCAGCACGACCCCGAACAGCGCGAGCGACATCACCGCGAACGACGTGCTCCCCCACCCGATCGTCGCGATCGGCAGGCTCACCAGGGTCAGCGCGCGCACGACGTCGGCGGGCAGGAACCTCGGGCGCAGGAACGTCGTGCCGAGCGTCGCGATCACGGTGTCCACCGCAGGACGGCGTGCACGGCGGCGTGGTCGGACGGCCAGGCGCCGCCGGGTCGCCGCGTCGAGACCGCGGCGCGCTCGACGACGGCGTCGCCGGTCGCCAGCACACCGTCGATGCGCGGCCCTCCGACGCGGGGACTCCCGTAGTGCGGGTACGTCCCGTAGGGCTCGGTGACCGCCCGGGAGGCGCGGCTCCAGGTGTCCGTGACGCCCGCCTCCGCCAGTGCCCGCCAGGGCGCGGAACCGGCCGGGCAGTTCCAGTCGGCCATCACGACGGCGGGCAGGCCGCCGTCCCGCACGATCCGCCCGAGCAGCTGCGCACCGCGCAGCCGCGCCCACGGTGACACGACGTCGAGGTGGGTGGCGACGGCGAGGAACCGGGTCCCGGTCGCCAGGTCGTCGAGCACGGCGCCGACGGCGTGCCGTGGGAAGGCCGTGGCCCACGAACGAGACCCAGGCCGCGAGGGCGTGCGGGACAGTGCCCACGTACGCTGTTCGACGACGCGGACGCGCTCGCGGTCGGTCAGGAGCCCGACCGCCTCGCCGCCACCACGGGCACCGCGCCCGACGACGACCGGTTCCCAGCGCGACCCCGTGCGGGCCGTGAGGTCCGCGACCTGGGTGGGCAGCGCCTCCTGGACGGCGAGGACGGTGGGCGCTTCGGAGGTGACGAGCGCGGCCACCGCGTCCCGTCGTCGTTCCCACGCGTCCGGGTGCCCGGCCGGCCGCGGCACGCGGCGGCGCAGGTTGAGCGTCACGCAGTGCACGGCGGGCGCGTCGACCGGCCCGATGACCGGAGGGTCGGCCGGGTCGTCCGAGGCATTGGGGGCGTCCTGCATGCTCCCTGTCTACGAGACGGCCACCGTCGCGTTCCCAGGACCGCCGCGTGTCCCCCGCTCCCCATGACGCAGGTCAGAGGCTCCCAGCAGTCGTCACAGGAGCCGGGCACCGGCGCGCACACGCATCTACAGTCGATGACGTGCCCCTCACCCGTCCGTTCCTCGCCGCCGTGGTCGTCACGGTCGCGGTGTCCGTGCTCGGCGTGGTCGGCTGGCACGCCGCCTCGGGGCACGTCGCCGCCGCGTCCGCGGAGCGCATCGCCTCGGCGAGCCCGACGGCGTCACCGACCCCGACCCTCGCGCCCTTCACGATCGACTCCGACGTCGTGGTGATCGGCGACTCGATCATGGCCGGGTACGGCCTCGACGACGCCGCGGACGCCTGGCCGGCGGTCCTCGGGCAGCAGACCGGCGCGCAGGTCGCGAACGACTCGTGCAGCGGCGCTGGCTTCGTCTCGGTCGGCGACTGCGGCACCGACTTCGCCGGACTGGTGCCGCGCGCCGTCACTGCGAAGCCCGAGCTCGTCGTCGTGCAGTCCTCCGACAACGACTTCGACTCCGACCCGACGACCGTCGCACAGGCGACGCAGCAGACCGTCGCGCAGATCCACCAGGCGATGCCGGGCGCCACGATCGTCGGGCTCAGCACCCTGTGGGACCAGCCCGGCGACGTGCCCGCCGAGGTCGCCCAGACGAGCTCGGCGCTGCAGCAGGCGGTGACGAGCGTCGGTGGCACGTACATCGACGTCGGGCAGCCGCTCGCCGGGCACGCCGACTGGCTGCAGGCGGACAGCGAGCACCCGACGGTCGCGGGGCAGCAGGTGCTCGCGGCGACGTTCCGGGCAGACCTGGAGCGGGCGGGCTTCCACCTCTGAGGGCTGCGGCCGCGGCTTCGGCTGCTGGTTCGGCAGCGTCGTCCTCCACAGCTCGCTGGGCGGTCGGTTCCGTCCACAGCCGGGAGGCGCGACATGCGTCGCGTCGGCGGGTCCTGACAGCATGGGGGCATGGAACCGACCGCCCCGCCCTCCGCAGACATCGCCGCCGAGGCCCAGCAGGCGCTCGCGGCGCTCACCGGCCGCGCCGACGCGGTGTTCCACCCCGGACAGCTCGAGGCGATCTCGGCCCTCGTCGAGCACCGGCAGCGGGCCCTCGTCGTGCAGCGCACCGGGTGGGGCAAGTCCGCCGTGTACTTCCTCGCCACGCTGCTGCTGCGGCGCCGCGGGGGTGGCCCGACCGTCCTCGTCTCGCCGCTGCTGGCGCTCATGCGCGACCAGGTGGCCGCCGCAGCACGCGCGGGCGTCCGTGCGGTGTCGATCAACTCCGCGAACGCGCACGAGTGGTCCGACACACAGGCGGCGCTCGCCCGTGACGAGGTCGACGTGCTGCTCGTCTCCCCGGAACGCCTCAACAACCCGCGGTTCCGCGACGAACAACTCCCGACGCTGATCGCGCGGATGGGCATGCTCGTGGTCGACGAGGCGCACTGCATCTCCGACTGGGGGCACGACTTCCGACCCGACTACCGCCGGCTCGCCGAGCTCATCCGGTCGCTGCCGCACGGGGTGCCCGTCCTCGCGACGACGGCGACCGCCAACGAGCGCGTGGTCGAGGACGTCGCCGAACAGCTCACCGCCGGCCCCGACGACCCGGTGTTCACGATCCGCGGGTCCCTGGCGCGGTCGTCGCTGCGGCTGGGCGTGCTGACCCTGCCCGATGCCCGCCAGCGGCTCGGGTGGCTGCTCGCGCACCTCGGCGACCTGCCGGGCAGCGGCATCATCTACACGCTCACCGTCTCGGCGGCCGAGGACATCGCCCGCCTCCTGCGCGACAACGGGTACGCGGTGCGGGCGTACACGGGCCGCACCGACACCGAGGAACGCGAGCAGCTCGAACAGCAGCTCAAGGGCAACGAGCTGAAGGCCCTCGTCGCCACGAGCGCGCTCGGCATGGGCTTCGACAAGCCCGACCTCGGCTTCGTGGTGCACGTCGGGGCGCCGTCGTCGCCGGTCGCCTACTACCAGCAGATCGGTCGCGCCGGCCGCGCCACCGACAACGCCGACGTCCTGCTGCTGCCCGGGCGCGAGGACCGTGAGATCTGGCAGTACTTCGCGAGCGCGTCGATGCCGACCGAGTCCCGCGCTGCCGCCGTCCTCGGCGCACTGTCGACCGACTCGGCGATGTCGACCGTCGCGCTCGAAGGGCTCGTCGACATCAAGCGGTCCACGCTCGAACTCCTGCTCAAGGTGCTCGACGTCGACGGCGCGGTGCGACGGGTCGCCGGCGGCTGGGTCGCGACCGGGCAACCGTGGGAGTACGACGCCGCCCGGTACCAGCGGGTCGCCGCGGCGCGCGAGGCCGAGGCAGCCTCGATGCTCGACTACGAGTCGACTTCGGCGTGCCGCATGCAGCTCCTGCAGCAGGACCTCGACGACCCGTCGGCGGAACCGTGCGGGCGGTGCGACAACTGCGCCGGGGTCTGGTTCCCGACGGCGGTGTCCGACTCCGACGCCTCGGGAGCGGCCGCGGCGCTCGACACCGTGGGCGTGGAGATCGCACCGCGGGCGCAGTGGCCGTCGGGCATGGCGTCCCTCGGCGTCCCGGTGAAGGGCCGCATCCCGGCCGGTGAACTCGTCGAACCCGGGCGTGCCGTCGCCAGGCTCACCGACCTCGGCTGGGGCGGCCCGCTGCGTGCGCTGTTCTCGCCGTCGACGCCCGACGCCCCGGTGTCGCGCGAACTCGTCGACGGCTGCATCCGGGCGCTCAAGGACTGGCCGTGGGCCGTGCGCCCGACCGGCGTCGTCGCGATGAGCTCGCGGTCCCGGCCGGAGCTCGTCGGGTCCCTGGCGCAGGCACTGTCCTCGATCGGGCGGTTGCAGTTCCTCGGGACGCTCGGGCGCAACGGCGGTGAGCCGCGCGGGGACGGTGCGACGAACAGCGCCTACCGGTTGTCCGGCGTCTGGGACACGTTCGTGGTCGACCCCGCACTGGCATCGGCGTTGCAGGCGCACGAGGGCCCGGTGCTCCTGGTCGACGACCTGGTCGACAGCCGCTGGACCGTGACCGTCGCGGGCCGCGAGCTCCGGCGGGCGGGAGCGGACGCCGTGCTGCCGTTCGCCCTCGCGACGGTGGCCTGAGCCCGGCGGTCCCGGCTGCGCGCCACCAGTGGCAGCGCGCCACCCGCGGTCCTCGTCGGTCGCGCGGCTCCCGCCGTCCCGCGGCGCGAGATGCTCCCGAACAACGAAAAGCACGTCGCACCACGTAATCGCGTGGCGCGACGTGCTTTCGCTTGTGCGGACGTTCGCACGGCCGCATGCGCCGCCCGGCGACCGCCGCCCCGTGACCGCCGGACCGCTCCCGCCGTCCCGCCGTCCTTCGATCCCGCGTCGGCCCGGCGGCCGTCCCGCTCTTCAGCGGCGCGGAATGCTTCCGAACAACCGGGAGCACGTCGCACCACGGAATCGCGTGGCGCGACGTGCTTTCGCTTGTGCAGACGTCCGCACGGCCGTGCGTACCGCCCCCGCGCACCGTCATGACCGTCCCGCGGCGCGGAGTGCTCCCGCACAACCGGGAGCACGTCGCACCACGGAATCGCGTGGTGCGACGCGCTTCTGGTTGTGCGGACGTCGGTGCCGGGCCGTTCCACACCGGCGCAGGCGACCGGCACCCGCGCCCCCGACGCGTCAGGCGGCGCCGATGGCGTCCAGCTCGGCGAGCGCGTCCGCCGGCAGGGTGATGCCCGCGCCGGCGACGTTCGCGCGCAGGTGCTCGACCGACGACGTGCCCGGGATGAGCAGGATGTTCGGCGAGCGCTGCAGCAGCCAGGCGAGCGCGACCGACAGCCGCGACTCCCCCAGGCGCTCCGCGACGGTGTCGAGCGCGCTCGACTGGATGGGCGAGAACCCGCCGAGCGGGAAGTAGGGCACGAAGGCGATCCCCTCGGCCGCGGTCAGGTCGACCAGGTCGTCGTCGGCTCGCTGCGCGACGTTGTACATGTTCTGCACGCACACGACCGGAGCGATGGCGAGCGCCTCGACGAGCTGCGCGCCGGTGACGGTCGACAGGCCGAGGTGCCGGATGAGCCCCTGCTGCCGGAGTTCGGCCAGCGCCTCGAACTGCGGCGCGATGCTGCCGGGCTCGGGCGCGTCGAAGCCGCCGACGCGGAGGTTGACGACGTCGAGCTGCTCGACGCCGAGACGCTCGAGGTTCGCGTGCACGTCCTCGACCAGCTGCTCGGGCTTCCGCGCCGGCGGCCACTGTCCCTTCGCGTTCCGCCGACTGCCGACCTTCGTGACGATGTGCAGGTCGTCCGGGTACGGGTGCAGGGCCTCGCGGATGATCTCGTTCGTGACGTGCGGGCCGTAGAAGTCCGCGGTGTCGATGTGCGTGACCCCGAGCTCGACGGCGGTGCGGAGGACCCGGACGGCTTCGTCGCGGTCCTCGGGCGGTCCGAAGACCTGCGGGCCCGCGAGCTGCATGGCGCCGTAGCCGAAGCGGGTGACCTCGAGGTCGCCGAGGTCGTACGTGCCCCCGGGGAGCGTGTCGTTCGTCATGCGTCGACCCTGCTCCGCGCGCCTCGGACCCACCTGGCTCCCGTTGTCCCCTGGTCGTCGCGGGCGTGCTCCGCGACGACTAGTGCCGACCCGTCACCCGCGCGCGGTCCGGCTTCGGGAACGTCGATCGCATGTGGTCGCTCGTCAGGACGTCGCCGATCCCGATCATAAGCAGCGAGAAGACGATCTGCTCGATGACCATCCAGAACGGGTAGAGCCCGGGGATCGCTGCGACGACGAGCGTCACGATCGGGAAGATCCGGCTGAAGAGCCGCACTCGCTGGTACGCCCAGTAGTAGCCCAACTGCGCGCGCCACGCGAACACGTAGAGCGTCAGGGTGATGAGCAGCACCACGGTCGCGCGGAACCACACCGCCCATGCGACGGTCTCACCCGCACGGGTGAGCAGCACGGCGATCACGATGGCGGCGAGCCCGACGACGGTCTCACCGACGAGCAGCCAGCGGATCCACCGGAACGACCGCACGGTGTCGGGGTGGGCGAGCATGTCCTCGCGGATGACGTACTCGGCCTGGCGACCGCCGGCCAGGCGGTCGAGGTGCAGCCGACACCACAGACGGTCGGCGAGGACGGGGAGACGCACGAGTCCATGGTGCCGCATCCGGCGGGGCGGTCCGACACCGCGCCTCCCGTCCGCCGCGCACCCGACGTTCGCAGACCACGCAGACGACCGCGGTCCACCGCCCGCCGCCCGGACGACGACGGCGAGTGACGGGATGACCGCCACTCGCCGTGTCTCGTCCGGATCCGCTCGGATCAGGTGCGCTTCCGGCGCTCGCGCACCCGCATGTTCACGTTGATCGGGGTACCCGAGAAGCCCCACACCTCGCGCAGACGGCGCGTGATGAAGCGGCGGTACTGCGGGTCGAGGAACGCCGACGTGAACAGGACGAACGTCGGCGGCTGGCTCGACGCCTGGGTCCCGAACAGGATGCGGGGCTGCTTGCCGCCGCGGACCGGGTGCGGGTGCTCCTGCACGAGCTCGGCGATGAAGGCGTTGACCTTGCCGGTCGGGATGCGGGTGTCCCACGACTCGAGCGCGGTCTCGAGGGCCGGGACGAGCTTCTCGAGGTGGCGTCCGGTGCGTGCGGAGATGTTCACGCGCGGGGCCCAGGCGACGTGCGCCAGGTCCTGCTCGATCTCGCGCTCCAGGTAGCGGCGGCGGTCGTCGTCGAGCAGGTCCCACTTGTTGTAGGCCAGGACGAGTGCCCGGCCGGACTCGAGCACCAGGTCGATGATGCGGAGGTCCTGCGTCGACACGGGTTCGGTGACGTCGAGCACGACGACCGCGACCTCGGCCTTCTCGAGCGCCGCGGTGGTGCGGAGCGACGCGTAGAAGTCGGCGCCCTGCTGCAGGTGCACGCGCTTGCGGATGCCCGCGGTGTCGACGAAGCGCCAGATCTTGCCGCCGAGCTCGATCTGCTCGTCGACCGGGTCGCGGGTGGTGCCGGCGAGGTCGTTGACGACCACGCGCTCCTCGCCCGCCGCCTTGTTGAGCAGCGAGCTCTTGCCGACGTTCGGGCGGCCCAGGATGGCGACGCGTCGGGGCCCGCCGACCTCCTGCTTGGCGACGGCCGACGTGTCGGGGAGCGTCTTGATGATGAGGTCCATCAGGTCCGCGACGCCGCGGCCGTGCAGCGCCGAGACCGGGTGCGGCTCGCCGAGACCCAGGTTCCAGAGCTCGAACGCGTCGAGGTCGCGACGGTCGTCATCGGCCTTGTTGGCGGCGACGATGACCGGGCGGTCGGTGCCGCGCAGCATCTTCACGACGTGTTCGTCGGTCGCGGTGATGCCGACCGTGACGTCGACGACGAACAGGACGGCGTCGGCGAGGTCGACCGCGACCTCGGCCTGGGCGGCGACCGAGGCGTTGATGCCGCGGGCGTCGGGCTCCCACCCGCCGGTGTCGACGAGGGTGAATCGCTTGTCGTTCCACTCGGCCTTGTACGAGACGCGGTCGCGGGTGACGCCGGGGACGTCCTGGACGACGGCCTCGCGGCGACCGATGATGCGGTTGACGAGCGCGGACTTGCCGACGTTCGGCCGTCCGACGATCGCGAGCACCGGGTAGGCAGGCAGGTAGTGCAGGCCGTCCTCGCCGATGGTGCCGGCGTCGAGGAGCGCGACGTCCTCGTCGTCGAGCTCGTACTCGTCCAGGCCGGCGCGGAGCGCGTCCGCCCGCTGGTCGGCCTCGGCCTCGTCGAGACCGGCGAGCCGCTCACCCAGGGCGTCGTCGTACTCCGGGAAGTCGTCGTTGTCGGGGCTGTCCTGTTGGGCCATGTCGTTTCCTCGTGTGCGGTCGGGCCGCGGTGTCGGTGGCCGTTCCCGGCCGGGCCGGTCCCCCGGCCGTGGTGGCCGGGGAACCGGTCCTGGTGACCGGCTGCCCGGTCCTGGTGACCGGACTGCCCGGTCCTGGTGACCGGCTGCCCGGTCGTGGTGACCGGACGGCGCCCGGTCTCGCGTCAGTGCGTGGCCGCTCGGGCCAGGTCGACGACCGCCTGGACGGTCTGGTCGAAGTCGAGGTCGGTGGAGTCGAGCGTCGTGACACCGTCCGCGGCGTTCATGAAGTCGACGACCTTCGCGTCCGCCGCGTCGCGTCGGGCGAGTGCGGCGGAGGTCTCGGCGGCCGACTGGGTCGTGACCTCAGCCGAGCGTCGGGCCATCCTAACCGACTCGTCGGCGGTCAGCAGGATCCGGACCTCGGCGTCGGGTGCGACGACGGTCGTGATGTCGCGTCCCTCGGTGATGATGCCCTGCGCGTCGGCCTTCCGCATGACCTGGCGGAAGAGCTGGACGAGCCGCTCGCGGACCTCCGGGAGCTTCGCGATGTGGGCGACGGCTGCGGTGACCTCGGGCGTGCGGATCGCGTCGGTCACGTCGGTGTCGCCCACGCGGACGAAGTAGTCGTCGGGGTCGGTGCCGATCGCGTAGTCGAAGGTGTCCCAGCTCGCGAGGACGGCCGCCGGGTCGTCCAGGTCGACGCGCTGCTGCAGCGCGTGCCAGGCGAGGGCGCGGTACGCGGCCCCGGTGTCCTGGTAGCCGAAGCCGAGCACGCGTGCGGCCGCACGGGAGACGCTCGACTTGCCGCTGCCGGCCGGGCCGTCGACGGCGATGACGGTCTTCGCGACGAAGGCACCCGCGGGCAACCCGGACGGGACCGGGGCGCTCGTCGAGCCGGGCTCGCCGCCGCCCTGCCCGTCCAGCCCACCGGCGACGTCGCCGCCGCCGAGCGGCCCGGTGGGGTTCCCCGGTGTCGGCAGCCCGGTGTCGGGCCCGTCCGGACCGCCGGTGACGCCGGAGTCGTGCGCGGTCGGGGTCGTCTCGTTGTTCAGGCCCATGCTGCTGCGATCCTCCATCCGCGACCCTCGAGTTCCTCGACGAGTCGCTGTTCCTGCTCGGGCACGACCGACACCTCGACGATGCCGATCGGTGCGCCCGGTGAGTGCTCGAGGCGCATGTCCTCGAGGTTGATGCCGATCTCCCCGATGAACGCGAGGAGCGCGGCGATCTGGCCCGGGGTGTCGTCGACGAGGACGACCACCCGGGCGAAGCGCTTCGTGGTGCCGTGCTTGCCGGGCAGCCGCTCGACCCCGCGGTTGCCGGCGGCGATCGTCTCGGCGATCGTTCGGGGCGCGCCCGCGGCGTCCGGGTCGCCGAGCGCCGCGATCACCCGGTCGAGGTCGTCGCGCAGGTCGGTGAGCACGGGGCGGATGTGCCCCGCGTTCGCGCCGATGATCTGCACCCACAGGCCGGGGTCGCTCGCGGCGATCCGGGTGACGTCGCGGACCCCGCCGCCGGCCAGGTCGAGCGACCCGTCCGGTGCCGCCTGCAGCCGCGCCGCCATGAGCGTCGAGACGAGCTGCGGGGCGTGGGACACGTACGCCACCGCGAGGTCGTGCGCCTCGGGGTCCATCGGCACGACCGTCGCACCGACGTCGAGCGCGAGGTCCTCGACGACCGCCGCACGCTGGTAGGAGATCGCGTCGTGCCCGGCGATCACCCAGGGGCGTCCGACGAACAGGTCGGCGCGGGCGGCGGTCGGACCGCTCCGCTCGCGTCCGGCCATCGGGTGCGAGCCGATGTACCGGCCGACGTCGGCTCCGGCGGCGAGCAGCCGCTCGAGCGGTCCCGTCTTGACGCTGGCGACGTCGGTGACGATCGCGCGGGGCCAGGCCGCGAGTTCCCGTTCGACGACCGTCGCCACGACGTCCGGGGGCACCGCGACGACCACGAGTTCGGGGGCGTCGCCGTCGGCGGGGCGTCGGCCGGCGCCGTAGTCGACGGCGAGCGCGAGGGCTGCGGGCGAGACGTCGTCGAGGACGACGTCCACGCCCTTCTCGCGGAGCGCCAGGCCGATCGACGCCCCGAGCAGGCCGGCGCCGACGATCCGGACCGGTCCGCGGAGGCGTCGGTCGACGTCGGCGGGCACGGCGGGGGTGTCGGTCACCCCGCCAGCCTACCGAGCGTCAGTCCGTCGACTCCTCGTCTGCGTCGTCCTGCGCCGTCCCCTTCGCCTCGCGGGCCATGCGGAGCAGTCCCCCGAGCTCGACCTTGGAGAGCTCGCGCGTCTTGCCGATCGGCAGCGACCCGAGCTGGAGCGGACCGAACGACCGCCGGACGAGCTCGATGACCGGGTGGTCGACCGCCTCGAACATGCGCCGGACGATCCGGTTGCGGCCCGAGTGCAGCGTGACCTCGACCAGGGACTCGCCGCGGGACGACTCGATGAGCCGCACCTTGTCCGCCGCGATCGGCCCGTCCTCGAGGTCGACGCCCTCGAGCAGCCGCTGCACGACGGCAGGGTTCACGTTGCCGTGCACCTTCGCGATGTAGGTCTTGGCGACGCCGAACGACGGGTGGGCGAGCACGTGTGCCAGGTCGCCGTCGTTCGTCAGCAGCAGGAGGCCCGACGTCTCGGCATCGAGGCGACCCACGTTGAACAGGCGCTCCTCGTAGCGGTCGACGTACTCGGACAGGTCGCGTCGGCCGCGCTCGTCCTGCAGGCTCGACACCATGCCGGTCGGCTTGTTGAGGAGCACGTACCGTCGCGAGGAGTCGATCTGCACCGGCAGACCGTCGACGGCGATCTCGTCGGTTGCCGGGTCGACCCGGCGGCCGAGCGCGTCCACGACCTCGCCGTTGACCGTCACGCGGCCCTCGACGATCAGGTTCTCCGCGACGCGTCGGGACGCCACGCCCGCAGCGGCGATCACCTTCTGCAGGCGCTCACCGTCGGCCTGGAGGCTCGCCTCGCCCCCGGCGGTCGACGTCGCCTCGGACGCGTCCCAGTCCGGGATCAGCGGCCGCTCGGGCGTGCCCTCGACCGGCAGTCCGTGCTCGTCGCGGGCGCCCTCCGGGCGCGGCGTCGTGCGGCGGGCGGTGTCGCGCTGCGCCGAGGCGCCCTGGCGGTCGCCGTTGCGCGCCGTCGTGGTGCCGCCGACGTACCGGCGGCCGTTGTGCCAGACCGTGCTGGGGCGCCCGTCGGGCGTGCGACGGTCCTCGCGGGCCGGGTCCCGGCGGTCGTCACGACGGTCGTCGCGGCCGCCCGTGGGGCGACGGTCGCCGCCGCGGTCGTCACGGCCGCGGTACCCACCACGGTCACCGCCACCGGAACGCTCGTCACGGCCGCGGTACCCACCACGGTCACCGCCGCCGGAACGGTCGTCCCGACCCCGGTACCCACCACGGTCACCGCCACCGGAACGGTCGTCACGACCCCGGTACCCGCCACGGTCGTCCTCGCGGCGCACGAAGCCACCACGGTCACCACCGCGTCGGTCGTCCTCACGGCCGACGAAGCGACCGCGGTCGCCGCCGCCGCCGCCGGCACGGTCGTCACGGCCGCGGGAGCCGCCGCCGGCAGGACGCTCGTCACGACCCCGGTAGCCACCACCGGACCGGTCGTCCCGACCCTGGTAGCCACCACCGGCCGGACGCTCGTCACGGCCGCGGTAGCCGCCACCGGAACGGTCGTCCCGACCCTGGTACCCACCACGGTCACCACCGGACGGACGCTCGTCCCGACCCCGGTAGCCACCACCGGCCGGACGCTCGTCACGTCCGCGGTACCCACCGCCGGAGCGGTCGTCACGACCCTGGTACCCACCACGGTCGCCACCGGAACGGTCGTCACGACCCCGGTAGCCACCACCGGCCGGACGCTCGTCACGTCCGCGGTACCCACCGCCGGAGCGGTCGTCGCGGCCCTGGTACCCACCTCCGGCGGAACGCTCGTCGCGCCCGCGGTAGCCGCCACCGGAGCGGTCGTCACGACCCTGGTACCCACCACGGTCACCACCGGACGGACGCTCGTCACGACCGCGGTACCCGCCACCGGCGGGACGCTCGTCACGACCGCGGTATCCGCCACCGGCGGGACGCTCATCACGGCCGCGGTACCCGCCACCGGCGGGACGCTCGTCACGACCCCGGTACCCGCCACCGGCGGGACGCTCGTCACGACCGCGGTAGCCCCCGCCGGAGCGGTCGTCGCGACCCTGGTACCCACCACGGTCGCCACCGGACCGCTCGTCGCGTCCGCGGTACCCGCCACGGTCCTCACCGGGCCGGCCACCCGACCGACCGGAGCCGCCGTCGCGGTCGCGGGGCGCGCCTCCCGACCGTCCTGCGGAGCCGCCGCGCGGCCCACCTCGTCGTCCGTCCTCAAACGCGGCCATCGGGGATCCCTTCGTCCTGCCCGAAGCCGCCCGTTCCGTCCTCCAGGAGTGGAGAGATCAGCGGCAGCTCGTCGAGCGAGTTGATTCCGAGCTGCTGGAGCAGCAGCCCGGACGTGATGTAGTTGATCGCGCCGGTCTCGGCGTCGGTGAACGACTCCTCGATGAGGCCGCGCGCGACGAGCGTGCGGACCACGCCGTCCACGTTCACGGCCCGGATCGAGGCGATCTGTGACCGGGTGATCGGTTGCTTGTAGGCCACGACGGCCAGGGTCTCGAGCGCCGCCTGGGACAGCCGCGCCGGGCGCTCCGCCTCGACGAACTGCTCCACGACGGCGTCGAGCTCCTCGCGCACGTAGAAGCGCCAGCCACCGCCGACCTCGCGCAGCTCGAAGCCACGTCGGACGGTGCCGGCGACGCCGTCGAAGTCGGCGACGAGCCGTTCGAGGGCCTGGCGCACGACCGGGACCGGTGCGCCGACCGCGGCCGCGAGGGCGACGGGCGACTGCGGCTCGTCGGCGATCATCAGGATCGCCTCGAGTTGCCGGTCGACGGGGACGTCGACGGGCGCACGACGGCCCTCGTCGGGGTCCGGCTCGGGTGCGGCATCGGCCCCCGCGCGCAGCTCGTGCTCGATCGCGGCGGCGTCGGCGACCTCGTCCGCTCCCCCGGGTTCGGCACCGGCGCCGCCGTGGCGCGCGACGGCAGCCGCGTCGTGCGGCACGGCGTCATCCGTCATAGTCGGCTCCCAGGTCGGCGAGGCTCTCGTCGGACCAGTCCTCGGCGGTCCACCGGAGTGTCAGCTCCCCCAGCGGTTCGAACTGCTCGAACGAGATCGACGCGTTCCGGTACAGCTCCAGGATCGCCAGGAAGCGAGCCACCACGATACCCGTCTCCGAGACGCCCGCGACCAGTTCGCGGAACGGGACGTCCTCGTCGGCGCGCGTCCGCAGGATCGACACGACGATGGCGGCCTGCTCACGGATGCTGACGAGCGGTGCGTGCAGGTGGTCGAGCCCGACGGTCGGCAGCTCACGCGGCGCGAAGGCGAGCGTGGCGATCGCGGCGAAGTCCTGCACCGACAGGGTCCACACGAGCTCGGGCGTCCGCGCGCGGAACCGTTCCTCCAGGCGCACTCGGCGGACGTGACGGCGGGACTCGGTCAGCCACCGCTCGCCGAACCACTCGGCCGCCTGCTTGAACGCCCGGTACTGCAGCAGTCGTGCGAACAGCAGGTCGCGGGCCTCCAACAGGGCGACGTCCTCGGCGTCGACGAGTTCGCCCTGCGGCAGGAGGCCGGCGATCTTCAGGTCGAGCAGGGTCGCGGCCACGACGAGGAACTCGCTGGCCTCGTCGAGCTCGTCCGCCGACTCCGCCTGGCGCACGTAGGCGATGAACTCCCCCGTCACGGCGCCGAGCGACACCTCGGTGATGTCGAGCTCGTGCTTCGTGATGAGCGACAGCAGCAGGTCGAACGGTCCGTCGAAGTTGCGCAGCCGCACCCGGAAACCGGGCGCCGTCGTGGTGCCGGCCGGCGCGTCGGCCGACCGAGCAGAGGCGGCGTCAGGCGACGGCGCCACGCTGGACGAGCTCCCGCGCCAACTGCCGGTACGCGTGCGCGGCGGCGTGGTCCGGCGCGGTCTGGGTGATCGGGCGCGCCGACACCGTGGCGTCCGGGAACTTCACGGTGCGGTTGATGACCGTGTCGAGCACGCGGTCGTCGAAGGTCTCGACGACGCGCTCCATGACCTCGCGCGAGTGCAGTGTGCGCGAGTCGTACATGGTGGCGAGGATGCCGTCGAGCCGGAGCGCCGGGTTGAGCCGGTCGCGCACCTTGTCGATCGTCTCGATGAGCAGCGCCACACCGCGCAGCGCGAAGAACTCGCACTCGAGCGGGATGAGCACACCGTGCGCCGCGGTCAGGGCGTTCACGGTGAGGAGCCCGAGCGAGGGCTGGCAGTCGACGAGGATCAGGTCGTAGTCGTTCGAGACCTTGCGGAGGACGCTCGCCAGGATCTGCTCGCGGGCGACCTCGTTGACCAGGTGCACCTCGGCCGCGGACAGGTCGATGTTGGCCGGGATGACGTCGAGCCCCGGCGTGTTCGTCGGCTGGATGATCTGGTTCGGGTCCTTCACGGAACCCATCAGCAGGTCGTAGACCGTCGGGATGTCGTGGGTCCGGACCCCGAGCCCCGCGGAGAGCGCGCCCTGCGGGTCGAAGTCCACGGCGAGGACGCGGCGGCCGTACTCCGCGAGCGCCGCACCGAGGTTGATCGACGTCGTGGTCTTGCCGACGCCGCCCTTCTGGTTGCACAGCGCGATGATGCGAGCCGGGCCGTGGCCGTCGAGTTCCTCGGGCACCGGGAACTCGCGCCGGGGACGGCCGGTGGGGCCGACCGCGGGATCGCCGGTTCCAGGCCTGGTCGTCGGGTTCGTGCTCACCCCGTCATGGTACCGGCGACCCGGCACCGCGCCGGGCGCACCGCCGGGGCTTCCGCACGCGCACCGGACGGCACCACCTGCCGACCAGAGCCGGTCCGCCGGGGACGACCCGCGCCTCCCGGCCGGCGGTCAGGCGAGCCGTCCACCGGAGGCGACCCGCGCCGACGGTCGGGCGAGCCGTCCACCGGAGGCGACCCGCGCCGGCCGTCAGGCAGGGCGGAGGGCCACCCGCATGCTGTCCACCCGGTCGGCGATGACGGCGTCCGCCGTCCAACGCTCCTGCAGCCGGCCGACGAGCTGCTGCACCGCCGTCTGGTCGAGCCCCGGCCGCAGCGCGAGCCCGACCGTCAGTTCGGCACCCGCGAACCGGCCGAGCGGGTCCCCCGGCGACAGCTCGACACGGGCGACGGCGTCCTCGCCGACGATCGAGTCCGCGAACGCCTGCGCGACCTCCGGGTCCTCGAAGCAGGGCGTCCACGGCAGGTCCTGCCCGATCGCCCACACGGCCGGCCGGCGGAGCACGAACTCGGTCGGCGCGGTCGGGTCGAGCACGACGAGCTGCGTCTCCTCGCTCGCCGCGGCCATCGCCACGCGCCGCGAGTCCGCGGGCACCGGACGGGCGGCGGGGTCCCAGGACCGCATCGCCTCGGCCGAGGTGAACGCCGGCATGACGCTGCGGCCGTCGGGACCGGCGACCGTGACGATCGACAGCTCCTGGGTCTTGTCGACGAGCCGACCGTCGGGCGTGTGCCCGACGTCGCCGGCCTGCGCGACGAGCGGGATGAGCAGCCGGGCCGAGCGGAGCGCGTCCACCACGCCCCGCTGCGACGCGCCCTGCTGCAACGCGAGGACCGCGGCGACCACGGCGGGGTCGGCCAGGCCGTCGTCGTCGGCGTAGGCCTCGTCGTGGTGGTCGAACGTCCGCCCGGCCCACGGGTTCCCGGCCGAGTCGCCGGCACCACCGGGCGTGTGCGCGTCGTCCGGTGCGGCGGCCCCCGGTGCGCCCGCGCCGGCGGCGGTCCCCGATGCGTCCGCGCCGGCGTCGGGACCGGTGCCGCGGCCGTTCGAGATGCCCGCCACGGCGTTACTCCCCGGCGACGTCGAGGGCGGCCGGCAGGGTGAACGCGCCCGAGTAGAGCGCCTTGCCGATGATGGCGCCCTCGAGGCCGTGCGGCACCAGCTCGCGCAGCGCACGGAGGTCGTCGAGCGTCGAGATGCCACCCGAGGCCACGACGGGCTGGTCGGTGCGGTCGCAGACCTCGCGCAGCAGGTCGACGTTCGGGCCCTGGAGCGTGCCGTCCTTCGTGACGTCGGTCACGACGTAGCGCGAGCAGCCGGCGGCCTCGAGGCGGTCGAGCACCTCCCACAGGTCACCGGCGTCCTCGGTCCAGCCGCGGCTCGCGAGCGTCGTGCCGCGGACGTCGAGGCCGACCGCGATCTGGTCGCCGTACTCACCGATCACCCGGGCCGCCCACGCCGGGTCCTCGAGCGCCGCGGTGCCGAGGTTCACCCGGGCCGCCCCGGTCGCGAGGGCCGCCTCGAGCGAGGCGTCGTCGCGGATCCCGCCGGAGAGCTCGACCGACACGCCCTCGACCTCGCGGACCGCCTTCGCGATCAGGCGGCGGTTGTCGCCACGGCCGAACGCCGCGTCGAGGTCGACGAGGTGGATCCACTCCGCGCCCTGGTCGCGCCAGGTGCGGGCGGCGGCGACCGGGTCGCCGTACGACGTCTCGCTGCCGGCCTCGCCCTGCGTGAGGCGGACGGCCTGGCCGTCGACGACGTCGACGGCGGGGAGCAGGACGAGGGGCGGGGTCGCGGTGAGGTCGGTCATGGTCCTGTCGGCTCCGGTGCGGTGGGGGTCGGTGGCTGTGGTCGCGGTGGTCGTGCTGGTCGGGCTGGTCGCGGCGGTCGGGCTGGTCGTGGCGGTCGTGCTGGTCGCGGCGGTCGGGCTGGTGTCGGTCTGGAGGCGCGGGTCGCGCTCGTCGCGGCGGTCGCGTGGGCGGTTGGTCACCGTCCGCTGCGCGTGGTCGCGCGGGCGCTGCGGGGCTGGTCGGCGGTCACGCGCCGGGAGCGTCCGCGGCGCAGGCGCCATCTCGTAGCGAGCCGAGCCGACGCGGCGCCGAGCCGGGGCATCAGAGCGACTGCACCCAGTTCCGGAGGAGCCGGATGCCCGGCTCGCCCGACTTCTCGGGGTGGAACTGCGTCGCCGTGAGGGGGCCGTTCTCGACCGCCGCGACGAACCGCTGCCCGTGCTCGGCCCAGGTCAGGCCCGGCGCACGGAAGGGACCGTAGGCATCGAGCGGGAAGTCCGTGACACCGTAGGAGTGCACGAAGTAGAACCGCTCGTCGTGCAGGCCGTCGAAGAGCACCGAGTCGGCCGGGGCCTCGACCGTGTTCCACCCCATGTGCGGCAGGACGTCGGCCTCGATCTGCTCGACCGTGCCCGGCCACTGTCCGAGGCCCTCGACGTCGACCCCGCGCTCGATCCCGCGCGCGAACATCACCTGCATGCCGACGCAGATGCCGAGCACCGGGCGTCCGCCGGCCAGGCGGTGGTCGACGATCTCGCCGCCGCGCACCCCTTCGAGCTGGTCGACGACCGCGGCGAACGCGCCGACGCCGGGGACCAGGAGACCGTCCGCGCGCAGCGCGGCCTGCTTGTCGGCCGTGAGGGTGACGTTCGCCCCGGCGCGCTCGAGTGCCTTGGCGGCCGAGTGGACGTTGCCGGACCCGTAGTCGAGGACGACGACGTCCGGCTTCGCGCCGGTCAGCAGCTCGGTCACAATGCTCCCTTGGTGGACGGGATGCCGTCGACGCGGGGGTCGAGCTCGACCGCGCGACGCATCGCCCGGGCGAACGCCTTGAACTCGGCCTCGGCGATGTGGTGCGGGTCGCGACCGCCGAGCACCCGGACGTGCACGGTGATGCCCGCGTTGACCGTGATCGCCTCGAAGACGTGGCGGACCATCGAGCCGGTGAAGTGCCCGCCGATCCGGTGGAACGCGAAGCCCTCGGGCTCTCCGGTGTGCACGAGGTACGGGCGGCCGGACACGTCGACGACCGCCTGCGCGAGCGCCTCGTCGAGCGGCACGAGGGCGTCACCGTACCGGCCGATGCCGGACCGGTCGCCGAGGGCCTGCTTGATCGCCTGCCCCAGCACGATGCCGGTGTCCTCGACCGTGTGGTGCACGTCGATGTCGGTGTCACCCGTCGACCGGACGCGGAGGTCGATCAGCGAGTGCTTGCTGAACGCCGTGAGCATGTGGTCGAAGAAGGGCACGCTCGTCGAGACGTCGGACGAGCCGGTGCCGTCCAGGTCGAGCGACAGCTCGATGCTCGACTCGCTCGTGCTCCGGCTGATGGCGGCGGTACGGGCGGTCATGCTGCAACCCTAACCGGGGGCTGGTCGACGGCGACGCGGCGCATGGCCTCGAGGAACGCGGTGGTCTCCTCCTCGGTACCGGCGCTCACCCGCAGGTGGTTCGGGATCCCGAGGTCCCGGACGATGACGTCCTGCTCGAGCAGGGCCTCGAACGCCGCATTCGGATCGGCCACACCGCCGAACAGCACGAAGTTCGACCACGTCTCGTAGGTGCGGTAGCCCATCGCGGCCAGTTCGGTCACCATGCGGTCGCGCTGCTCCTTGATGTCATCGACCATCGCGAGCATCTCCGGGGCGTGGCGGAGCGCGGCGACGGCGGCAGCCTGCGTCAGGGCGGACAGGTGGTACGGGAGGCGGACGAGCCGGACCGCGTCGACCACGGCGGGGTCGGCTGCCATGTACCCGACGCGGGCGCCCGCGAAGGCGAACGCCTTGCTCATCGTCCGGGAGACCACGAGGCGCTCGCGTCCCGGCAGGAGCGTCACAGCGCTCGGGGCGTCGGCGGGCATGAACTCGGCGTACGCCTCGTCGACCATCACGATGCCGTCGGTCGCGTCGTAGGCGGCACGGATCGTGTCGATCGACAGCGGGGTCCCGGTCGGGTTGTTCGGCCCGCAGAGGAACACGATGTCGGGCTGGTGCTCCCGGATCGCCGCGACGACGGTCTCCGGCGAGATCCGGAACTCGTCGTCACGCTCTGCCGGGATCCAGGTCGTCCCGGTGCCGGCCGCGAGGATCGAGTGCATCGAGTAGGTGGGCGGGAAGCCGAGCACCGAGCGACCCGGGCCCCCGAACGCCTGCAGGAGCTGCTGCAGGACCTCGTTCGAGCCGTTCGCTGCCCACAGCTGCTCCGCGGTGAGTCCGTGGCCGAGGTACGCGGCCAGGGACTCGCGGAGCTCCGTGAACTCGCGGTCGGGGTACCGGTTGACCGTGGTCAGCGCCTGCCGGATGGACGCGACGATGTCGTCGGCGACGTCCTGCGGCACGGGATGCGTGTTCTCGTTGACGTTGAGCTGCACACGCACGTGCTTCTGAGGAGCGCCGTACGGGCTCTGCCCGCGGAGGTCGTCGCGGATGGGGAGGTCGTCGAGCGAGGTTGCCACCGATCCATCGTAGGCCGACGGGGGCTGCATGCCCCAGGCCGTCCGGACGGTGACTGACGGGCGACCGATCACGCCACCGTCGAGCGACCTGCGCTGCCCGTCATGCCAGCCGGCCGAGCGGCCCGCGCTGCCCGTCATGCCAGCCGGCCGAGCGGCCCGCGCTGCCCGTCATGCCAGCCGGTCGAGCGGCCCGCGGGCCGACGCTCCGACTCAGTCGCCGTGGGTGTACTTCGCCGGGATGGCGATCTGCTCGCCCGCCTGCAGCGACGACCCGTCGAGCGCGTTCAGGCTGACGACGTCCTGCACGAAGTCGCGGGGGTCAGCCTGCGGCGCTGTCTCCTCGGCGAGCTGCCACAGGGTCTCCCCCGGCTGCACGGTGACGGTCGCGAAGTGGACCGTCGACCCGGCGCGCGAGGCGTCACCGGCGGAGGCCTGTCCACCGTTGAGGACGGCCACGGCCACTGCGGCGAACAGGGGGATCGCGGCGAGGGTCGTGAAGACGATGCGTCCGCGGCGCGTGAGACGCAGGCGTGTACGGACGGCGGTCGTCGCGGAGCGCTGGTGGTCAGCGATGGCGATGGTGCTCATGTCGTTCTTGCCTTCCCGTTCGGGTGGACCGAAGTCGTGTACCGAACATAGTTTCGAACCAGACCTCGCACAAGTCCCAGGGAGAGATTTCTGCGGGATTTTCTGCCGACACGCTCGAACAGGTGTTTGTCCGGCCTGGAGCGGTCGGATACTGTTTCGATCGACTGGGACGAGTCAAGCGGGGACCACCGACATTCCCGCCGACCGGCTCCGGCACCGACGAAGGGCGAGACGACGTGGCGGACGAACTGCGGAGCCAGAAGCCGCTGACGGCGAAGCAGCAGGCGATCCTCGACGCGATCCGTGCGTCGGTCGCGAACCGGGGCTACCCGCCGAGCATGCGCGAGATCGGCGACGCGGCCGGCCTGTCCTCGCTCTCGAGCGTCTCCCACCAGCTCGGCCAGCTCGAGCTCGGCGGCTGGATCCGCCGCGACCCGAACCGCCCCCGCGCGCTCGAGGTCCTGGTCGACGAGCCCACGCTCGACGTGGACACCCCGGACGTCGACGCGACGACCCTCGTGCCGCTCGTCGGTCGCATCGCCGCCGGCGTCCCGATCACCGCCGAGCAGCACGTCGACGAACTCGTGCCGCTCCCCCGACAGCTCGTCGGGACCGGTGACCTGTTCATGCTCAAGGTCGTCGGCGAGTCCATGATCGACGCCGCGATCTGCGACGGCGACTGGGTGGTCGTCCGCTCGCAGCAGACCGCGGACAACGGGGACATCGTCGCCGCCATGCTCGACGAGGAAGCGACCGTCAAGGTCTTCCGCCAGCGCGACGGGCACACCTGGCTGCTCCCGCGGAACTCGGCGTTCGAGCCGATCCTCGGCGACGCCGCGACCGTGCTCGGCAAGGTCGTCGCGGTCCTCCGCTCCATCTAGCCGCGGCGCCGCAGGCGATCGCGGTCGCGGATCGCCGTGGGCGGCCGCGGCGGCGGACCACGCGCGGCTCGCGGTACCGCCGCACAACGAGAGGCACGTCGCACCACGTGATCACGTGGCGCGACGTGCTTCTCGTTGTGCGGCGCGCCCGCGTCTCGCGCAACGCGCGTGCGCGACACGCCGCGCCGCGCCGCGTAGGTAGCGGTGCAAGCAGGCGAAGCGGCCGCGCCACGCCGGACCGATGCGGCCTGGCCGGCTCSCGTCCGACGCGACGACGGACGGACGGGAGGCGCGGTGCCAGCCGGCACCGCGCCTCCCGTCCGTCCTCTGGTCCGGTCCTAGCCGGCCGCGACCGGCGCGACCACGTAGGGGTCGAGCTCCGCGACCTGGCGCTGGAAGACGCGCACCCGCAGACGTGTGCCGTCCTCGACGTACTCCGTCGACTCGACCGCGCCGGAGTCGTGCAGCGACGACACCAGGTCGCCGCGGTCGTAGGGGATCACCACGGTGAGGTCGACGTCCGGTTCGGGCAGTCGCTCCTCGATCGCGGCGAGCAGCTCGGGGACGCCCTCGCCGGTGCGCGCCGAGACGAACACCGCGTCGGGGACGAGCCCGACCAGGACGAGCCGCTGCGACTCGTCGATCAGGTCGGCCTTGTTGAACGCGACCACCTCGGGGATGTCCCGGGCGCCCACGTCGCCGATGACCTCCCGGACCGTCGCGAGCTGGGCCGCGGGGTCGGGGTGCGAGCCGTCGACGACGTGCACGATGACGTCGGCCTGGCCGACCTCCTCGAGCGTGGACCGGAACGCCTCCACCAGCTGGTGCGGCAGGTTGCGCACGAACCCGACGGTGTCGACGAACGTGAACTCGCGACCCTTCGTGCTCTCGGTCCGGCGGACCGTGGCGTCCAGCGTCGCGAACAGCTGGTTCTGCACCAGCACGCCCGCGCTCGTCAGCCGGTTCAGCAGCGAGGACTTGCCGGCGTTCGTGTAGCCCGCGATCGCGACGCTCGGCACCTCGTTGCGGGCGCGGTCGGCACGCTTGGCCTCACGCGCCGGGGTGAACCCGGCGATCTGCCGACGGAGCTTGGCCATCCGGGTGTGGATCTTCCGGCGGTCGAGCTCCATCTTCGTCTCACCGGGACCACGGGAACCCATGCCCGCACCGCCGGAGACCTGACCACCGGCCTGCCGGGACATCGACTCACCCCAACCGCGCAGACGCGGCAGCAAGTACTGGAGCTGTGCGAGCTCGACCTGCGCCTTGCCCTCGCGGGTGGAGGCGTGCTGGCTGAAGATGTCGAGGATCACGGCCGTGCGGTCGATCACCTTGACCTTCACGACGTCCTCGAGCGCACGACGCTGCGAGGGCGCGAGCTCCGTGTCCGCGATGACCGTGTCGGCGCCGGTGGCCTTGACGACCATCGCGAGCTCGGCGGCCTTGCCCTTCCCCAGGTAGGTCGAGGGGTCGGGCGTGGGTCGTCGCTGCAGCAGCCCGTCGAGCACCACCGCACCGGCCGTCTCGGCCAGCGCCGCGAGCTCACGGAGCGAGTTCTCGGCGTCCTGCGCATCGCCCTGCGGGTACACGCCGATGAGGACGACCTGCTCGAGCCGGAGTTGCCGGTACTCGACCTCGGTGACGTCCTCGAGTTCGGTGGAGAGACCGGCGACCCGGCGCAGGGCGGCCCGGTCCTCACGGTCGTACTGGTCGCCGTCGCCGGTCCAGTCGTGGTCGTCGACCGAGCGCGTCTGGATCGCCTGGGCCGGTGCGAAGATCGCCGAGGAGGCTCGGGAGTCCGCGTTGCGGAGGACCCGCTCGACGACACCCTCGGCGCTGTCGTCGGACCGTCCGTCGTTCATGTTCGTTTCCGTCATCTTCTCCACAGGGTACCGCCGCCACGCCCGGGACACACGGGTGGGCCGGTACGGTTCTTCCATGGCGAACGACCACTACTTCTCCGCGAACCCGTCGTCGGAGGAGCGTCAACGCCAGGTGCACGTCACGCTCGCCGGCCGCGACCTCACCCTGAGCACCGCAGCGGGCGTCTTCAGCCCGGACGGGATCGACCGCGGCACCCGCGTCCTGCTCGGCGCCGTGCCACCGCCCGCGACCGAGGGCGCCCTCCTCGACGTCGGCTGCGGCTGGGGCCCGATCGCGATCACGATGGCGCTCGAGTCCCCGGACGCCCAGGTCTGGGGCGTCGACGTGAACGAGCGCGTGCTCGGACTCGCCCGCGCCAACGCGCAGACCGCGGGGACCGAGAACGTCACCGTCGCCCTCCCCGACGACGTCCCCGCCGACCTCCGCTTCCGCACGATCTGGTCCAACCCGCCCATCCGCGTCGGCAAGGACGAACTGCACACCATCCTCACGACGTGGTTGCCGCGGCTCGAGGTGGGCGGTGACGCCTGGCTCGTCGTGTCGAAGGACCTCGGTGGCGACTCACTGCAGAAGTGGCTCGCGGACACGCTCGGCGGCGCGTTCGTGGTCAGCCGGGCGTCGACGGCCAAGGGGTTCCGCGTCATCCGGGTGCACCGCGCCGCCGAGTAGCGGGTCGCCGGCCGCCCAGCCGCACGACCGGCAGGTTGCCCGACCGGCGGGATGCCCGACCGGCGGGATGCCCGATCGTGACCGTCCGGCGGGATGCCCGCCGTTCAGACGGTCAGGTCCCCCGAGAACACCAGCTCCGCCGGCCCCGCGAGCGCCACGTGCTCGCCGTCCTCGGCCGCGAACATCCGCACGGTGACGACGCCACCGGGGACGCGCACGCGCCAGGTGTCCGGCGCGGACGGTCCGGCCCAGTACCGCGTCGCCAGGGCGGCGGCGACCGCCCCGGTCCCGCAGGACAGCGTCTCGCCGCTCCCCCGCTCGTGCACGCGCATGGTGATCTCGCCCACGCCGTCCTTGACGAGCGGGTCGCCGGGCAGGACGAACTCGACGTTCGCCCCGGCTTCCGGTGCGGGGTCGAGGACCGGGATGTAGGTCAGGTCGAGACCGGACAGCTCGTCCTCGGTGGCGACCGCGACGACGACGTGCGGGTTGCCGACGTCGATCCCCAGGCCCGGTCGTGCGCCGTCGAGCTCCCTGGCACGGACCAGCACGTCGTTCGCACCGCCGCCCTCGATGCCGAGCCCCCACCGTCCGAGGTCGGCCGAGAAGCCGTTCGTGGTGCGCTGGACGTCGACGAGCCCCTTCCGGCTGCCGACGGTCAGCGTCTCGCCGGGCGCCAGGTCGACGAGCCCGGACTCGGTGAGGTACCGCGCGAACACCCGGATGCCGTTGCCGCACATCTCCGCGATCGAGCCGTCGGCGTTGTGGTAGTCCATGAACCACGTCGCCTCGGGTGCGACGGCGAGCAGCGGACGTCCCTCGGGCAGCGCCTCGGAGCGGACCGCGCGGATGACGCCGTCGCCGCCGACACCGAACCGGCGGTCGGCGATGGCGCGGACGCGCTCGGGGGTCAGGTCGACCGTCGCGTCGGGGTCGGCGAACAGGACGAAGTCGTTGCCGGTCCCCTGGCCCTTGGTGAAGTGCAGCTCGGTCACGGGACGATCCTACGGGCCGCCTCCTGCAGCCCCGCGACGTCGGCCCCGGTGACGTCGAGCACCTCGGCGTCGGCGTAGCGCTTGAACCAGGACACCTGCCGCCGCGCGTACTTGCGGGTCGCGACCGCGGTCGCCTCGACGGCCTCGTCGACGGTCGCCCGCCCGTGGAGCACGTCGAGCGCCTGCGAGTAGCCGATCGCGGCCCGGGCGGTCCGGCCCTGCTCGAGTCCCCGCGCTCGCAGGCCGGCCACCTCGTCGACGAGCCCCCGGTCGAACATGCGCGCTGCGCGCGCGTGCAGCGACTCGACGAGGGCGGTCCGTTCGCGGTGCAGGTGCAGGACGCGGGCGGGTCGCCAGGCGCGGGGCGCGGACGGGAGGCGCGGGGTCACGACCTCGGACCGGCTCGCGATCTCGAGTGCCCGGATCAACCGCCGCGGGTTGCGCTGGTCGACGTCGGCTGCGGCCGCCGGGTCGAGGGCGCGCAGCCGTTCGACGAGCACGCCCGGTCCGAGCTCGGCGTGCTCGCGCTCGAGCTGTGCGCGCAGTTCGGGGTCCGTGCCCGGGAACGCGAGGTCGAACAGCACCGACGACACGTAGAGCCCGCTGCCGCCGACGAGGAGCGCCACGGACCCCGACGCCGTGATCCGCTCGACGTCGGCGCGGGCCTCCTGCTGGTAGGCCGCGACACTGGCCTCGTCGGTGACGTCGAGCACGTCGAGCTGGTGGTGCGGCACACCCCGCCGTTCCGCGACGTCGAGCTTGGCGGTCCCGATGTCCATGCCGCGGTACAGCTGCATGGCGTCGGCGTTGACGATCTCCGCCGCGCGACCGGACCGCGCGAGCTGCTCGGCGATCGCGAGTGCGAACTCGGACTTCCCGGTCCCCGTCGCGCCGACGACGGCGATCAGGTCGACGGCAGCGGCGTGGGTCGCGGGCTCAGCGTCCGACACGGAGCGTGGGCAGGCCGAGCGAGACGGGACGCGGGCCGTTCCCGACGGGGGCCGGCGCAGCGGGGACCCCGCAGCTCTCCGCCTGGGCGCGGTCCCACGCGTCGCCGGCGCGCGTGCGGCGGATGCGGAGCGGTGCCTCGCCGTCCGCGATGAGGAAGTGCGGGGCGGCACGGGTGACCTCGACCGTGACGACGTCGCCCGGACGTGGCACCGCGGAGCCCTGCGGCACCGCGAAGTGCACGAGGCGGGAGTCCTCGGCGCGGCCGGACAGCCGGTGCGTGGCGTCGTCCTTCTTGCCCTCACCGGTGGCGACGAGCACCTCGACCGTGCGGCCGACCTGCTTCGCGTGCTCCTCGGCGGTGATCCGGTCCTGCAGCGCGACGAGTCGCTCGTACCGCTCCTGCACGACGGCCTTCGGCAGTTGCTCGTCCATCGTCGCGGCCGGTGTCCCGGGTCGGATCGAGTACTGGAACGTGAACGCCGAGGCGAACCGGGACTGCTCGACGACGCGGAGGGTGTCCTGGAAGTCCTCCTCGGTCTCGCCGGGGAAGCCCACGATGATGTCGGTCGAGATCGCGGCGTGCGGGATCTTCGCGCGCACCCGGTCGAGGATGCCGAGGAACCGCTCGCTGCGGTAGCTGCGGCGCATCGCCTTGAGCACCCGGTCGGAGCCGGACTGCAGGGGCATGTGCAGCTGCGGCATCACGTTCGGCGTCTCGGCCATGGCGTCGATCACGTCGTCGGTGAAGGCGGCCGGGTGCGGGCTCGTGAACCGCACGCGCTCCAGGCCCTCGATCGCACCGGCCGCTCGCAGCAGCTTGCCGAAGGCCTGGCGGTCGCCGAACTCGACGCCGTACGAGTTGACGTTCTGCCCGAGGAGCGTGACCTCGATCGCGCCGTCGTCGACGAGCGCCTGGATCTCGGCGAGGACGTCACCGGGCCGGCGGTCCTTCTCCTTGCCGCGCAGGGACGGCACGATGCAGAACGTGCAGGTGTTGTTGCAGCCGACCGAGATCGACACCCAGCCGCTGTGCGTCGAGTCGCGCTTCGTCGGCAGGGTCGAGGGGAACACGTCGAGCGCCTCGAGGATCTCGATCTGCGCCTCGTCGTTGTGCCGCGCACGCTCGAGCAGCGTCGGCAGGGATCCCATGTTGTGCGTCCCGAAGACGACGTCCACCCAGGGCGCCTTCTCGAGGATGACGTTCTTGTCCTTCTGCGCCAGGCACCCGCCGACGGCGATCTGCATGCCGGGGTGCTCCCGCTTGATGCCCGCGAGCTGCCCGAGGTTGCCGTAGAGCCGGTTGTCCGCGTTCTCGCGCACCGCGCAGGTGTTGATGACGACGACGTCGGCCTGCTCGCCGTCCGCCGCGACGTACCCGGCGGCCTGGAGCGAACCACTGAGCCGCTCCGAGTCGTGCACGTTCATCTGGCACCCGTAGGTGCGGACTTCGTAGGTGCGCGTGGGCGCTGCGACGGTGGCCATGATCGTCCCAGTGTAGGTCTGACGGCGCGGCCGCCGGGCCCGGTCCGAGGCGCTCAGGCACACCCTTCCGGCTGTCCAGGCGCATGCACCGGGATGCAGCGGCGCCCCCTGCCGGGCACCCCTCGGACCGACCCGCGCCGCTACTCGAAGCGGACCGCGCCGCCACCCGGCGAGGGGCGCCGAGGCCCGCCGTCGAGCGCCCGGGCCACCGCGACCCGCACCACGCCCGAGCCGTAGCCCTTGCGCATGAGGAAGCCGCTCAGTCGTCGTTCCGCGGTCGCCCGGTCGAGTCCGCGCATCTGCCCGGCGCGCTTCTCGGCGAGCTCGATCGCGCGGACGAACTCGTCGTCCGCGTCGTCGGCAGCGGCGTCGAGCGCGGCTTCGATCGCCGCCTGGTCGATGCCCCGTCGGCGGAGTTCCGCGACGACGCCCTGCCGGCCGAGGCCCTTGCGGTCGTGCAGGCGGTCCACGAGGTCGGTCGCGAGGGCGACGTCGTCGAGCAGACCGACGCGCGTCAGGCGTGCCACCTCGTGTTCGACGACGTCGGGGTCGAGGTCCTGCTTGGTCAGCACCTGACGCATCTCGGACTCGCTGACGCCCTTGCGACCCAGCGCGCGCATGCTCAGTCGCTCGGCGTCCGCGCGCTGTTCCTCGATCGGTCGCGGCGCATCCGCCGGGTCGAGCGCTTCGCCGGAGTGGATGGCGAAGACCGACGCGCCGGCCGCGTCCGCAGTGTCCGTGTCGTAGCCGTCGAGCTCGGCACGGGCGCTGCGCCCGGTGCCGTCACCGACGACCGGGGACAGCCACTCGGCCGGAGCGGGAGCGCCGTCCTCGTCACGGTCGTCCGCCCAGGAATCCTGTGCGGCGACCGACGGTCCGTCATCGACGCCCGGTGCACCCCCGGCGGCACCTGCTCCCGCGGTGTCGTCTGCGCGAGGGCGACCACGGCGGGATCGCGCACCGAACAGGTCCGTGACCGGTGCGAGACCCTCGCCGTGGTCGTGCTCGTCCGTCACGCGCCCTTGCGCTCCGCGATCTTCGGCGCGATCGGCTCGACCTTCGCGTCCGTCTCCTTCGCCCCACCGACGCCGAGCTTCACGAGGATCTTGCCCTCGATGTCAGCCGCGATGTCCGGGTTCTGGATGAGGAACGAGCGCGAGTTCTCCTTGCCCTGCCCGAGCTGGTCGCCGTCGTACGTGTACCAGGCGCCGGACTTCTTCACGATGCCGTGGTCGACGCCGAAGTCGAGCAGCGAGCCCTCGCGGGAGATGCCGGTGCCGTACAGGATGTCGAACTCGGCCTGCTTGAAGGGCGGGGCCATCTTGTTCTTGACGACCTTGACGCGCGTGCGGTTGCCGACGGCGTCGGTGCCGCTCTTCAGCGTCTCGATGCGACGGATGTCGAGGCGCACCGAGGCGTAGAACTTCAGCGCCTTGCCGCCCGCGGTGGTCTCGGGGCTGCCGAAGAACACACCGATCTTCTCGCGCAGCTGGTTGATGAAGATCATCGTGGTCTGGGTCTGGTTCAGGCCACCCGCGAGCTTGCGGAGCGCCTGCGACATGAGTCGCGCCTGCAGACCGACGTGCGAGTCACCCATCTCGCCCTCGATCTCGGCGCGGGGCACGAGCGCCGCGACCGAGTCGACGACGATGAGGTCGATCGAGCCGGAGCGGACGAGCATGTCCGCGATCTCGAGCGCCTGCTCACCGGTGTCGGGCTGCGACACGAGGAGTGCGTCGATGTCGACGCCGAGCTTCTTGGCGTACTCGGGGTCGAGCGCGTGCTCGGCGTCGATGAAGGCTGCGATGCCCCCGGCGCGCTGGGCGTTCGCGATGGCGTGCAGCGTCAGCGTCGTCTTGCCGGAGGACTCCGGGCCGTAGATCTCGATGATGCGGCCGCGGGGCAGGCCGCCGATGCCGAGTGCGACGTCCAGGGCGACGGACCCGGTGGGGATGGTGGCGACGGGTGCCCGGTCGTCCGAGCCGAGGCGCATGACCGTGCCCTTGCCGAACTGCCTGTCGATCTGTGCGAGTGCGGTCTCCAGGGCCTTCTCGCGGTCTGCCGGTGATGGCATGGGGTGCTCCTTCGTGCTCGATGTCGGCCGCCTGTAGGCTGTCGCGTCCACCCCGGCCGGTGGTGCAGGGCCGGTGCTGTGCGACAAGGCTTCGGGCTGTTCCCGATGACTCGAACCTAGGGCGGGCCACCGACATCACTGCCGACGACCGCGGGTCCTGTGGACGAGCTTCTGGAACAGCGCCGTTGTGGAGGAACGTAGCACCGATCGAACACGCGTTCGAGCAACACGCCGAACACACGTTCGGGCGCGGCGCCCCGCGACGAGCCCGGCACCGGAGCACCGATGCCCGCGAGCGAGCCCCCGCCCGCGTCCGCCAGCGAGCCCGCGCCCGGTCAGTCGTGCGGCTCGGCGAGCCCCTTGCCGTGCCGCTTGTCGAGCGGGACGTCCTGCGACTCGCAGAGGGCGTCCCAGACCCGTCGGGTGTCGACCCCGGCGTCCAGGGCCTCGGCTGCCGACCGGCCGCCGAGCTCCTCGAGCACGACGTCCCGGGTGACGACGGCACCGTAGGCCGCACCGAACACCTGGTCGACGGCCCGCCAGAACTCACTCACCCGCATCCGTCCAGCGTACCGAGGCCGAAGCCACGCCTCCCGCAGCCCCGGGAGCGCACCGGCACCGCCGGGAGCGCACGAGCACCGCCGGGAGCACGACCTGTCACGGCCGCACGCACGCCCCCGGACGCACGAACGCCCCCGCCGTGGTCGGCAGGGGCGTCACGTGTCGTGGCGGGACGGGTCAGCGCACCGCGAGGTCGTTGTCGAACTCGGCGACGAGGTCGTCGGGCAGCGTGTCGGGGACCGGGGTGAGTCCCTCGACGACGGCGAGACGGTCTCCGACCTCTCGCATGATGGTCGAGATGGGGGTGTCGAGTGCGTCGGCCACCGAGGCGAGGATCTCGGAGCTGGCTTCCTTCTGCCCACGCTCCACCTCGCTCAGGTAACCGAGCGCGACGCTGGCCTTGGACGCGACCTGACGGAGGGTCCGGCCCTTCTGCAAGCGGAAGTCCCGAAGCACGTCGCCGATCTCCTGACGAACGAGAACCATGTGGACTCCTCCTTCCTGTCGTCTCCGCGCCCGCCTGGTCCGGGTGACCGGGGTCGGGTTGCAACAGTGACGTTGCCGATCGCAGCATGCTAGCGACGCTGCCTGCCGTCCTGCTGGAGATTGCGTGGGATGTAACCCAGCGGTAACGAGGCCTATTCCCCCTCGTGCACCGTCGCCGACATCCGTGTCAGGAGTTCGGAGACGGTCGCGTCCCGGATTGCCCCGCGGTCGCCGTCGAGGTGCAGTTCGACCGCCCGGGCCCCGTCGGCCGACGCGATGCCGACGAAGACGGTGCCGACGGACTTGCCGTCCTGCGGGTCCGGACCGGCGACACCCGTCGTGCTGATCCCCCACGTCGCGGGCTCGCCGTCGACCGCCAGCGCGGCGCGGACGCCGCTCGCCATCTGCCGTGCGACCTCCGGGTCCACGGCGCCGTTCGCCGCGAGGAGCGCTGCATCGACCCCGAGCACGGTGTGCTTCACGGGCGTCGCGTACGCCACGACCCCACCGCGGACGACGGCGCTCGCACCGGGGACCCCGACGAGCGTCGCGACGACCAGGCCCCCGGTCAGGGACTCGGCGACCGCGACGGTCTCGCCGCGTTCGGTGAGCGCCGCGACGAGTGCCCGGGCCACCCCGGCGGTCGCGTCCGGCCGGGCGGTCGGCTCCGCCTGGCCGGTCGGCTCCGACTGGTCGGGCACGTCCGGCACGTGGTCGCCAGACGACGGGCCGGGAGGCGCGACCCGCGTCGCCGGGGCGTCGTGCGCCCCCGGGTCGGTCGCCATCAGGACGTGGTCCGGTTGTGCTTCCAGGCCTGCCACAGGTAGTCCACACCGCTCAGGACGGTCGCCGCGAGGGCCGCGGTCATGAGGATGCCGTTCACCCAGTGCGCGAGGTCGCCGACGAGGTTCCACCACGGGAACAGCGCCAGGGTGATCGCGACGGCCTGCAGCACGGTCTTCACCTTGCCGCCGCGGCTCGCCGGGATGACGCGGTCGGACAGCACCGCGAACCGGAACACCGTGATGCCGATCTCGCGGACCATGATGAGCACCGTCACGATCCAGGGCAGCTCGCCCAGGATCGACAGCGCCACGAGCGCGCCGCCGATGAGCACCTTGTCGGCGATCGGGTCGACGAGCTTGCCGAAGTCGGTGACGAGGTCCTGTCGGCGGGCGATGATCCCGTCGGCGCTGTCCGTGACGATCGCCACGACGAACACGACGGCCGCCCAGATGCGCAGCGACGTGTCCTGCCCGCCGTCGGTGAGCAGCATGACGAAGAACAGCGGCGCCATGAGGATGCGCACGACGGTGATGACGTTCGCCACGTTCGCCGTCGACGCCGGCCCCGGGCCCTTGCGCAGCACGCGGCCCCGCCAGGGGAACCGTGCCGCGCTGCGGCTGCTGCCCGTCCCGCTCATCGCACCCGTCCCTCGTCCGTCAGTCACGACCCGTCAACCCCCACGCGTCCTCGTCCGGCCCCTCGTCCTCCTCAGGGTACCCACGGGTCATGTCCGCCACCGGGTCGGCCCCGTAGCGGTCGTCGTCGCCGTCCGACGACACCGCACCGCCCGCTGCTCCCGCGGCGCCACCGATGCCGTCGGACGCCGCACCGACGGCAGGAGCGGCAGGAGCGACCGCGGCCGGCGGGTCCTCGCCGCGCAGCTTCGCCAGCACACCGGCGAGCTGGTCCGGGGTGACGAGGACGTCGCGCGCCTTCGACCCCTCGGACGGCCCGACGATGTCCCGGGACTCCATGAGGTCCATGAGCCGTCCGGCCTTCGCGAACCCGACGCGGAGCTTGCGCTGCAGCATCGACGTCGAGCCGAACTGCGTCGACACGACCTGCTCGACGGCCGCGAGCAGGAGCTCGAGGTCGTCGCCGATGTCGGCGTCGATCTCCTTGCGCTCGACCACGGCCTGGACGTCCTGGCGGTACTCGGGGCGGGCCTGCCGGGTGACGTGCGCGACGACCTCGGCGACCTCGCTCTCCTGCACCCAGGCGCCCTGCACGCGCACGGCCTTCGAGGACCCCATGGGCAGGAACAGCGCGTCGCCCTGCCCGATGAGCTTGTCGGCTCCCGGCTGGTCGAGGATGACGCGCGAGTCGGTGACGCTCGTCACCGCGAACGCGATGCGCGACGGCACGTTGGCCTTGATGAGACCGGTGATGACGTCGACCGACGGTCGCTGCGTCGCGAGCACGAGGTGGATGCCGGCCGCACGTGCCAGCTGCGTGATGCGGACGATCGACTCCTCGACGTCACGCGGCGCGACGAGCATGAGGTCCGCGAGCTCGTCGACGACGACGAGCAGGTACGGGTACGGCTTGAGCTTCCGCTCGCTCCCCGCGGGCAGGATGATCTCGTCGTTCTGCACGGCCTTGTTGAAGTCGTCGACGTGACGGAACCCGAACGACGCGAGGTCGTCGTACCGCATGTCCATCTCCTTCACGACCCACTGCAGCGCCTCGGCCGCCTTCTTCGGGTTCGTGATGATGGGCGTGATGAGGTGCGGGACACCGGCGTAGATCGAGAGCTCGACGCGCTTCGGGTCCACCAGGACCATCCGGACCTCGGACGGCTTCGCGCGCATGAGCAGCGAGGTGATCATCGAGTTGATGAACACCGACTTGCCGGAGCCGGTCGAACCCGCGACGAGCATGTGCGGCATCTTCGCGAGGTTCGCCACGACGAAGCCGCCCTCGACGTCCTTGCCGACGCCGATGGTCATCGGGTGCTTCGACTTGGTCGCCGCGTTCGAACGGAGGACGTCGCCGAGCGAGACGACCTCGCGGTCGGTGTTCGGGATCTCGACGCCGATGGCGCTCTTGCCCGGGATCGGCGACAGGATCCGGACCTCGTTCGACGCGACCGCGTACGACAGGTTCTTCGACAGCGCCGTGACGCGCTCGACCTTCACACCCGGGCCGAGCTCGATCTCGTAGCGCGTGACCGTCGGGCCGCGCGAGAAGCCGGTGACCTTCGCGTCGACCTTGAACTCGGTGAGCACGCCGGTGATCGCGGCGACGATGTCGTCGTTCGCCTGGCTGCGGGCGACCGAGGGCGTGCCGGCGCTCAGGGTCGTCGCGGCGGGCAGGCGGTACGGCGCGGCGGGGTCCTCGTCGGCGTCCGTCGCGGCGAGCGGTCCCGCGTCGTCGGGCTCGGGCGCCGAGGCCGACACGACCGGCGAGACACCCGCGTCGGGACGGACGACGGGTGGGGCGGGCCGCTCGGGCACGGCGACCCCGGAGTTGCGCAGCGCCTGTTCGGCGACGTCGAGGTCGTGCTCGACGTCCTGCTCGACCGAGTCGTTGAGGTTGACCGAGGAGGGCACGGCCGGGGTGTGGTCGACGAGACCGGCGGCGGCTCCGGCGTTCGGCGAGACCGAGGGCGCGGCGACCGTCGGCGGCACGGGCGGTGCCTGCTGCGTCGCGGCGGCCGGCAGCACGGGGCTGTCGTACGCCGGGTCTTCCTCGCGGCCGGACTTGTTCCGCCGCCACCAGGGCACGGTGCTGCCCTCGGCGTCGGCCGCCTCGGGGTCGCCCTGCTCGTCGAACCCGAGGTCGTCGAACAGCTGGAGCTCGGGTCCGTCCTGCTTCGTCCGACGCGACCCCTTGGTGCGCGGCGTCGGCTGCGCCGGGGCGGCCGCCTCGTCGACGTCGTCGGTGTCCGCGGGCGCCGGGGCGCCGAACAGGTACGCGTAGAGCTCGTGCAGCCGTCGGCCGGTCTTGTTCGGCGGCGTCTTGGTGATGATGAAGAGCGAGAGCACGAGGAGCACCACGGCGACCGGGACCGCGACCCACACGGTGGCCACCGCGACGAGCCAGCTGATCACGACCCAGCCGAGGACACCACCGGCGGACGCGAGCGCGACCATGCCGTCGGCCGCGCTCGGCTGCCCGCCGAACACGTGGCAGAGCGAGGCGATGGACACCAGGAGCAGCCCGAGGCCGATCCCGATCCGGGTGTTGTCGTGCACCGAGGCGGGGTGCCGGAAGAGCCAGCCCGCGAAGACGATCATGATGACCGGGAGCGCGAACGCCAGACGGCCGAAGATCCCGCCGAACGTGTAGGCGTCGAGGGCGATCGACACCGGGTTCGTCGGGTTGAGCCACTCGACGACGCCACCGGCGAGCGCGAGCACGAACAGCAGGAACGGGAAGCCGTCGCGCCGCTCGTCGGCGGCCAGGGACTCCTTGCCGAGCAGGCGGAACAGCGCGCCGACGCCGTGCGCCATGCCGAGCCACGCGGTGACGAGCGGGTTCTGCTCGCGGAACACCGGTGTCGGGGCGGCCTGCGGCAGCTTCTTCGTGGTCGCCTGCGTGCGCGACGTCCCGCGCGACCCGCTCCCGCGGGACGACGTGGACGCGCGCGAGCGCGTGGTCGACTTGGTGCCTCCGGCCATGGCGTCGACCCTAATCCCCGGCCGGGACATTCCGTGGATGCCCCGCCATCAGTACCGGATCGCGTCGATCACCTTGACCCGGACCGCGACGAGCGCCGGCAGGAAGCCGGCGAGCGCCCCGACGAGCACCGCCGAACCGACCCCGACGAGCGCCGCCTCGACGGGGAACGGTGCCCCGCCGATCTCGACACCGTCGGTGATGAGCCCGCGCACGGTGTCGTTGCCGAGCACCGCGGCGCCGACCATGACGCCGATCCCGCCGGCGACGAGGGTTCCCAGCACGTTCTCGAGCAGCACCGCGACGAAGATGCGGCCCGCGGTCGCGCCGACCCCGCGCCGGATGCCGATCTCGCGGATGCGCTGTCGCACGCTGACGAGCGAGACGTTGAGGAGCCCGAGGCCGCCGAGCACCAGGACCAGGACGGCGGTGCCCGCGATCACCCAGCGGAGCGCACCGAGCGGGTCGCCGCCCACCGAGCCGCCGGCGTCCGACCGCGAGGGCTCGACCGTCCACCCGGGGCCGAGCGCGCGCTCCGCGTCGGACGCCATGCGCTTCGCGACCGCCTTGCCGTCGGCCTCCGGGACCCAGACCTCGAAGGCGCGCTGGGTCCCGAGGTCGGGGGACGCCGTGGCGTTCGCGGTGGCGACGGAGTTCGCGAGCTGGAACATCGTGGGCTCGGTGTCGTACTCCGACGTGACGACGGACCCGATCACCACTGCGGTGACGGCCGGGCTCCCGGGGAGCCGGACGGTCGGGTGGGTGCTGATGTCGGGGTTCCCGATGCGGTCGAGGAACGCCTGGTTCACGACGATCGCGGGAGCCAGTCGGTCTCGGTCGGCCTCGGTGAACCACTCCCCCGCACCGAGGCGCACCCGGTGCATCTCGGCGTAGGCGGGGTCGACCGTCGTGCCGGACACCGAGGCGACGCCGTCGGGGAACTGCACGTCGCGCTGCAGGTAGGTCGCCTCGGTGACGTACCGCACGCGGTAGCGCTCGGCCCCGGCCCGGAGCTCCCGGTCGAGTGCGGCGGCGTCCGCGACGGCCGCGGGACCGGTCCCGGACGAGGCCGGGGAGGTCCCGCTGAAGGTCCAGGTCGCCGCCCGGCCGCCGTACTGCTCGCTGTAGGCGGCGGTGACGCGCTCCGCGAGCGAGCCGAACCCGACGACGACCGCGAGCGAGGCGACCGCGATGGTGACGCCGACCAGGCTGAGGACGACGCGGCCCCGGTGGACGCGGAGCTCCTGCCAGGACTCGACGAACGTCCCGACCACGGTGGTGAGCAGCCGGTTCACGCGACGACCCCCGCACCGGCGACGCGCACTTCCTCGGTGGGACCCGCGCCGCCCCCGTCCGGGACCGGCCCGTCCACGACCACCCCGTGGTCGATCGTGTGCACCACGTCCGCCCGTGCGGCCACCGCGGGGTCGTGCGTGATCGTGACGAGCGCCGCTCCGGTCTCCGACGCCACCGTCTCGAGCAGCTCCATCACGACGCGTCCGGTGTCGACGTCGAGCGCGCCGGTCGGCTCGTCGGCCAGGATCAGCCGGGGCCCGCGCACGAGCGCCCGGGCGATCGCGACCCGCTGCTGCTCACCGCCGGACAGCCGGTGCGGCTGGGTGTCGGCCTTGTCGGCGAGCCCGACGCGGTCGAGCATCTCGAGGGCGGCACGGCGGCGCGTCCAAAAGGTACGCCCGCTCGCGTACAGCAACGGGACCTCGACGTTCTCGACCGCGGTCCGGCCTTGCAGCAGGTTGAACTGCTGGAACACGAAGCCGACGTCGGCGCCCCGGATGCCGTCGCGGCGCACCGAACCGGCACGCCCGACGTCGCGTCCGTCGAACTCGTGCAGCCCGTCGGTCGGGGTGTCGAGCAGCCCCAGGACGTTGAGCAGCGTGGACTTCCCCGAGCCGGAGCGACCGACGATCGCGACGCGGCTGTCCGCCTCGACGTCGAGGTCGACCCCGCGCAGGATCTCCAGCGTCGACCCGTCGGGCAGCGGGACGGACTTCCGGAGCCCGCGCACGTGGACGAGGCTCATCCGCCCGTCACCGTCCCGCCCTCGGTCGCGTCGTCCTCGGGCTGCTCCTGCTTGCCCGGCACGAACTGCAGCACGGTGTCGCCCTCGGCCACGCCGGCGCGCACCTCGACGGTCTCGCCGTCGTTCAGGCCGAGCTGTACGGTGCGCTCGCTGCGCTTCCCCTCGTCGTCGACGACCGTCACGACGCCCTGCTGCGCGGTGCCCTGCACGGCCGTGGTGGGCAGGGTCAGCACGCCCTTCGCCGAACCCGCCGCGACGGCGACCTTGACCTCGAGCCCGGGGAACACCGTGACGTCGCCCGGGACGTCGCACTGCAGCTGCGTGCCGCCGGAGGTCCCGGCGCCGCCCTCGGTGCCGGTGCCCGCGCCCTGGTCGCCCGACTGCGACCCGCCCGCGGCGGACCCGGGCGAGCCGGCGTCCTGGCCGGCGCTCGTCAACGTGAGGTTCGTGCAGGTGAACGGGGCCGGGCCGTCGGTGACCGTGACCGTCGCCTCGGACGGGCGCGCGGTCAGACGGTACAGCTGCGCCGCGGCGAGCGTCGCGGACACCCGGTAGGCGTCCGGGGCGACCCGCGCCACGGTGTCACCGATCGCGACGGGCTGCTTCGCCACGAGGTCGAGGCCGGACACCTTCCCGGCCGCGGGTGCGACGACGGTGGCGAACGTCACCTTGGGCGGCAGCGCGGAGCCGTCCTCGGCGGTCGCGGTGGACGGCGTCTCGACGCGCAGGTCGAGGATCGGCGTGCCCTGCTGCACGGCGGTGCCGTTCGCGACGAACACCCGGTTGACGGTGCCCTCGGCCGTGGCGCGCACCGCGGTCGACGGGACGGACTCGACGGTCCCGGTCGCCTCGACGTCGTTGACGACGTCGCCGGTGGTCACGGCGACCGTCGGGTCCTCGAGCTGCGCGGTCGGCGTGGTCTCCTCGCCGTCGGGCTGGGCCGCGAAGAACGCGAGGCGGAGGAGGGCCACCGCGATGGCGGCGAACACGAGGAACTTCAGGCCGGGCCACACCCAGCGTCGCAGGACGGTCACCTCTGGACGGTATTGGCTGACATACCGAGGGAGCATCATCCTGTGGGATGAACCAGGTTGGCCCGTGGGACGGGACCGCCGTCGGCCGACGGACCACGGACGGTGGACGGCCAGGAGGCGCGGTGCACGTTCCTGACGGACGTGCACCGCGCCTCCTGGCCGGCCCTGCGGCGCGCAGCGCGCCGTGCGCGCTACGCCTCGATGACCACCGGGACGATCATCGGGCGCCGACGGTGCTTCGTGTTCACCCAGCGGCCGACGGTGCGCCGGACGACCTGGCTGAAGGCGTGCGCGTCGCGCGTGCCGTTCGCCGCCGCCTCGGCGATGGCCTTGGTGATCTGCGGGCGGACGCTGTCGAAGACCGAGTCGTCCTCGGCGAAACCGCGCGACTGGATCTCCGGCCCGACCACGCACTGGCCCGTGGTGAAGTCGACGGCGCAGAAGACCGAGATGAACCCCTCCTCCGCGAGGACCCGGCGGTCCTTGAGGTCGGCGTCGGTGATCTCGCCCACGGTCGACCCGTCGACGTAGACGTAGCCGATGTCGAGCTGGCCGGCCACCGTGACGGCGCCGTCCTTGAGGTCGACGACGATGCCGTCCTGCCCGAGGATCACGTTGCGCGGCGGGACACCGGTCTGGATCGCCAGGTCGGCGTTCGCGTACAGGTGGCGGTGCTCGCCGTGCACGGGGAGGACGTTCTTCGGGCGGAGGATGTTGTAGCAGTAGAGCAGCTCGCCAGCCGATGCGTGGCCCGAGACGTGCACCTTCGCGTTGCCCTTGTGGACGACCTTCGCGCCGAGCTTCGTCAGCCCGTCGATGACGCGGTAGACGGCGTTCTCGTTGCCCGGGATGAGGCTCGACGCGAGGATGACGGTGTCGCCCTCGCCGATCTCGATCTGGTGCTCGAGGTTCGCCATGCGCGCGAGGACGGCCATCGGTTCGCCCTGCGAGCCGGTCGACATGTAGACGACCTGGTCGTCGGGGACGTTCTTGGCCTTCTTCGTGTCGATCAGCACGTCCTCCGGCACCCGCAGGTACCCGAGCTCGGCGGCGATCGTCATGTTGCGGATCATCGAGCGGCCCATGAACGCGACCTTGCGGTTCGCGGCCGCGGCGGCGTCGAGGACCTGCTGCACGCGGTGCACGTGCGACGAGAAGCTCGCGACGACGACCTTCTTGCGGGCCTTCGAGATGATGCTCTCGAGGACCGGGCCGATGTCGCGCTCCGGGGCGGTGAAGCCCGGGACGTCGGCGTTGGTCGAGTCGGGCAGGAACAGGTCGACGCCCTGCTCGCCGAGGCGCGCGAAGGCACGGAGGTCCGTGATCCGGTCGTCGAGCGGCAGCTGGTCCATCTTGAAGTCACCCGTGTGCAGCACGCGCCCCGCGGGGGTCGTGATCGCGACGGCGAGTGCGTCCGGGATGGAGTGGTTCACGGCGACGAACTCGAGGTGGAACGGGCCGAGCTGCTCGGTCTGGTCCTCGGCCACGACGAGCGTGTACGGCTTGATCCGGTGTTCCTTGAGCTTCGCCTCGACGAGCGCGAGGGTCAGCGTCGAGCCGATCAGCGGGATGTCGCCCTTGAGCTTGAGCAGGTACGGCACCGCGCCGATGTGGTCCTCGTGCCCGTGGGTGAGCACGACGCCGAGGACGTCGTCGAGGCGGTCCCGGATGAGCGAGAAGTCCGGGAGGATGAGGTCGACACCGGGCTGGTGCTCCTCGGGGAACAGCACGCCGGCGTCGACGACGAGGAGCTTGCCCTCGAACTCGTAGACGGTCATGTTGCGACCGATCTCGCCGAGACCCCCGACGGGGATCACGCGGAGGGTTCCGGGTTCGAGCGGCTGCGGTGTGGAGATCTGGGTGGGCATTCGGTCCTGACTGTCGTGCGACGCGCCACCAGCGCGCCGCGGTCTTCCTAACGTGTGGTGCCTGGCACCTTCGGCAGTGCGCCGCCCGCCGCTGCGTTGCGGTCCGGACGGAAGTTCGAGAAGTCGGCGCCGGGGACGTCCCGGACCGCTTCGAGCGAGGTCTCGATGGCGTACGCCTCGCTGTCCTCGGGGCCGACGAGCGGCAACCGCACGCGCGGGCTGCCGATCCGGCCGAGCCCGTGCAGCACGTACTTCGCGGCGACGGTCCCGGGGACGTGGGTCATGATCGCACGGACGAGGGGTTCGACGCGCTTGTGCTCGGCGGTCGCGGTCGCCAGGTCGCCGCGGTTCACGGCGTCGACGATGGTGCGGTACGGCGTGCTCGTGATGTTCGCGGTGACGCCGATGAGCCCCGTGGCACCGATCGACAGGTGCGGGAGGACGTTCGTGTCGTCGCCCGAGAAGTACATGAGGTCGGTGTTGTTGAGCACGCGCGAGACCTCGGCGAAGTCGCCCTTGGCGTCCTTCACGGCGAGGATGTTGGGGTGCTTCGACGCGCGCACGATGGTCTCGTACGTGATCGGGATGCCGGTGCGTCCGGGGATGTCGTACAGGATCACCGGCAGGTCGGTGGCGTCCGCGATCATCCGGAAGTGCGTGAGCACGCCGGCCTGCGTCGGCTTGTTGTAGTACGGCGTGACGATCATGACGCCGTCCGCGCCGGCCCGCTCGCTCTGCTTGTACAGGTGGATCGCATGCGCGGTCTCGTTCGAGCCACCGCCCGTGATGATCTTCGCGCGGCCCGCGGCGACGGACTTGCCGACCTCGACCAGGCGGAGCTTCTCCGGGTCGGTCAGGGTGCTCGTCTCGCCGGTGGTGCCGGTCACGACGATGCCGTCGGCGCCGGCGGTGATGCAGTCGTCGATGTGCTGCTCGACGCCGGGCCAGTCGACCTCGCCGTCGGCCGTGAACGGCGTCACGAGGGCGACGAGGACCTGACCGAAGGGATTCTCACGCTGGGACACGCCGACCAGCGTACCGGCCCGGTGCGTCCGCTCCGCAGTCCGCCCGGACGGTCCAGGCCGGGAGGCGCGTGGTCGCGCCCGGACGGTCCAGGCCGGGAGGCGCGTGGTCACGCCCGGACGGTCCAGGCCGGGAGGCGCGTGGTCACGCCCGGTGCTCGGCTCGCGACCGGGACTGGCGCCGTGCACAACCGGAAGCACGTCGCGCCGCGGGATCGCGTGGCGCGACGTGCTTCCGGTTGTGCGCGAGCACGTCGCGCCGCGACCGCGGCGTGCATCGGGCCCTAGGCGCGGCGCCACTCCCGGAAGCGGTAGCGGGTGCCGTCCACGCGAGACTCCTGCCACGGCCCGTCCTCGACGAGCGTCCACCCGTCGCCGAGGTCGGGCGCCCGGGTGTCGCCCCGCACCTCGAGGTCGACGATCGTCTCGGACACCCGGTCGGCGAACGGCACGGCGTCGGCGTACACCGCTCCCCCGCCGATCACCCACACGGGCTCGTCGGTGTCGAGCGCGGTCGCCAGGTCGTGCACGACCTCCACGCCGGGGGCCGACCAGGTCGCGTCCCGGGTGAGCACGACGTTGCGGCGTCCGGGCAGCGGCCGGAACCGCGGCGGCAGCGAGTCCCAGGTGCGGCGCCCCATGACGACGACGCCGTCGCCGGTGACCCGCCGGAAGTGCGCGAGGTCCTCGGGCACGTGCCACGGGATGCCGCCGTCGGCACCGATCACGCCGGCGGCCGTGCGTGCCCAGACGAGCCCGACGCCGCTCGCCGGCTCGGTCCACGTCGGGTCGGTCCGCACGGGGTCGGTCGAGGGGGCCTCCGGCATCAGACCGCGACCGCGGCCGAGATCGCCGGGTGGTGCTCGTACCCGACGACCGTGATGTCCTCGTAGACGTAGTCGTCGATCGAGTCGCGCGGCGCGAGCTCGAGCCGGGGCATCGGGTACGCGGTCCGGGTGAGCTGCTCGCGGACCTGCTCGACATGGTTGTCGTACACGTGGCAGTCGCCGCCGGTCCAGACGAAGTCGCCGACCTCGAGCCCGGTCTGCGCCGCGACCATGTGGGTCAGCAGCGCGTACGAGGCGATGTTGAACGGGACGCCGAGGAACATGTCCGCGCTCCGCTGGTACAGCTGGCACGAGAGCTTGCCGTCGTTGACGGAGAACTGGAAGAACGCGTGGCACGGGGCGAGCGCCATGTCCGGCACGTCGGCGACGTTCCACGCCGAGACGATGAGCCGTCGGCTGTCCGGGTTCGTGCGGATCTGCTCGATGACCTGGGCGATCTGGTCGACGTGCTCCCCGGACGGCGTCGGCCACGAGCGCCACTGCACGCCGTACACCGGGCCGAGGTCACCGTCCTCACCCGCCCACTCGTTCCAGATCCGGACGCCGTGCTCCTGCAGCCAGCGGGCGTTCCCGTCGCCGCGCAGGAACCAGAGCAGCTCGTACGCGACCGACTTGAAGTGCACCCGCTTCGTGCTGACCAGGGGGAAGCCCTGCGACAGGTCGTACCGCAGCTGCGCGCCGAACAGGCTGCGCGTGCCGGTCCCGGTGCGGTCGCCCTTCGGCGCGCCCTCCTCGAGCACCCGGCGCAACAGGTCCTCGTACGGGGTCGGGACGGTGGGGTCGGGCTGCACGGTCACGCTGTCGGTCACGCCAGCAGCCTAGACGCGCTCCGCCGCCACGGCGAGCCGAGCGCGGGACGCGCTCCGCCGCCACGGCGAGCCGAGCGCGGGACGCGCGCCGCCGCCACGGCGAGCCGACCACCGGACGCGCACCGGGCCTCCCGTCAGCTGGCTGAGTAACGTCGACGGCATGACGACAGAGCCGCTCTCGATCCTCGTCGCCGGTGCGTCCGGCTTCATCGGGACCCCCCTCGTCCGTGCCCTGCGCGAGGCCGGACACCACGTGACGACGCTCGTGCGACGCGAGCCGCGCACCGCGTCGGAGTTCCGCTGGTCGCCCGGCTCCCGCCCGCTCGACCCGGCCGTCCTCGACGGTGCCGACGTGGTCGTCAACCTGGCGGGCGCGAGCATCGGCAAGCTCCCGTGGACCGAGTCCTACAAGCGACAGATCCTGGACTCCCGCGTGCAGGCGACCGAGACGCTCGTCGCGGCCATGCGGAAGGCACCCACCCCGCCCGCGCTCTTCCTGTCCGGGTCCGCCTCGGGCGTGTACGGCGACCGCCCCGCGGACGTGCTCGACGACGACGCCCCCGCCGGCCGCGGCTTCCTCGCCGACGTCTGCACCGCGTGGGAGGCCGCCGCGACCGCCGCACCCGAGGGCGTCCGCGTCGTGCTGCTCCGCACCGGCGTCGTCGTCGGCCAGGGCGGCGGCGCGCTCGCACCGCTCGTCCCGCTCACGAAGGCCGGCCTCGGCGGCAAGCTCGGCACCGGCGGCCAGTGGTGGCCGTGGATCGGACTCGACGACGAGGTCGGCGCGATCGTGCACCTCGCGACCAGCCCGGACGCCGCCGAGGTCCGCGGCCCGGTCAACCTCGCCGGACCCGAGCCCGCCGTCGCCGACCGCATCACGAAGCGCGTCGCCGAGGACCTGCACCGCCCCTACCTCGTCAGCGTGCCCACGTTCGCGCTCAAGGCGCTGCTGCGCGAGGCCGCCGACGAGATGCTCCTGTCGAACCAGCGGATGGTGCCGAGGAAGCTCCTCGACACCGGCTACCGGTTCCGGTACGAGCGCGCCGAGGACGCGGTCGACGCCGCGTTCTGACGCAGGTCGCGTCCCGACGCAGGCCGCGTCCCGACGCACGGCGCTGCGGACGGGAGGCGCGGGTCGGCCCCGCTGGTCCGTTCCTGACCGGCGCGGCGCCGGACGGGAGGCGCGGGCCGGGCCCGCCACGGGCCTCCCGTCAGCGCGTGCTCGCCTTGGCGAGCGCGGTCCGCATCGCCGCTCGGGCGCGCTTGCGGTCGCCGGCGGCGTCGTAGACGACGCCGAGGCGGAACCACGCCCGCCAGTCATCCGGGTCCGCCTCGACCGCGTCGCGGTGGGCGGGGAACAGCTCGTCGGCGGCCGCGCGGTCCGGGCGACCGCTCGGCAGGAGCGCGACGACCTCCTGCGGCGTCCCGCCCTCGCGTTCGAGGCGCGCGCCGAGGCGGGTGATCCGGATGCCGAAGCGGAACTCGAGGACGAGCAGGAGCGCGCCGATCACGGCGACGACGACGAGCGCGACCCCGATGCCGATCCCGATCGGTTGCCCGGTGGCGACGAACGCGACCGCGCGCTGCCCGACGAGCACGATGTACAGCGCGAGCAGGACGGCCATGAGCGCGGCGCCCCAGAACGGGGAGCGGACGGCCCGGAGGAACGGACGCTCGGTCACGCGATGCCCAGCACGCTGCCGAGGCCGACCGTGAGCCCGCGGGCTCCGACGGTGTCGGCCAGCGCGGCCCGGATGCCGGCGACGTAGGCGACGTCGTCGTTCGTGTCGTGCCGGATCGTGACGGTCTCGCCCGGCCCGCTCAGCACGACGTCCTGCACGGCCTTCACCCCGGGCAGACGGAGCGAGTGGACCGGCACGCTCGCGACCTGCTGCCCGCGGGCCCGCTGGTCGACGTGCGGGGCCTCGACCGGACCGACGTCGCGGCGGGCCTCGGCGATGAGCTCGGCCGTGCGCACCGCGGTGCCCGAGGGCGAGTCGACCTTGCCGGCGTGGTGCGTCTCGACGATCTCGGCGGAGGGGAACCAGGGCGCGGCGATCGTCGCGAGGTGGGTCGCCAGCACCGACCCGATCGAGAAGTTCGGCACCACGAGGACACCCTGCTCGGGGCGGTCCTCGAGCCCGGAGCGCAGCGTCGCGAGCCGTGCGGCGGACCAGCCGGACGTGCCGACGAGCACGTTCGCACCGCTCGCCAGGGCGTTGTCGACGATCGCGGGGCTCAGCGCGGGGACGGTCACGTCGACCACGAGCGCGGCACCGCCGAACACCGACGGGGGTGCCTCGTGGGCGCCGTCCCGCGACGAGAGCGACGCGACGAGCGCGAAGCCCTCGAGCGACTCGACGACGGAGGACACCAGGCCTCCGAGACGACCGGTGGCGCCGACGACGGCGACGGGAGTGACCATGCCTCCCATCCTAGGATCGACGCATGACGCTCCAGGTCAGGACCGTGCCCGCGGACGCACCCGAGGTGGACGTGCTGCTCGACGCGTACCTCGACGAGCGCGAGGCGACCTTCCCGAGTGCGCAGGGGACGTACGCACGGAAGCGCACGCCGGCGGTCGAGTTCACGGCACCGCGCGGCACCTTCGTGGTCGCGAACGACGACGGCGTCCCGGTCGGCTGCGGTGGGCTCCGGCGGATGGCGGACGACGGCGACGACGTCCGCTTCGAGGTGAAGCACGTGTACGTCTCCCCCGCTGGTCGCGGACGGGGCGTCGCCACGGCCGTGATGGACGCCCTCGAGGCCGCCGCCCGCGACGCCGGGGCGACGAGCGTCGTGCTCGACACGAACGACTCGCTCGTCGCGGCCGGGGCGATGTACCGCGGTCGTGGCTACCGGCGGACGGAGCCGTTCAACGACAACCCGAACGCGACCGCCTGGTACCGGCTGCCGCTCGCGGACGGGAGCCGTTAGACGGGCTGGTCGACCGGCAGGCCCGTGCGCAGCTCGACCGGCAGGTGCGCGAGGTCGTTCAGCGTGACCACCTCGGCGGGCTTGGCGCTGCGGATGCGGATGATCGTCAGTGCCGTGTGCGCGACGTTCGTGCCCATCCACCGCCACTCGGGTGCCTGGAACGCCTCGCGGACGAACCACCCGATGACGGCGTTGTGGGTGATGAGCAGGTCGTGCCGGTCCTCGCGCGCGGGCGTGAACCACTCCGCGACGGCGTCGCCCATCTGGGCCTGACCGGCGACGATCTCCTCCTCGGTCACGCCGCCGTACCAGCCCTGGTAGGCGTGCGGCATGTCCGGGGTCGGTCCGGACGGGATGCAGTCGAACAGCAGGGTCGACGGCTGCGGCTGGATCGCGGGCAGGCGCTTCGCCAGGAACGACGCGGTCTCGCTCGGGGCGTCGAGCGGCGAGTGGTACACGCCGTCGAAGGGCACGCCGCCCAGGCGGTCGGCGACGAGCATCGACTGCCGCTTCCCGCGCTCGGAGAGCTTGCCGTCGCGGAGGCCGTGCTCGGCGTCCTGGTGTTCACCGTGGCGGACGAGGTACAGGTAGTGCGACACGTCCGTCACCCCTCGACGCCGAGGGCCGCGGCCAGCTCGGACTGCTGCACGGCACCGACCACCGAGGTGATCGTCGGACGGGTGAGCAGGTCGCGCGCCAGCTCGAGGACGTCGACCTGCGTGACCCGGTCGACGCGCTGCAGGGCGGTGCCGAGGTCGGTGAACTCCCCGGTGCCGAGCTCGGATCGGCCGAGCCGGGTCATCCGGGCGTCGGAGTCCTCGAGCGACAGGGTGAGCGCGCCCTCGATCTGGCCCTTGGCGCGGCGCAGTTCGTCCTCGGTGATGCCGTGGTCGACCATGCGGCGGAACTCGGCGTCGATGATCTCGACGACCCCGGCGACGTTGTCCGGCGCGCACCCGGCGTACACGCCGAACGCACCGTTGTCGAGGTAGGCCGGCGCGAACGACGACACGGCGTAGGCGAGGCCGCGACGCTCGCGGACCTCCTGGAACAACCGAGAGCTCATGCCGCCGCCGAGCACGGCGTTGAGCACGCTGAGCACCGGGCGGCGGTCGTCGCGGAGGTCGAGCCCCTGCGAGCCGCGCAGCATGCTGACCTGCTCGGTCGGCCGGTGCGTGACCGTGAGTTCGGAGACCGCGGGGTCGGCCGCCGCGCTCGGGGTCCGGCGGGCGAGCGGTGCGGCGTCCGGGGCGTCACGGAAGACCTGCTCGACGAGCTCGCGGAAGCGGTCGTGGTCGACGGCACCGGCCGCGGTCACGACGATGCCGTTCGGCGCGTAGTGCTCGCGGTAGTGGGACAGGACCTCGTCGCGTCCGACCGCGCGGATGCTCTCGGGGGTGCCGCCGATCGGGCGACCGAGGGGGTGCCCGCCGAAGGCCGCGGCGAAGAACGCCTCGCCCGCGACGTCGGCGGGGTCGTCGGCCGCCATCGCGAGTTCCTCGAGGATGACGCCGCGCTCGACGTCGAACGCCTCGGCCTCGAGCACGGATCCGGTGACCATGTCGCCGATCACCTCGACCGCCATGGGGACGTCGGTGTCCCGGACACGGGCGTAGTAGCAGGTGTACTCCTTCGCCGTCGCCGCGTTGTGCTCGCCGCCCACGGAGTCGAAGGAGATCGCGATGTCGAGCGCACTGCGACGCTCGGTGCCCTTGAAGAGCAGGTGCTCGAGGAAGTGCGTGGAGCCGTACTGCCCCTCGCGCTCGTCGCGGGACCCGACGCCCACCCAGAAGCCGAGGCTCGTCGAGCTGGCCCCCGGGACGGTCTCGGTGAGGACCCGCACACCGGACGGCAGCACGGTTCGACGGACGAATGCACCACCGGACGTCAGGAACGACGTGTCAGGGGCCTCGAGCGGCAACGGCACTGGTTGGTTCATCGCAGGAGAGCCTACTGATCCGCACGAGCGCGCCGCCCAGTTTCCCCAGCCACACGCCGCGTGCCTCGAACTGGGGTACATCCGTGGAGGATAGAAAGACTCGTCTGTCTGTCCTCACTGTGGTACAGTTCTTCTCATCGGGTCGGAAGCCCCCCTAGATTCCGACCCGGTGGCTCGGGACATCAGTCCTGCGCGGCGGAGTCCCCCCACTCCCCCGCGGAGCCGATGAGTCCGAGGAGCAACGCTGTGACGGTCGATTCCCCCCAACCGGCCGTCCAGCGTCTCCCCGGCCCGAGCACGAACCTCGCGTCGCCGGACGGGTCGAGCGTCCCCCCGACTCCCCGCTCCGGCGGCGCGAAGGTCCGCATCCTCGAGACCGCGTCGCGGCTCTTCTACGAGGAGGGCATCCAGTGCGTCGGCGTCGACCGGCTCATCTCGGCCGCGAGCGTCACGAAGGCCACCTTCTACAAGCACTACGGCTCGAAGGACAACCTGATCCTCGCCTACGTGCACGCCCAGCACGAGCGCGTCCGCGCCGGCTTCGAACAGCTCGTCGCCGAGGCCGAGACCCCCACCGAGGCCGTCCGCGCCTGGGTCGCCGCCGTCTCCGGCGAGGTGAGCCGGGCCGAGTTCCGCGGGTGCGCGTTCCTCAACGCCGCCGCGGAGTACCACGACCCCCGGCACCCCGTGCGCGAGGTCGTCGCCAGCCACCGCGACTGGTACACGGAGGAACTGTTCGCCCTGCTGCAGCGCGCCGGCCACCCGCTGCCGGGCGACGGCGCCGACGAGCTCATGCTCGCGCGCGACGGCGCGATGTCCGGCGCCTACGCGGGCGACGCGATCGCCGCGACGGCGGCGCTCGGTCGCGTGGTCGACCGCGTCATCGCGGCCTGACCGACCGGTCCACGCCCCGGACGGGAGGCGCGTGGCGGGCCCGCCACGGGCCTCCCGTCCGTCCCGTCCCCGGGACAGGGCGCGGGTGTTGGCTGGTCCCATGGCCAACGACCCCAACTGGAACCTCCCCGAGGTCCCCACGTTCACCCTGACGAGTCCCGACTTCGCCGACGGCGGCGTGCTGCCCGACTGGGCACGCGGCGGCGACGCCGGTGGCGAGGACCGCTCCCCTGCGCTCGAGTGGTCCGGGGCACCCGAGGGCACGCAGAGCTACGTGCTCACGGTGTACGACCCCGACGCCCCGACCGGCTCCGGCTTCTGGCACTGGAGCCTGACCGACCTCCCCGCGTCGACCACGTCGCTCGAGCGCGGCGCCGGCACGGACGACGCGCTGCTGCCCGCCGAGGCACTGCGTCGCCGCAACGAGTACGGCACCGACACCTTCCTCGGCGCCGCACCGCCCGCCGGACACGGACCGCACCGCTACGTCTTCACGGTGAGCGCGCTCGACGTCCCGGTCCTCGAGGCACCCGCCGACGCCACGCCCGCGGTCGTCGGGTTCCTGCTGCGCGAGCACCTGCTCGGGCGCGCGCAGCTCACCGGCACGCAGGAGACCCCCGCCTCCTGACGGCGGGACCGGACCACGAACGACGGACGGCCGCCACTCCCGGCGGGGAGTGGCGGCCGTCCGTGTGTCAGCGCGCTGGGGTTCAGCCCTCGGCCGGAGCCTCGGCGTGCTTCTCGTGACCCTCGCGGCCCTCGGTGTCCACCTCGTCGGCGACGACCGGCGCGAGCGAGAGCTTGCCGCGGTCGTCCACCTTGGTGACCTCGACCAGGATCTTCTGGCCGACGCCGAGGACGTCCTCGACGTTCTCCACACGCTTGCCACCGGCGAGCTTGCGCACCTCGGAGACGTGGAGCAGACCGTCGCGGCCCGGGAGCAGCGACACGAAGGCACCGAAGGTCGCGATCTTGACGACCGTGCCGAGGAACTGGTCCCCGATCTCCGGGTTCGTCGGGTTCGCGATCGCGTTGACCTGGGCACGGGCGGCCTCGGCCGACGGGCCGTCGACGGCGCCGATGTAGACGGTGCCGTCGTCCTCGATGGAGATGTCGGCGCCGGTCTCGTCCTGGATCCCGTTGATCGTCTTGCCCTTCGGGCCGATCAGCTCGCCGATCTTGTCGACGGGGATCTGCACCGAGATCACACGCGGGGCGGTGTCGGCCATCTCGTCCGGTCCGTCGATGGCCTCGTTGAGGACACCGAGGATGGCCGAGCGGGCCTCCTTCGCCTGCTTGAGCGCGGCGTCGAGGACCGACGACGGGATGCCGTCGAGCTTCGTGTCGAGCTGGATCGCCGTGACGAAGTCCGCCGTGCCGGCGACCTTGAAGTCCATGTCGCCCAGTGCGTCCTCGGCACCGAGGATGTCGGTCAGCGCCGCGTAGCGGGTCTGACCGTCGACGGTGTCGGACACGAGGCCCATCGCGATGCCCGCGACCGGGGCCTTGAGCGGCACACCGGCGTTGAGGAGCGACAGGGTCGACGCGCAGACCGAGCCCATCGACGTCGAGCCGTTGGAGCTCAGCGCCTCGGACACCTGGCGGATGGCGTAGGGGAACTCGTCACGCGACGGCAGCACCGGCACGAGGGCGCGCTCGGCGAGGAAGCCGTGCCCGATCTCGCGACGCTTCGGCGACCCGACGCGACCGGTCTCACCGGTCGAGTACGGCGGGAAGTTGTAGTGGTGCAGGTAACGCTTCTTCGTGACGGGCGACAGCGAGTCGATCTGCTGCTCCATCTTGAGCATGTTCAGCGTGGTGACGCCGAGGATCTGCGTCTCGCCGCGCTGGAACACCGCCGAACCGTGGACGCGCGGGATCACGGCGACCTCGGCGTCGAGCGGACGGATGTCGGCGAGGCCGCGACCGTCCATGCGGACCTGCTCGGTCAGGATGCGGCCGCGGACGACCTTCTTCGTGACCGACTTGTAGGCGCCGCTGACCTGGCCGTTGGCGCTCTCGGGGAGCTCGCCTGCCGTCACCTTGGCGGCGATGGCCTCCTTGACGCGGGCCTTGAGGGCGTCGTCCTTGTCCTGACGCTCGATCTTGCCGGCGATCTGGTAGACGTCCTTGAGCTCGTCGAGGGCGATCGCCTCGACGGCGTCGTAGACCTCGGGGGCGTAGGGCGGGAAGACCGGGTAGTCCTGGATCTCCTTGGCCGACTGGGCGGCCATCTTCGCCTGCGCCTCGACGAGGACCTTGAGGAACGGCTTGGCCGCCTCGAGGCCCTGCGCGACGACGGCCTCGTCGGGCTTGGTCGCGCCGGCCTGGATGAGGTCCCAGCTGTGCTCGGTGGCCTCGGCCTCGACCATCATGATCGCGACGTCCTCGTTGCCGGCCTCGTCCGTGACGACACGGCCCGCGACGGTGAGGTCGAAGACGGCCTCGGCGAGCTGCGACGCCTTCGGGAACGCGACCCACTGGCCGTCGATGAGCGCGAGGCGCACACCGGCGATCGGGCCGGAGAACGGCAGACCGGAGATCTGCGTCGACGCCGACGCGGCGTTGATCGCGAGCGCGTCGTAGAACTCGTCCGGCGCGATGCTCAGGACGGTGATGACGATCTGGACCTCGTTGCGGAGACCGTCGACGAACGACGGGCGCAGCGGCCGGTCGATGAGACGGCAGACCAGGATCGCCTCGGTCGAGGGGCGGCCCTCGCGACGGAAGAACGAACCGGGGATCTTGCCGGCGGCGTACGAGCGCTCCTCGACGTCCACCGTCAGCGGGAAGAAGTCGAAGCCCTCACGCGGGTGCTTGCCGGCGCTGGTGGCCGAGAGGAGCATGGTCTCCTCGTCGAGGTACGCGGCGACCGCGCCCTGGGCCTGCTGTGCGAGCCGACCGGTCTCGAACCGGACGGTGCGCGTGCCGAAGCGGCCGTTGTCGATGACAGCCTCGGCGAACTTGATCTCGGGACCCTCCAAAAGGGTGCCTCCTTGACGTGTTCGGCAGACCTGGGCGACGGCACTCGTGGTGCGTGCGCGCCGATGTGTCGGGGCGCATGTCTGGCCAGCAGTAGAAGCACTCGGGACTCCGGACGGCCCGCGAACCACCACCGATGACCAGCTCCGTGCCCGGTCTGCGCGATGTTGTGGTGTCACAGCGTGTGTGACGTCCGGGGATCGGTCCCTGGACGATGAGGACTTTACCAGCCCTCGGGCGCCGGACGGCGAGGCTCGTGGCGAACGGGCGTGTCCCCGGTAACCTGCCGCCATGCGCTCCTCTCCCTCGCGGACGGTGCTCGTCGCGGTGGCCCTGGTCGCCGGCGCGCTCGTCGCCCCGGTCGTCACCGCCGTCCCCGCCAGCGCCACCACCTACCCGTCGTGGCAGGACGTCGAGGCCGCGAAGGGCAACGAGCAGGCGAAGCAGGCCGAGGTCGCCACGATCCAGGACGCCCTGCACGCGGCACAGGCCGACGCCGCGACCAAGTCGCAGGCCGCGCTCGACGCGTCCGCGGCCGCCGACCGCGCCGAGGCGGACCTGACCGTGGCCACCCAGACCGCCACGAGCCTCCAGGCCCAGGCGACGGAGGCGCAGCAGACCGCCGACCGGGCGAAGACCCGTGCCGGCCAACTGGCGGCGAGCCTGTACCGGGACGGCAACCAGGGCGCGATGACCACCCGCATCGCGAGCGCCCACGACCCGGACGAGCTGCTCTACCAGCTCGGCGCACTCGACCAGCTCACCGGCACCTGGACCGACGTCCTCGACGACGCGTCCGTCGCGGCGCACACGGCGTCGTCCCTGCACGAGCAGGCCCTCCGCGCCGAGGACGAGCGGACCGCGCTGGCCGCGGCGGCGGAGCAGAAGTCCGACGCCGCCACGTCCGCGTCGGACGCCGCGCAGCAGGCGGTCGACAGCACGCAGCAGCACAGCGACGAGCTGTACGCGCAGCTCGCGGCGCTCAAGGACACGACCGCGGCGACCGAGCAGCAGTACGCCGTCGGCCAGGCGGTCGCGGCACAGGCCGCCGCACAGGCCCGCGCCGCGCAGGCCGCCGCCCTGGCGGAGCAGGCACGACAGGCGGCGGGGTCGTCGGGATCGTCGGCGTCGTCGGGCGGCGGGAACGCCTACCCGAGCACCGACGGCGTCGCGGTCGACCCGGCGGGCGCCAAGGCGTACGCGCAGAGCCGGCTCGGCAGCTACGGCTGGGGTTCCGACCAGTACTCGTGCCTCGTGTCGCTGTGGACGCAGGAGTCCGGGTGGCGCGCGAACGCCCTCAACGCGTCGAGCGGGGCCTACGGCATCCCGCAGGCACTCCCCGCGAACAAGATGTCGGTGGCCGGGGCCGACTGGCGCACGAACGCGGCGACGCAGGTCGACTGGGGCCTGGCGTACATCCGGGACGCCTACGGGTCGCCGTGCGGCGCGTGGCACCACGAGATGAGCGTCAACCCGCACTGGTACTGACGGGCCCACCGGACCGTCGGTCGGCCGGCCCCTCGGCTCAGTGGCCGAGGCCGCCGAGCAGGGACGCGACGTCGACCGTCTCCGGGAGGGCGTCGGCCCGCTGCGGCGTCCGCCGGGAGGCGCGGATCGCCCAGGCCAGGTCGACCCCGGCCCGGCGGATGCGCGCGTCGAGCGCGGCCGAGTCGGCGGCGCTCCCCCAGTCGTCGGTCGCGGCGAAGACGCCCGTCGGGACGACCGCCGCACGGAGGTAGGCGAAGACCGGCCGCAGCGCGTGGTCGATCGCGAGCGAGTGCCGCGCGGTCCCGCCCGTGGCCGCCAGGAGCACGGGCACGTCGACGAGCGCGTCCTTGTCGAGCACGTCGAGGAAGCTCTTCGCCAGGCCGCTCACCCCGGCCGTGAAGACCGGCGTGACGAACACGACCGCGTCGGCCTCGAGGACGGTCGCCTGCGCGGCGGCGAGCGCGGGCGCGGCGAACCCGGTGAGCATCGCGTCGACGATCTCGTGCGCGATCGGACGCAGCTCGACGTGGCGGACCTGCACCGCGCCTCCCCGGCCGTCACCCGTCGTCCGGTCGGCCGTCGTCGGGCCGGCCGATGCCTGGTCGGCCGCGACGGCGGCGACCGTGGCCTCGGCGAGGCGGTCGGCGAGCAGGCGCGTGGAGCTGGGCTCGGAGAGCCCGGCGGAGACGACGGCGATGGTGGTCATGGTGCGTCCTGTCTTTCGATGCGTTTGCATGAACATCCTACCGAACCGGGAGGCGGACGCAACCATTCCCGGTGCGGACGAGGAGCACCTCCGTCCGCGCCGGGTGGGAACGAGGAACGCCCCGGTCCTCACGAGGAGGACCGGGGCGTCCGGTCGAGCAGTGTCTGCGAGACGACTAGCGGCGCAGGCCGAGGCGCTCGATGAGCGCACGGTAGCGGCTGATGTCGACGTCGGAGAGGTACCCGAGGAGACGGCGACGCTGACCGACCATGAGCAGCAGACCACGACGCGAGTGGTGGTCGTGCTTGTGCTCCTTGAGGTGCTCGTTCAGGTCGTTGATGCGACGCGTCAGAACGGCGACCTGGACCTCGGGGGATCCGGTGTCGCCCGGGTGGGTCGCGTACTCTTCGATGATCTCCTGCTTGACCTTCGCGTCAAGTGCCATGGTGATCCCCTCTCTGTCCGTTGCGCGGTGCCCGTGCCTGATGCACGAGCGCTCTTTGTCCGCGGCCGTTCGACGGCAACCGGACGAGACTACCAGAGATCGGGCACGCCGACGCCGCCGGTCACACCGTGCGGACGCGGAGCCGGCGGCGGCGCGGCGCCGGCAGCAGGCTCCGGACGAGGCCGACGAGCGTCGCCCCGAGCAGTCCGCCGAGACCGTTCGACAGCACGTCGCGGGGGTCGGCGACGCGGTACGGCAGGAAGGCGGCCTGCGCCAGCTCGATGCCGGTCGACAGGCCCACCGCGACGACGGCGCCGAGGACCCACCAGCGCCGCGGCAGCCAGAGGGCCGCGAGCACGCCGACGGGGACGAACATCGCGATGTTCGCGAGGAACTCGACCCGGTCGTAGGTGAACCACGTGCCGTGCGGCAGCTGCTGCACCCAGGCGATCGCCCGGAGGACCAGCGCGTCCTGGGCGTGCGAGAAGACCCGCGGGGTCAGCGTCATCCGCCAGATCACCCAGCCGTAGCCGACGGTGGTGGCGAGGAGCAGGGCCTTCCGGAACATCCGGCAAGTATCGGGGTGCACGCCTGGCAGGACCCGGCGTCCGGGCTGTGCGGACGCCCGGCGACCCTGAACGGACCGACCGCCGAGCCTGTGACCCGACGTCGTGCAGTGGTCCCCCGGCGCTCGACCTGCCAGCATGGACGCATGCCGCAGCAAGGGGACCACGGCCGGGGCGACACCGGACGTCCGGGCGGGCGCACGCGCGGTGCCCGTCGGGACAGCGGGCGCCGACAGTGGGCGTGGATCGGCGCCGTCGCGCTCCTCGTCGTCGCGATCGTCACCGCCGTCGTGCTGGTCCGACCGCCCGACCACCACGACGACCGCACGATCACCGTGCGGCGCACCGCGGCGGCCGCCTTCCCGGGTGGGCTCGCACAGCAGCCCGTGCAGGACAACCAGGCAGGCCGGCGCGAGGCCGACGCCCGCGCCGCCGGCGACACGAGCACCGCCGGGCGGCTCGCGGTGATCGCCGACCAGCCCGTCGCGACCTGGCTCACCGACCCCGACGAGACCGCGACGCGCCAGGTCGTGCGCCGGGTCGTCCGGGACGCCCGGCAGCAGGGCCGCACCCCGGTGTTCGTCCTGTACGCGATCCCCGACCGGGACTGCGGGAGCTTCTCGAAGGGCGGGACGGCCGAGCGCGACTACCTGCCGTGGGTCCGGTCGGCGGTGCGGGCGATGGCCGGTTCGCACGCCGTGGTCCTGGTCGAGCCGGACTCGATCGCGCAGATCCACGTGTGCGAGCGGCTCGGCGCCGACCGACTGCACCTGCTGCGCCAGGCCGTCGACGAGCTGACCGGGCGGGGCCTGACGGTGTACCTCGACGGCGGCAACGAGGACCGGGTCCCCGTGGCGACGATGGCCCGCTGGCTGCGACAGGCCGGGGTCGACCGGGTGCAGGGCTTCGCGACGAACGTGTCGAACTTCTACCGCGTCGACCAGGAGCGCGCCTACGCCGACCGGCTGGCCGACGCGATCGGCGGCGACCCGCACTTCGTCGTCGACGTCTCCCGCAACGGACAGGGCTGGCGCGGCACGTGGTGCAACCCCGAGGGCGCGGGGCTCGGGCAGCCGCCGCACGTGACCCGGGGCACGACCCGGCTCGACGCGCTGCTGTGGGTGAAGACCCCGGGGCTGAGCGACGGCACCTGCAACGGCGGCCCGGCGGCCGGGCAGTGGTGGGAGTCCTACGCGCTCGACCTGGTGGCGAACCGCCGCCAGGACTGAGCCGCGCCGCCCGCCGTTCCCCGCACGGGCCACGCGACCGTCGGCGGTCGGTGGTTGCATGACGCCATGACCGCACACGACCGGTTCCGTTCCGTCGTCCCGCCCTACCTGCTGCAGGCCGTGGCCCGGGCGGCCGAACACCCCCGTGCCGCCGCGGCCGCCCGCACCGCCCTCGCCGAGATGTCCGCGGTCAGCGCGCCCAAGCACGAGCACCGCGTCCGACCGCGACAGCTCGCCGCCACGCCCGACCGGTCACCGCAGCGCACGATCGCCGACGCCGCAGGCACGACCACGCTCCCCGGCACCGTCGTCCGACGCGAGGGCGAGCCCGCCACCGGCGACGCCGCGGTCGACGAGGCGTACGCGGGCCTCGGCGCGACGCACGCGTTCTGGCTCGAGGTGTTCGGCCGCGTGTCGATCGACGGCGCCGGACTCCCCCTCGACGCGACGGTCCACTACGGCCAGGACTACGACAACGCCTACTGGGACGGGCAGCGGATGGTGTTCGGCGACGGGGACGACGAGGTGTTCCGCCGCTTCACGGTCGCGCTCGACGTGATCGGCCACGAACTCGCGCACGGGGTCACGCAGTACACCGCCGACCTGACGTACGAGGGGCAGTCGGGTGCGCTGAACGAATCGGTGAGCGACGTCTTCGGCTCGCTCGTCGCGCAGTACGCCGCCGGCCAGACCGCCGAGCAGGCGACGTGGCTCATCGGCGAGGGCCTCTTCACGGACGCGGTGCACGGCGTCGCGCTGCGGTCGATGCGTGCGCCGGGGACCGCCTACGACGACCCGGTCCTCGGCAAGGACCCGCAGCCCTCCACGATGGCCGGGTACGTGCAGACCACCGAGGACTCGGGCGGGGTGCACCTGAACTCCGGCATCCCGAACCACGCCTTCTTCCTGGCGGCCACGGCCATCGGCGGGAACGCGTGGGAGGGCGCCGGTGCCGTGTGGTGGGACGCCCTGACCTCCGACGCGACCACGGAGTCGATCGACTTCGCGGGCTTCGCGCGGGTCACGGTCGACGCGGCGGCCCGACGGTTCGGCCGGGGCTCGGCCGAGGCCACCGCGGTCGCCGACGCCTGGCGGACGGTCGGGGTGCTCGGGGCGACGGCAGCCGGCACCACGGACACGGACGGCGACGTGGGCACGGACGGCGACGCCGTCACGGACGGCAGCGGGGACGGCAGCGGGGACGGCCCGCGCCACAGGGCGTAGCCTCCGGCCATGCAGATCGTCGTCCGCCGCTCGGGTGGGTTCGCCGGCACCTCGCGGGGCTGGCGGATCGACACCGACACGTGCGACGACCCGGAGACCTGGCACGAGTTGGTCGGTGCCCTGCCGCGCGAGGCCCCCGTCCGCCACCGGACACCGCCCGACGACTTCACGTGGACCGTCACGGTCGCGCGGACCACGGTCACGATCCCGGGCAGTCAGCTCGACGGGCCGTGGGCGACCCTGGTCGCGCGGGTGCGCGACCAGGGCGACCCGGACTGATGGCCGCACGCAGCGGCCGTCCACGACGACGACGGGGCGGTGGCGGGCAGGTCCGGCCGGCGCACCGCCCGCCGCGTCAGTCCTCGACGTCGACGACGACCAACCGGCGGGTCGGTCGCGTCATCGCGACGTAGACCGCCGCCGCCGGACGTGCCGCGTCGGCACCGACCCGCTCCGGGTCCACCAGCAGGACCCCGTCGAACTCCAACCCCTTCGCGTCGGCACCGGTGAGCACCGTGACCGACCCCGGACGCGGTGACCCGAGCCCGCGGACGTCGGCCTGCGTCGCCGCGAGCCGCTCCCGCACCGCGGTGACGAGCACCTCCGGGGTGATGACGCCGATCGTGCCCGACCCGATGCGCTCCCGCTCGGCGGCGACGTGGTCGGCCACGGTGTCGAGCAGGTCGGCACGACGCACGGTCACGCGGTCGACCGGGTCGCCGTCGCGCACGGCCTCGTTGCGCGTCACGGTGAGCCCGGCGGCGTCGGCGTACTCCCCGGCGGCCTGCACGATCGAGCGCGGGGTGCGGTAGTTCACCGTGAGCTCGGCGATGCGGTGGTCGATCGGCACGAGCGGCGCACGACCGCGACGCCGGCGGGCGAGGGCACCGACCACGTCGTCCCAGGTCCGCGCGGCACCCGGCGAGGAACCCTGCGCCATGTCCCCGACGATCGTGAACGACCGCAGCGGGTTGCGCCGGGCGAGCACACGCCACTGCATCGGCGAGAGCTCCTGGGCCTCGTCGACGACGATGTGCCCGTACGTCCACTCACGGTCGGCCGCAGCGCGCTCGGCCGTGGTCCGGCCGTCCCCGCCCTCGGCGAAGGACCCGGCGACCTGCTCGGCGGTGACGATCCCCTCGACGCCCATGTTCTCGATGGCCTGGCGGGCGTTCTCGACGTCGCGGTCCCGGCTCGCCTTGGCCTGCCGCTTGGCCGCGCCGCCGGTCGGGTCGAACGGACCGAGGAGCTCGGCCGCCTCGTCCAGGAGCGGGACGTCCTCGACCGTGAAGCCGGCGCCGCGCGGACGGGCGAGGAGCGCACGCCGCTCGGGCGTCCAGTCCGGGGTCAGCGAGGCGAGCCAGTTCGGCCGGGCGTAGAGGTCCTCGAGGAACTTCTCGGGCGGCAGCGGCAGCCACGCGGTGTTGAGCAGCACCCGGGCGTCGTACGAGCTGCGGATGTCCTCGCGCAGGACCTTCTCGTCGGCCTCGTCGACCGTCGTACCGCGCTCCCGCAGCTGGTCGGCCAGCAGCCGTGTCATGGCGTCGAGGGCGATCTTGTTGAAGGTCACGCGCGCGACGTTGTGCGGCTTGCCCCGGTCCTGCGCCCGCTTCACCGCGTCGGCGACGAGCTGCGCGGGGACGGCCAGGCGCTCGCCCTCGACGTCGAGCACGACCGACTCGGTGGGCACGACCTGCCGCGAGCGCACCGCACGGCGGAGCAGGGCGGCCATCTGCCCGGAGCCCTTCACGGCGGCGACGTCCCGGGAGTCGTGCACGGTGGCGTGGACGCCCGGGTACAGCGAGCCGAGCGAGGCCATCACGACGCCGGTCTCGCCGAGCGACGGCAGCACCTGCTCGATGTAGGTCAGGAACGCCGAGGACGGCCCGACCATGAGCACGCCGGACCCGCGGAGCCGGTCACGGTGCGTGTAGAGCAGGTAGGCCGCGCGGTGCAGCGCGACCGCGGTCTTGCCGGTGCCGGGGCCGCCCTGCACGATGAGGACGCCCTCGAGCGGGGAGCGGATCACGCGGTCCTGCTCGCCCTGGATCGTCGCGACGATGTCGGTCATCCGGCCGGTGCGCTCGGCGGTCACGGCCGCGAGGAGCGCCCCCTCGCCCTGCAGGTGGGTGCGCTCGTCGTCGTAGAGCGTCGCGTCGAACACCTCGTCCTCGACGCCGACCACCCGGCGGCCCTCGAGCGTCAGGTGCCGCCGCGCCCGCATCCCCATCGGGTGGGCCGCGGTGGCCTGGTAGAACGCGCTCGCCCCGGGCACGCGCCAGTCGAGCAGGAGCGGCCGGTGCTCGTCGTCACGGAGGCCGACGCGGCCGATGTAGCGGAAGGCGTCCTCGTCGTCGGCGGGCTCGGACACCTCGAGCCGGCCGAACACCAGCCGGTCGCCGACGCGCTCGAGCGTCGCGATGGTGTCCTCGTACAGGCGGGCGTACGCGTCGCGTTCGCTGCGGCTCTGGTGGTTGCCACCGACCGCCTGGCGGCGGGTCTCGGCGAGTCGCTGCTCGGCCTCGGCCGTCAGGTCGTCGAGACGGGCGAAGAGCCCGTCCACGTAGCCGCGCTCGCGGTCGGTCTCGGTCGGTTCGGACACACGCCACCCTTCGGGAAACAGGGGTGTCCAGTGTAGTCCCGGCGCACCGACACCCAGGACGCAGGTGCGGGCTCGGGACGCGACCGCGGACGGACGGGAGGCGCGGTGCCTGCTGGCACCGCGCCTCCCGTCCGCAGCGGGTCGGTGCGGGACGCACCGACCGTCGGGGCGTCAGCCCCTACATCTCCTCGTGGGTGTCCGGGTCGCCGTCCCACAGGCGGCCGCGCTCGAGCGCGGAGATCGCGTGCACCTCGTCGTCGGTGAGCGCGAAGCCGAACACGTCGAGGTTCTCGCGCTGCCGGTCCGGGTCGCCCGACTTCGGCACCGGCACCGCGCCGAGCTGCACGTGCCAGCGCAGCACGACCTGGCCGGGGGTGACCCCGTGCGCGGACGCCGCGTCCAGCACGGGCTGTTCGGTGAGCAGCTGGGACTGCTTCGCGAGCGGGCTCCAGCTCTCGGTCACGATCCCGTACTGCGCGTGCACCTTGCGGAGCTCGGCCTGCGGGAAGTACGGGTGCAGCTCGACCTGGTTCACCGCCGGCGCGACACCGGTGGCGTCGATGATCCGCTCCAGGTGCGCCGGCGTGAAGTTCGAGACGCCGATCGAGCGGACGGTGCCGCTGTCACGCAGGTCGACGAGCGCCTTCCACGTGTCGACGAACCGGTCCACGGACGGGTTCGGCCAGTGGATGAGGTACAGGTCCACGCGGTCGAGGCCGAGGTTGCCCAGGGTCTCCTCGACCGAGCGGTGCGCCTCGTCGTAGCCGTGGTGCCGGCCGGGCAGCTTCGACGTGACGACGAGGTCCTCGCGGTCCACCTCGGACTCCCGCACGGCACGACCGACGGCGTCCTCGTTGCCGTAGTTCAGCGCGGTGTCGAGCAGCCGGTAGCCGCTCGTGATCGCCGCGCCGACCGCCGCGGCGCCCTCGTCGCCGTTCAGCCCGTACGTGCCGAGCCCGAGCTCCGGGAACCGGTGGCCGTCGTTCAGCTCGATCGTCGGGGCGCCGACGCGCATCAGCGGACCCCGAGCAGGTCGATCACGAAGATCAGGGTCTTGCCGGACAGGAAGTGGCCGCCGCCGGCCGGGCCGTAGGCGAGCTCCGGCGGGACGACGAGCTTGCGGCGTCCGCCGACCTTCATGCCGGGGATGCCCTCCTGCCAGCCGCGCACGAGCGCCGCGAGCGGGAAGTCGATCGGCTCGCCGCGGTTCCACGAGCTGTCGAACTCCTCGCCGGTCTCGTACTCGACGCCGGCGTAGTGCACCTTGACCGTCGAACCCGCGGAGGCCTCGGGGCCGTCGCCCTCGACGATGTCGGTGATCACGAGCTCGGTGGGGGCCGGGCCCTCGGGGGCGTCGAACTCGGGCTTGCTGTTGAGGTCAGTCATGCGCGCCAGTCAACCAGGTCGTCAGTCTGGGCGATCCCGGGCCGCGCAGGGTCTCGCTCCCCGCGAACGCGCGGACGCGCGAACGCGCGAACGCGCGGACGCGCGGACGGACGCGCCAGGCACCAGAATGGTTCCACCGTGACACCACCTGACACCGCGCCCCGCCGCCGCCTGCTCGCCGACCTCACCCCGCTCCGCCGCTCCCCCGCGTTCGCGCGGCTCTGGGCGGGCACCGCGATCGCCGGGATCGGCACGCAGATGACCACCGTCGCAGTCGGCCTCGAGGTGTACGAGATCACCCACTCGACCTTCGCGGTGGCGCTCGTCGGGGTGATCGCACTCCTCCCGATGATCGTCGCGGGGCTGTACGGCGGCATGCTCGCCGACGCCTTCGACCGGCGGCTCGTCGCCCTGGTGTCCTCGATCATCGCCTGGGCCGCGGTGGCCCTCATCGCCACGCACGCCTGGCTCGGGCTGCAGAGCGTCGCACTCCTCTACGTGCTCGCGACCGTGAACGCCGTCGCCGCCACGGTGAGCAACGCCTCCCGGTCGGCCATCGTGCCGCGGCTCGTCGGCACCGACCTGCTCCCCGCGGCGAGCGCCCTCGGCGGCATCGCGTCCGGGTTCCAGGTCACGGTGGGCCCGGCGATCGCGGGCGTGCTCATCGCGAGCGTCGGGTTCGCGCCGACGTACACGATCGACGTCGTCCTGTTCACGTTCGCGTTCCTCGGGGTGTTCACGCTGCCGCGGATGGCGGCCGACCGCGACGCGCTGAAGCCCGGGCTGAGCTCGCTCGTCGAGGGTGCGCGCTTCCTCCGGCGCTCCCGCAACATCACGATGACCTTCGTGCTCGACATCGTCGCGATGACCTTCGGCCAGCCGCGCGTGCTCTTCCCCGCGATCGGCGCGCTCGTCATCGGCGGCGGATCGATCACCGTCGGCACGCTCACCGCCGCCTACGCGATCGGTGCCCTGCTGTCGAGCGTGTTCTCCGGCCCGCTCGGGCACGTGCGCCGCCAGGGCGAGGCCGTCGGCTGGGCGATCACCGCGTACGGCGGGGCGATCGCGGCGTTCGGCGTGGTCATCGCACTCGCGCACGCGCTCGGCGGCCGGTCCGGCGAGGCGTTCGGCGTCGAGATCCTGCCCGCCCTCGGGCTCGCCGCACTGTTCCTCGCGATGGCGGGCGGCGCGGACAACGTCAGCTCGGTGTTCCGGAACACGATCCTGCAGGCCGCCTCGCCGGACGGCATGCGCGGCCGACTCCAGGGCATCTTCATCGTGGTCGTCACCGGCGGTCCGCGCCTCGGTGACCTGTACGCCGGGCTCGTGGTCGCCGCCGGGATCGCGTACCCACCGGTGATCGGCGGCGTGCTCATCATCGGGCTCGTCGCGCTGCTGCTCCGGCTGGTGCCGTCGTTCCGCCGCTACGACGCGCTGCACCCGCACGCGAACTGACGCACTGCGCCTCCGGTCCGCACCGCGGCAGCCGGGAGGCGCGTGGCGGCCCGGCACCGCGCCTCCGGTCCGCACCGCGGCAGCGGGAGGCGCGTGGCGGCCCGGCACCGCGCCTGACGTCCGTCCCGGGGTCGGGTACCGTTCTCGGCATGCCCGACAGCGCCTCGCGCGACCTGCAGCGGACCGGCCTCCGCGCGGTCGTCCGGCGCACCTACCACTCCGTCATCCGGCACCGGGTGGTGGACGCGGCAGCTTCGCTGACGTTCTTCGCCCTGCTCACCGTGTTCCCGAGCGCCCTCGCCGTGGTGTCCGCGCTGTCGGTCGTCGACCGGCAGGGCGACAGCCTCACCGACGTGGTGCAGGTGCTCGGCTTCATCGTCCGGCCGGAGACCGCGCAGCACCTCGAGGGGCCGCTGCGCCAGCTGCTCTCCCTGGACAACCCGTGGGCCGGCTTCACGATCGGCCTGGTGCTGACGCTGTGGTCGCTGTCCGGGTACGCGACCGCGTTCGGCCGCGCGATGAACACCGCCTACGAGGTCGAGGAGGGCCGGCGGATCTGGAAGTTCCGCGCGATGATGCTCCTCGTCACCCTGCTCGTGATGGTCGGCGGTGCGATCGCGATCGTCATCCTGCTCGTCACCCCGACGATCTCGGCCGCGGTGATCACGCAGCTGGGCTGGCCGTCGTGGGTCGACGACCTCTGGAACGTGGCGAAGTGGCCCGTCCTCGCGGTGGACCTCGTCGTGATGGTGGCGGTGCTGTACTACGCGACGCCGAACGTGAAGACGCCGCAGCTGCGGTGGGTCTCGGCGGGTGCCGCGTTCGCGATCGGGACCTGGGCCGTCGCCACGGTCGGCTTCGCCCTCTACGTCGAGACGATCGGCGGCAGCAACAAGGCGTACGGGTGGCTCGGCGGCGCGATCCTGCTGCTCGTCTACCTGTACATCTCGAACTTCGTGCTCGTGGTCGGCGGGGAGCTCGACTCCGAGGTGATCCGGATGCGGCAGCTGCTCGCCGGGATCGAGGCCGACGAGTCGATCCGGCTGCCGCTGCGCGACGTCACGCGGAACTTCGTGCTGGCCCGGTGGCGGGACCAGGACATCGCGACCGCGCACCACGTCCGGCTGGCGGCTGCCGAGCAGGCGGCGGCGGACGAGTCGACCGGTGAGGAGCCGGACCCGACGGCCGAGCACCTGCGGGCGTTGTCCCGGCAGGTGCGCGTCGGCGAACCCCCGATGCCCTGACGCGCCCGCGTCAGCCCTGACTACTGCTCGCGCTCCCGCGCCACCCGTGCCGCCTCGGCGTCGAGCATCTCCTCGGTCACGACCGGGATCGCCCCGGTCGCGAGCTCGATGCCGGACAGCCGTGCCGGGGAGAGCACGCGGGTCACCTGGTCCTCGTCCATCAGCCCCGCGGCCGTGACGAGGGTCGCGATCGGCGTCGAGGTCGTCAGCGCCGTGTGCGCGATCGACGCCGCCGCCGCGTACCCGATGTACGGCGTCAGTGCCGTGACGACGCCCACGTTCGTGTCCACCTGGGCGGCGAGCTTCGCCTCGTTCGCCTCGATCCCGGTGACGCAGTTCACCCGGAGCGTCGCGCACCCGCTCGCCATCCACTGCAGGGACTGCAGGATCGAGTGCGCGATGATCGGCTCGAAGGCGTTGAGCTGCAGCTGTCCGCCCTCGGCCGCCATCGTCACCGTGGTGTCGGCACCCGCGACGGCGAACGCGATCTGGTTGACCACCTCGGGGATGACCGGGTTGACCTTGCCGGGCATGATCGACGACCCGGCCTGACGAGCCGGCAGCGTGATCTCACCGAGGCCGGCCTGCGGACCGGACGCGAGCAGCCGGAGGTCGTTGCAGATCTTCGAGAGCTTGGCGGCGCTGCGCTTCACGGTGCCGGACAGCGTCATGAACGCGCCGGCGTCGCTCGTCGCCTCGATGAGGTCGGGCGCCGTCACGATGTCGAGCCCGCTCGCGAGCTGCAGCTGCCGCCGGACCTCGTCGCGGTACTGCGGATCCGCGGTGATCCCGGTCCCGATCGCCGTCGCGCCGAGGTTCGTCTCCGCGAGCAGCGGCGTCACCGTGCGGAGCAGGAGGACGTCCTCCTGGATGGTGTGCGAGAAGCCGGTGAACTCCTGCCCGAGGGTCATCGGCACGGCGTCCTGCAGCTGCGTGCGGCCGACCTTGAGGACGTCCTGGAACGCGCGGCCCCGCTCGGCGAAGGCCTTCGACAGCAGCTCGAGCTGCTCGGTCAGCCGGTGCACGCCGAGGATCATCGCGAGCTTGACGCTCGTCGGGTACGTGTCGTTGGTCGACTGGCTGCGGTTGACGTGGTCGATCGGGTGCAGGTACCCGTAGTCGCCCTTCTCGCGGCCGAGCAGCTCGAGGGCGCGGTTCGCGAGCACCTCGTTCGTGTTCATGTTCGTGCTCGTCCCGGCACCGCCCTGCACGACGTCCACGACGAACTGCTCCCGCAGCGCGCCGTCGCGCACCTCCTGCGCGGCACGGTCGATCGCGTCGGCACGTTCGGCGTCGAGCACCCCGATCGCCTTGTTCGCACGGGCGGCGGCCTGCTTGACCGTCGCGAGCGCCACGATCAGGTCCGGGTAGACCGCGATCGGCACCGAGGTGATCGGGAAGTTCTCGAGCGCCCGCAGGGTGTTGATCCCCCAGTAGGCGTCCACGGGGACCTCCAGGGATCCCAGGGAGTCGGTCTCGGTGCGGGTGCGTGCTGCTTCGTTGCCGGTCACCCCACGAGGCTAGCCCGTCCGGTCGGTCCGGTCCGGCAGCGCGCACGGCGCTGCGTGGCGTCGGACCGAACGACGGGCGGGCGGCCGCACCGGGCGCACGGCACCGCGAGACGGGACGGTCCGACGGGCGGCCGCCGGGTGGTCGCGGTGACCGGTGGACGGACGGGAGGCCCGTGGCGGCGTCGCCACGGGCCTCCCGTCCGTCACGCGGTCGCGTCCCGCGACCGGCGCCGGTGGGACTCGGGGATCAGTGGAACTGCGGGACGATCAGGGAGATCCCGTACAGCACGGCGGCGCCGGTGACCGCGAAGCACGCGATCGACAGCGCGCGGAACGCGCGCACGGCGGGCTGCACCGCCCCCGGCTGCGGGAAGCCGGCCGTTGCCGGGCCGATCGTGCCGTCGTCCTTCACGGTGTACTTGCCCGCACGGGTGTCGGCCTCGCTCCACAGGCGCAGCCCGATCGAGTACACGAGGACGACGAAGCACGCGGAGACGACCGCGACCACGGCGACGGTGAGGAAGGCCAACCAGTCGATGCTCATCAGCGGCGTCCTCCGTTGCGTCCGGCCATGCGGCGCAGCGTGCGCTCGCGGCTGAGTTCGGCGCGACGCTCCGCGACCCGGGCGGCACGCTTCTTGCGCTGCATGTCGCGGAGCTCCTTGCGGGTGAACACGGCGTTCGCGGCCACGTCGACCTCGATCGCGGCGGCCTGGTCGTGCGGCTTGCGGAGCGACCAGAGGTACAGGCCGAGGATCACGGCCGCGCCGACGACCGCGTCGATCACCAGGCCGGGGACGCCGAGCAGGGCGATGGCCGAGGCGATCGCACCGACCGCGGCGGCGGCGGGGAGCGTGATGAACCAGGCGATCACGATCTTGCCCGCGGTCGACCACTGGATCTTCGACCCGCGACGGCCGAGACCGGCACCGATGATCGAGCCCGAGGAGACCTGCGTGGTGGAGAGGGCGAAGCCGAGGTGGCTCGACGCCAGGATCGTCGCGGCGGTCGACGCCTCGGCCGCGAAGCCCTGCGTCGCGCGGATCTCGGTGAGGCCCGAGCCGAGCGTGCGGATGATCCGCCAGCCGCCCGTGTACGTGCCGAGGGCGATCGCGAGCGCACACGCGACGATCACCCAGAACTGGACGCCCGAGTCCGCCGACTGCGAGCCGGAGGCGATCAGGGTCAGCGTGATGACGCCCATGGTCTTCTGCGCGTCGTTCGTGCCGTGCGCGAGCGACACCATCGAGCTCGTGAACACCTGGCCGATCCGGAAGCCGCCGCGCTCGTTCGGGAACACCGGACGGCGGGTGACGCGGTAGGCGATGCGGGTCGCGAGCAGCGAGACGAGCGCCGCGATGACCGGGGACAGGAACGCCGGGATGATCACGACCGTCAGCAGCGCGGCGTAGTTCACCGAGCCGAACCCGGCACCGACGATCGCGGCACCGATGAGCCCGCCGAACAGCGCGTGCGAGGACGACGACGGCAGGCCGCGCAGCCACGTGATCATGTTCCAGACCACCGCGCCGATGAGCCCGGCGAAGATCATCTCGGGGGTGATGGCGACGCCACCGGGCCCCTCGTTGATGAGTCCGTGCGAGATCGACGTCGCCACGGCGGTGCTGAGGAACGCACCGATGAGGTTGAGCACCGCGGCGACCGTGACCGCCACCTTGGGCTTCATGGCGCCCGTGGCGATCGGTGTCGCCATCGCGTTGGCGGTGTCGTGAAAACCGTTTGTGAAGTCGAAGAAGAGGGCCAACGCGATGACCAGGACGACTATGAGTGTGATGTCCACCGCGGACGAGTGTCCCAGGCCTGCCCCCTGAGCACAAACCCTGTCGTTCATCCCGCGTCCACCCGGCCTTCGGGGTCGTTCAGGATCGGAACCACCGGATGGGAGGATGGAGGCCATGGACATCGTCGAGCTCCTCATCCTGCTGGTCGGCTCGCTCGCGGTGACCGGCTTCGCCCGCGCCAAGGGACTACCAGCGCCCCTGCTCGTGACGGCGGTCGCGCTCGCGGTGTCGTTCGTCCCGGGGCTGCCCGAGATCAAGATCGACTCCGAGGTCATCCTCACGGTGGTCCTGCCGCCGCTGCTGTACTCGGCGGCACTCGACGTGTCGTGGCAGAGCTTCCGGCAGTCGATCAAGCAGATCCGACGACTCGGCGTCTTCCTCGTGATCATCACCGCGCTGGCCGTCGGCCTCGCGGCCTACCTGATCATCCCGGACATGGACTGGCCCGCGGCGATCCTGCTCGGTGCCGTCGTCGCCCCGCCGGATGCGGTGTCCGCGGCGTCGATCGGCCGCAAGCTCGGGCTCCCCCGTCGGGTGATGACCGTGCTGTCGGGCGAGAGCCTCATCAACGACGCCGCCTCGCTGACGCTCGTGCGCGTGTTCACCCTCATCGCGGCGGGCACCTCGCTGACGATCTGGCAGGACCTCGGGATCTTCGCGCTCGCGATCGGCGTCGGCTTCGCGGTCGGCATCGTGCTCGGCGTCGCGGTGCACTGGATCCGGATGCGCATCAACGACCCGGTCGTCGAGACGATCATGAGCATCCTGCTGCCGTTCGTCGCCTACGTCCTCGCCGAGCACCTGTCCGGTTCCGGCGTCATCGCGGTCGTCACCGCGGGCCTGTACATCGGCTACAACTCGCCGAAGGAGGGCTACGCGACCCGCCTGCAGGAGCGCCCGCTGTGGACGAGCATGGACGTCATCCTCGAGGGCTTCGTGTTCGCGCTCATCGGCCTGCAGTTGAACACCGTCGTGCAGGACCTCGTCGAGAGCGACCGCAGCCTCGGCCAGACCCTGACCGCCGCGGCCGTCGTGCTCGTCGTCGTGGTCCTGGTCCGGCCGCTGTTCGTCTTCGAGTCGTACGTGCGGAACCGCTTCCACGGGCGGTGGGTCCGGCCCCTGCGCATCCGGCTGTCCCGCGGTCACCCCTCCCTGCGCTGGATCCGCGGCTCGGCGGAGCCGAAGCTCAACTGGCGCGAGCTCACCGTCGTCTCGTGGACCGGCATGCGCGGCGTGGTGACGCTCGCCGCAGCGGTCGCGGTCGTGGCGGACCCGGTCGAGATCAAGGCCCAGGACACGATCTTCATCATCGCGTTCGTCGTGACCGTCGGCACGCTCCTGCTGCAGGGGCTCACGCTCCCCTTCGTCATCCGCGCGCTCAAGGTGCAGGACCCGCGCGAGGGCGAAGAGGACGTCCGCAGCGAGATGCGGCTCAACCAGCGCACGACCGAGGCCGCGATCGCGCTCCTCGAACGCCGCCGCTCGGCCTGGTCGGAGCAGTACGGCCCGCAGGCGGTGGACTCCGTCGTGAACCGGCTCAAGGCGCGCCTCGAGCGGCAGGCCGAGACCTTCCGCCGTGACGCCGAGGAAGAGGAGGACGAAGAACGCAACGCCCCGATGCGCCTCCGTGGTGCGCAGATCCAGGACATCCGGCGCGAGCTGCTCGACCGTCGGCGCGAGATCGTGCTCGAGGAGCGCGAGAAGGGCAACCTCGACGAGGAGGTCATGCGCCGCGTGCTCGTGACGCTCGACGCCGAGGAGCTCGCGATGGACTCGGCACAGGCGTCGCGCAGCCGGTCCTGAACCGTCCCGCGCGGGACGGCGGCCGCGCCCGCTCACGGCACGCGGGGAGCAACCCGGGCGTATCGTGACGCTCCGACCAGGAGAAGGAGCACAGCGCCGAGTGAGCGAGCCGCGGAACGACGTCCCCAGGAACACCGACCTCCCTGACCGAGACGGAGCGCCGCGCACCACCGCGCCGAAGCCCGCACCGAAGTCCCGGCAGACCCGACCGTCCACGCGCGGCGGATCGAAGCCCCGCCGCGGTGCCCCGGTCGCCGGCAGCCGCTCGGTCTCCCGGACGTCCCAGGTCCGGCAGGCGCCCGTCCCCGCACCGCAGAAGGTCAGCCGGTACCGCCGCTGGTACGGCACGCTGCACCCCTCCCTGCAGCTCATCGGCCTGCAGCTCTGGATGCCGCTGTTCTTCATCGTCGGCTTCTGCCTCTGCTACGTCTTCGCGTTCCACGCCCCGCACCCGCACGACGTCCCGGTCGCCCTGGTCGGCAGCGACCCCACGCTCGTCGCCGCGGTCGACAAGGCCCTGCCGGGCGAGTACGTCTTCCACGTCTACGACTCCCTCGCACAGGCGAAGCGCGACGTGCTCGCGGGCACGATGGCCGTCGCGGTCGACCCGTCGGCGAACGAGGTCTTCAAGGCCAGCGCGCACCAGTTCCAGGTCGCGTCGCTCGTGCCCGCGACGCTCTCGAGCGTGATCGAGGCCACCGGTGGCCCGGCCCCCACCGTCACCGAGCTCGCGCCGCTGCCCGCCTACGACGAGTACGGCACCGTCGCGATGTACGTCATGCTCGCCTGGTGCATCGGCGGCTACATGGTCGCGATGTTCATCGGCATCATGGGCGGTCCGCTGCGGCACCGCACCCGGATGGCGGTCATCGTCGTCGGCGGCCTCGTCATCTCGCTCATCACGAACACCCTCGCCGGTCCGGTGGTCGGCGCGATCCACGGGCACTGGATCGAACTCGTCCTCATCGCCTGGGGCTGGATCGTCGCGATCGGCCTCGCGGTCAACGGCCTGAGCTACTTCGTCGGGCGGTTCATCGCCGCGCCCGCGATGATCTGCTTCGTCTTCCTGTCGATGCCGTCGTCCGGTGGCGCCTACCCGAAGTGGTTCATGCCCGAGCCGTTCGCGTGGCTGAACCACGTGGTGGTCGGCTCGAGCATGGTCGACATGATCAAGCACGAGGTCTACGGCGTCGGCCCCGGCTTCGGCCGCGGGTTGCTGACGATGGGCTGCTACGCCGCCGCCGGGCTCGTCCTGATGTTCTTCGGCAAGCAGTGGTGGGAGCGACGCCGCATCTCGGCGATCGTGAACAACCGCACCACGATGTTCCAGGACGCCCAGAACGCGAACCGCGAGTTCCTCGGCAAGCAGCGCGACGCCGAGCTCGAGCGGCACGGCCTCACCTCGACCGAGACGGGCACGCTGAGCGTCCTCCGTGACGACTGGGAGGACGAGCGCGTCTCCGGGGACGTCTTCACCGGGGGTCGGGACGGCCTCGAGACGGAGACGACCCCGACCGGACGCATCCCCGTGGTGCGGCAGGCGGACCGCTCCGGTCCGACCCGGACGGGAGGCGCGGGGAACGGTCCGCGCACCCGTCCCGTCCCGCGGGTGGACGGGTCCAGGACGTCGGCCCGGCCCGACGGACCGGCCCGGTCCGTCGCGTCCGGGCGCGCGGACGCGACGGCCCGGCCCGACACGGCGGACCGCTCCCGCACCCACGGGCGGCACGCGGAGCGGTGACGGCGCGGGCGACCCGCGGCGCGTCGGGCTCGCGGGCAGGACGCGGAACGGCCGAGCGGCGGGCGTATCCTGGGCCGATGACCTCCCGCACCGCCTGGCACCGCGCCCTCGTCACCGTCGTCGTCGTGTTCCTCGTGGTCGCGGCCGGGCTGTACGCCGCGAGCGTGCTGCTCGCCCCGGCCGACGGGCGCAACGTCGCCGGGCTGTTCGTGGGCTGGGCGATCTTCGCGGTGCTCGCCGCGATCGCCGCGGGCGTGGTCGACTTCTTCGTCCGGCCGCTCGGTGGGCGCAGCGGCGACGCCGACGTGCTCGCCGCGGCCGAGGAGGCCCGCACCGGCAGCACCCGCACGCAGCCCCAGCGCTGAGCTGCCCCCAGGACGCAAGCCCGGCGCTGACCTGACCGACGACGAGCGCCGAGCGACTACCGGGACGGGCGGCCCTCCGCCCGCACCCCCGTGCCGGTGAACCCGGCGACCGTCGCGTCGTCCTCGGCGAAGGTGAACCGCGCGTCCACCGTCCCGCCCGCGAGCACGCCGGGCAGCCAGTAGCGGGCGTCGTCCCACATCGCGTCGTACGGCACGGCGTCGACCGGGATCCAGCGCGGCACCAGCTCGTCGCTGCCCGTCGGGCTCCCCTGCCAGCGGCGACAGACGAACACGTCCGAGACCTGGGACCAGGACGGGCGGTACGGGAACCGGTAGTCCAACGTGCCACGCGCCTCCAGGTCGGCGGGGTCGAGCCGCAGGCCGACCTCCTCGGCCACCTCGCGGACGGCGGCCGCCACGGGCGGCTCCCCCGGCTCGACCTTGCCGCCCGGACCGACGAGGCGCCCCGCGCCGAGCCCGCGTCGCTTCTCGCCGAGCAGCACCTCGGGGCCGTCCGAGCCGTCGCGCAGCAGGTACACGACGACGACCGGTGGGTGCTGGGACTTCGTCTGGTCGCGCGGGGTCACGCGTCCAGTGTGGCCGATCCGCTGACGTAGGCTTGGCGCATGGCAGGCGTGCTGTGGGGGCACCGTGGCTGAGTCCCGCAGGACCGGGCGCAGCCTCGAAGTGCTGCGCGCCGAGGCCGCCGAGGAGATCTCGGTGATCGTCGAGCACCGCAGCCGCGCCGGCGAGGACCCGTGGGAGTTCATGCCCACCCTGCCGTCCGTCGACGAGCAGGTCGTGCTCATCCTCCGTGCCGACGCCGTCGAGCTCGACGCGGCGATCAGCCAGCGCAGCGCGCACTGGTCGGGTCACCCGGCCTCCGGGCAGGGCACCGCCCTCGGCGAGGAGTACCACCGGCTGCGCCGCATCGCCCTGCAACACCCCGAACTGACCCCGGCGGTGTGGAAGCTCCTCGGGTCGCTGCCCCGCGCCGACTGACCTGCGGTTGGATGGGGGCCATGACCGACACCGTCCTCGCCGTCCTCAACCAGCCCTCGCGCGACGCCGCGCCGCACGACCCCGCGGCCGACGCGTACACGTGGGCGAAGCCGCTCGAGGAGCACCTGCAGGTGCAGGACCTCGGTGCGGTCCGCGGCGACGGCGTGTTCGAGACGATCACGGTCGTCGACGGCCGTCCGCAGGCCCTCGAACCGCACCTGGCGCGGTTCGTCCGGTCCGCGGCGATGCTCGACCTGCCCACACCCGACCTCGACGCCTGGCGCCGGGCGATCGAGGCGGTGTGCGCACGGCTCGACCCCGTGCACGAGGCCTTCGCGAAGACCGTGATGACCCGTGGGGTCGAGGGCAGCGGTCGCCCCACCGGGTGGGTGTACGCCGCACCCTCGGGCGACCAGAGCGCGGCCCGCACCGAGGGCATCGCGGTCGTGACGCTCGACCGCGGCTACCGGCACGACGTCGAGCGGACCTCGCCGTGGCTGCTGCAGGGCGCGAAGACGCTCTCGTACGCGGTGAACATGGCCGCGCTGCGCGAAGCCGAGCGCCGCGGTGCCGACGACGCCCTGTTCGTCTCGACGGACGGCTACGTGCTCGAGGGCACACGCGCCAACCTCGTCATGGCGGTCGGCGGGCGCTTCGTGACGCCGCGGACCGACATCGGCATCCTCGCCGGCACGACGCAGGCCGACGTCTTCCGGTTCGCCGAGCGCGAGGGCATCGCGACGTCGTACGAGCTCGTGACGCTCGCAGACCTCGAGGCCGCCGACGCGCTCTGGCTGCTGTCCAGCGTCCGCCAGGCGGCGCCGATCCGCTCGGTCAACGGGGTCGCGCGCGCGATGGACCTCGACATGACCGAGCGCATCAACGACTTCCTGCTGTCCCGCGAGCAGTAGCCCGCCGGGGGCGGGGAGGGCGGACGGGAGG
>NZ_MCIG01000030.1 GCF_001705035.1 Curtobacterium sp. UCD-KPL2560 | reverse complement strand
CCCCGGAGCGACCGGGCCGCACCACCCGTGACACGCCCGCCCCCGCACGACAGGGGGACCCCATCGCAACCTCCCTGTCCCGAGGGCGCGCGTCCACACTGGACCGCGGGCCGCACCCGGCCCGCGAAGCACCACCACGAGGAGACCAATGCGCACCGTCAACGCGTACGCGGCACCGTCGGCCACCGAGCCGCTCGTCAAGACCACCATCACCCGCCGTGACCTCGGCCCGCACGACGTCGAGATCGACATCGCCTACGCCGGCATCTGCCACTCGGACATCCACACCGTCCGTGGCGAGTGGGGCCCCATCCAGTACCCGCAGGTCGTCGGCCACGAGATCGTCGGCCACGTGGTCGCCGTCGGCAGCGAGGTCACGAAGCACCAGGTCGGCGACCGCGTCGGCGTCGGCTGCATGGTCGACTCGTGCGGCGAGTGCGAGCAGTGCCGCGCCGGCCAGGAGCAGTACTGCCTCGAGGGCAACACCGGCACCTACGCGAGCGTCGACCGCGCCGACGGCACGATCACGCAGGGCGGCTACTCGCAGGCCGTCGTCGTCAAGGAGGACTTCGTCCTCCGCGTCCCGGAGTCGCTCGACATCGAGAAGGTCGCGCCGCTGCTCTGCGCCGGCATCACGACCTACTCGCCGCTGCACCACTGGAAGGTCGGCCCCGGCTCGAAGGTCGCCGTCGTCGGCATGGGCGGCCTCGGCCACATGGCCGTGAAGATCGCGGTCGCGCTCGGCGCCGAGGTCACCGTGCTGTCGCAGACGACCTCGAAGCAGGAGGACTCGCTCCGCTACGGCGCGAAGGCCCACTTCGCCACGAAGGACCCCGCCACGTTCGAGCAGCTCGCCGGCTCGTTCGAGCTCATCATCAACACCGTCTCGGCCAAGCTCGACATGCAGGCCTACCTCGGCCTGCTCCAGGTCGACGGCACGCTGGTCAACGTCGGCGCACCGTCCGAGCCGCTCGAGGTCCCGGCCTTCGCGCTCATCCCGCGCCGGCTCAGCTGGGCCGGCTCGGCGATCGGCGGCATCGCGGAGACCCAGGAGATGCTCGACTTCTGCGCCGAGCACGGCATCCTGCCCGAGACCGAGCTCATCAGCGCCGACAAGATCAACGAGGCGTACGAGCGCGTGCTGTCCTCGGACGTCCGGTACCGCTTCGTCATCGACGCGGCCACCCTGGCCTGACCGGCCCGCCGCCGGGTCGCGCCCGGCGGTCCGGTCACGTCCGCGACGTGACCGGGAGACGGACGGGAGGCGCGGTGCGGGCCCGCACCGCGCCTCCCGTCCGTCGGTCCGACCGTTGTCCGCACAACGCGGGCCACCAGCTCCGTCCGTCGGTCCCGCCGCTGTCCGCGGACGCGGGCCGGCGGCCCCGTCCGTCGGTCCCGCCGCTGTCCGTGGAACGCGGGTGGCCAGGCCGTCGTACGCGAGGCCGTGCGCTCTGCGGCCAGGAGCGGGAGGCTGGATGCATGGAATCAGGACCGAACGGCACGACGAACGAGGGGCCGCGCTCCCTCGTCTCGGTGTCCGGCACGGACACCGACGCCGCCATCGCCGACCTCGCCGGGATGTACGCCGGCAAGACGTGGCACTCCGCACACGTCGACGACGACTTCTGGTACCGCTACGTCGCGATCGGCGACGAGCGCATGAGCATCCGACGCTCGCAGATGCACGGCACCCTGCGCGGCGACGTCGCCGTCGAGGGCCAGGTCGTCGTCCAGTGGATCGACTCCGGCACCGCGACCGTCGACGTCGGCCGGAACGCCGTCCGCATGCAGCCCGGCGTGCCGACCCTGTTCCCGGTCGAGCAGCGGTTCGACATGGACTACCGGGACTGGGACCAGCGGCTCGTGCACCTGGACCGCGCCCTCGTGCTCGACGTGGCCGCCGAGCGGTACCTCGTCGACGGCACGCTCGCCTTCGACCGGTTGACCCCGCCGGAGCCCGCCGCGATCGACCGGTGGCGCGCCGCGGTGTCCGGCTCGGTGCGCGCACTCCGCGAGGAGGGCCAGGACTCCCTCGCCTGGCACGAGTCGCAGCGCGAGGTCGTGCGGTCCCTGCTCGACCTCTACCGCTTCCACGGCGAACCGGCACCGGTCGGCTGGGGCGAGCACCGGCACCACCGGGTGCGGGCGGCCGTCGAGCTCATCCACGCGCGTGCCCACGAGCCGCTCATTGTCTCGGACATCGCCCGTGCGGCCGACCTGAGCGTGCGCGGGCTGCAGGAGTCGTTCCAGCGCGTGCTCGACCGGACGCCGATGCAGTACCTGCGCGAGGTCCGGCTCCGACGCGCGTACGACGACCTGCTGCGCGCCGAGCCCGGACAGGTGTCCGTCGCCGACGTCGCCGCACGGTGGGGGTTCACGCACATGGGACGGTTCTCGGGCGAGTACCTGCGGCGGTTCGGGGAGTACCCGAAGCAGACGCTGCGGCGGTAGCGAGCGGGCCCGCCGGGCCGCGTCGAGTCGCCGCTGCCCGGCCCGCGTTGCGTCGGCGCTGCTCGGCCCGCGTTGCGTCGGCGCTGCTCGGCCCGCGTTGCGTCGCCCGGCGCGGTCAGCCGATCTCGTCGCCCGACGGGAGCGCGCCGCACCAGTCGACCGACCCGGCGTCGATGCTCGCCTCGAGCGCCCCGGACGTCGCGTCGACGATGCTGACCAGGTCGCCGGACGCGGAGCGCGTCGTGACCGCCAGGAACTGACCGTTCGGCGACGGACAGACCGCCGTCACGCTCGCGTCCGACGGCACCACCACGGGCAGCCGGGAGGCGCGGCTCCCCTCCACGCGCACGATCCGTTGCGCGAGGGTCCCGTCCGCCCGCACGTCGCCCACCACCCGCACGTAGGTCCGGTCGTCGAGCTGGGCGATCCGGCCGAGGTACGCCGCGTCGGTGCTCGCCGCCGGGGCGACGAGGGGCGTCCGCCTCCCGTCGGTCAGGTCGAGGCGGACGATGCCGGTCCCGGTCTCGACCACCGCCGAGGTGCCGGAGCCGACGAAGCCGTGCAGGTACGTCGCGCTCCCCAGGCGCACCGGCTCCACGCGGCCGCTCACGTCGATCAGCACGAGGTCGTCGGAGCCGGTCCGGACGAGGGCGCTCTCGGTGCGCGGCACGTACGCCCACTGGGCGACCGTGATCGGGGTCGCACCCGCGCGGGCCTTCCCGTCCTCGCCGACCGGGAGCGGCAGGTGCGTGCCCGTCATGTCCACGACGTACAGCCCGACGTCGCGGGACTGCCCGGTCGTGGTGTCGGCGTACTCGAACCCGAACGAGGCGCCGTCGTCGGCCACGTGCAGCGCGGTCACCCGGCCGTCGCGGCTCGGCAGCGTCAGGTGCTCCACGGGGACCGAGTCGTCCTGCACCCCGCCCGCGAGCGGCACGATGTCGACCGCCGAGCTGCCGTCCGTGCCGCTGACCACGACGAGGGAGCGGCCGAGGCGCGCGTACTCGGTGATCCCGGTCGCCTGGTACACGGTCGTGGCGCCGCCGGCGTCGAGCGACCGGCGGACGATCCGGTCCTTCCCGCCGCCCGTCGCGGGGACGAGGGCGAGGACGTCGGTGCTGCCCGTGCGGATCGTGGTCCGGAGCTCCGAGGTCGCGGGCTGGCCCGGTGCCCGGACCCCGTCGACCGCGATCTCGTACGAACGGTCGTACGCCAACGGTCCGGCGAACTCGACGGCGATGGTGTTGCCGCTCGAGGTCACGGTGTGCGGGGCCGACGGCGTCACCGTGACCGCGTCCGCCGCGACCCGCTGCAGTGCCTGGTTCGCGGTGAGGATGACCCGCTGCGCCGGACGGGACACCAGGCCGGACGGATCGTACGACACGTCACGCAGCCGCGGTCCCTGCTGCGAGCCGACGACCGCCGCGACCGCGCCGACGAGCACGAAGACCGTGAGCGAGGCGACGAGCCGCCGGCGGAACCGGTCGCGGGGCCGACGGCGGAGCGGCCCCGCGGCGACGTCAGTACTCATACGGGTCCGCGGGCTGCTCGATGTCCTGCACCTTCGCGGCGCGGACGACGATCCGGGCGTCGGCCGAGGGGTCGGGGTTCGCGGCGAGCTTGCCGGTCACGCGCACCCACTGACCGGAGTCCGGCACGTCACTGCCGGACCCGCCCGCGCCGGACCCGTCGCCGGTGACGACCCCGAGTCCGACCGGCTGGGCGTCGACGGCGCAGCAGCTGATCACGAAGCGGGTCAGGGTGAAGGCGTCACCGCGGCCGGGGACCACGAAGCCGGTGAGCTCGACGGATTTGCCGACGAGCGCCGAGGTGTCCGTGGTCTGGCGGACGAGCGCGGCCCAGTCCTTCACGCCGTACTGCGAGGTGTCCACGCCGGCGCTGCCGAGCAGGGCGACGTCCTGCATCCCGGAGGCGTTCGACAGGGTCGGGCTGTCGACGCTGCGCTGCTGTGCCGTGCGTGCGGACAGGGTCGTCGGGGGCAGGACGAGCATCGCGACCGTGATGCCGACCGTGACGAGGGCCGCGGCGGCGCCGAGCACGGTGCGGGTCGCACGGCGGGCGCTCGCTCGGCTGCGCGCCGGCGCGCGGTGGCCGCGGGCCTGCGCGCTGTCGCCGTGCTCGTGGTCGGACTCGTGGGGATGACCGCCGTCGCCGTGCTCGTGGTCGGGCTCGTGGGTGCGGCCGTGCCCGTCCTCGTCGTCGCCGTGGCTGTGCCCGTGCCCCCGCGCCACGACGACCAGCCCGGCGGCCGACGCGGGGACGGCCACGATCGCGAGCACGACGGTGAACAGGTCGTAGCGGGGGTTGATGTACAGGTCGAGGTGCCCGACCGCCGCGAGCCAGAGCGTGCACACCGAGACCGCGAGCACGGACCCGAGCCCCAGGTACGCCGGGGCCTTGTCAGACGAGGACATTCATCACCAACCCGACGGCAGCCGTGAACAGGACGCAGACGACGGCGAGCAGCACCAGGAAGCGTGCGCGGAACGTCGTCCGGAGCAGGGCGATCATCTTGACGTCGATGATCGGCCCGATGAGCAGGAAGGCCGTGATCGACCCCGGCAGGAACGTCGAGGCGAAGGACAGCGCGAAGAAGGCGTCGACGTTCGAGCACAGCGACACGGTCATCGCGAGCAGCATCATCGCGGCGACGGACAGCACCGGGTTCGCGCCGATCGACACGAGCGTGGACCGGGGCACCGCGACCTGGATCGCCGCGGCGAGCCCGGCGCCGACGAACAGCGCGGGCATCATCGTCGCGGTCTCGCCACCGAACTGGGCCGCGCTCTCGCGCCAGCGGTTCCGGGAGCGCGGAGCCCCGACGGCGGCACGGCACCGGGCCTCGAACGCGGGCAGCAGCAGGTCCGCGGGGCGGCGGTGCGCGGCGACGATCCAGCCGACCAGGTTCGCGAGGACGAAGCCGCCGACGATGCGCACGACCAGGATCCAGCCGGACCACCCGAAGGCCTGCGCCGTGCTGATGATGACGAGCGGGTTGAGGATCGGCGCGGCGACCAGGAACGTGACCGCCTCGGCCGGGGTGAAGCCGCGCAGCATCAGTCCGCGGGCGAGCGGGACGTTCCCGCACTCGCAGACCGGGAAGAGCATGCCGATGAGCGAGATCACCGCACGCCGTGGCATCGGTCGCTCGGGCAGCAGCCGTTCGAGGACGCCGACCGGCACCCACACCTCGACGACGATCGACAGCACGATGCCGAGCACCACGAACGGGAGCGACTCGACGACGACGCTGATCGCCAGGGTCAGGAAGTCCTGCACGACGTCCGGCAGTCCGGTGCTCCCGACGCTCGGCGAGAACGCGCGCACGCCGAGCAGCACCACGACGGCGAGCAGCACCAGGCCGGGGCCGGTGAGCGTGCGGGTCGGGGTGGGGCGAGTGGGGGCGCTCGTCACCCGGACAGGATAGGCGAGCGCGGGGGCACGGTCCCGTGAGCCGCGCGGACGACGGGCACCCGCCGCGGCGGACGGGCACCGGCCGCGGCAGACCACGGGCACCGGCCGCGCGGCCGGCGTCGGCGGGTGCGGTGCTCGCGGCGACCGACCCCGGCGTCAGCCCGTCGGCAGCCCCGCCAGGTGCCGGTCGAGCAGCTCGATCGCCCACTCGCCCGACTCCCCCGGGGCGAGCCGCGTGACGTGCACCGCGAGACCGTCGACCAGGGCGTGCAGTCGGCAGGCCTCGTCGAGGCGCTGCTCGTCGGGCACACCGACCAGCGCGACGATGCGGTCGCACCACCCGCGCATCTCGGCGACCACGCGGTCGAGGGCCGGCCGGAGCTCGGCGTCGGTCAGCGCGGCGTTCCCGAGCGCCAGGTAGACGTCGAGCTCGACCACGCGCTCGACGTCGAGCGGCAGCAGCTCGACGAGGATCCGCCGCGCGGTCTCGTCGTCGGGCAGCCCGGCCGGGATCGCGTCGACACGCTCCCGGGTGCGGTCGAACACCAGGGTGATCGCGTGCTCGCGCATCGCCGCCTGGGTCGGGAACACGTAGCGGACGGTGCTCGGCGGCAGGCCGGCCTCGGCGGCGACGCCCCGGACGCTGAGGGCCCCGAGGCCGTCCCGCGCGAGCACACGGCAGGCGGCGTCCGACACGTCGAGTCGGCGTTGCTCGAGGTCCTCGCGGGTGGTCACCGGACCATACTCGCACGGTCGTACGAGTCGTGCTACCGTCGCCGAGCAGGAGTCGCACACTCGTGCGACTCACCGGCGGGAACGAACCGGTCGGAACGAAGGGAGTGCACGATGGCATGGGTCGTCCTGGTGCTGTCCGGCGTGCTCGAGGCGGTGTGGGCCACCGCTCTGGGCGCGTCGAACGGCTTCAAGAAGGTTGTCCCGACGGTCGTCTTCGTCGCGGGCATGGCACTGAGCATGGTCGGACTGGCGTTCGCGATGAAGGCCATCCCGGTCGGCACCGCGTACGCCGTATGGGTCGGGATCGGGGCGTCGCTCACGGTCGTCGTGGCGATCCTCCGCCGACGGGAGGCCGCGTCGTTCGCACGCGTCGCGCTCGTGCTCGGCCTCGTCGCGTGCGTCGTCGGCCTCAAGGTGGTGAGCTGACGTGGCGTGGCTCGTGTTGTTCGTCAGCGCCGCCCTCGAGACCGTGTGGGCGACCGCGCTCGGTCGGAGCGACGGCTTCACGGAGCCTGGTCCGACGGCGGTGTTCGCGGTCACGATCGTCGTCAGCCTGGTGGCGTTCGGCTCCGTCGTGAAGCACATCCCGATCAGCACCGCCTACGCCGTCTGGACCGGCACCGGCGCGGCCCTCACCGTGCTCTGGGGCATGGCGACGGGCGCCGAACCCGTCACGGTCCTGCGACTGCTCTTCATCGCCGGGATCGTCGGCTGCGTGGTCGGTCTGAAGCTCGTGCCGGCCCGCCCCGCGCAGCGGGGATCCTCGCGAGCGCGACGGATCCACGCCGACGATCCGCGCTGATCTGTCGCTTCCGCGCCGACCTGTCGTTTCCGCGCCGACTTGACGATCTGTCGCTTCCGCGCTGATCGGTCGCTTCCGCGAGTGGGCGCGACCCGTGACGGACGGGAGGCACGGTGCCTGCTGGCACCGTGCCTCCCGTCCGTTACGCGGTCACGCGGTCACGCGAGCGGTCAGACGGACGCGCCCGTGAACTCGTCGACGGCGGCGACGTGGTCGCTGCCGGCCGTGCCCGCTTCGCGGGCCGCGGCGACGCGCTGGGCGTGGCTCGGCGGGTCGGACGGCACGTGGGCCGGGCGGCCCTCCTCGTTGATCCGGCGGAGCTCCGGGACGATGTCCTCGGCCAGGATGTCGATCTGCTCGAGCACCGTCTTGAGCGGCAGCCCCGCGTGGTCGACCAGGAACAGCTGGCGCTGGTAGTGGCCGACGTGGTCCTTCATCGCGGCGTACCGGTCGATGACCTGCTGCGGCGAGCCGACGGTGAGCGGGGTCTGGGCGGTGAAGTCCTCCATCGAGGGGCCGTGGCCGTAGACCGGGGCGTTGTCGAAGTACGGGCGGAACTCGTCCCACGCGTCCTGCGAGTTCTTCCGCGCGAAGAACTGCCCGCCGAGCCCGACGATCGCCTGGTCGGCGGTGCCGTGCCCGTAGTGCTCGAAGCGCTGCCGGTACAGCCCCACCATCTGTTCGGTGTGCTGGATGGGCCAGAAGATGTTGTTGTGCAGGAAGCCGTCTCCGTAGTAGGCGGCCTGCTCGGCGATCTCGGGCGTGCGGATCGAGCCGTGCCAGACGAAGGGCGGGACGCCGTCGAGCGGACGCGGGGTCGACGTGAAGCCCTGCAGCGGGGTGCGGAACTTCCCCTGCCAGTCGACGACGTCGTTCTCCCAGAGCTGGCGGACCAGCGCGTAGTTCTCGATCGCCAGGTTGACGCCCTGGCGGATGTCCTGACCGAACCACGGGTAGACCGGGCCGGTGTTGCCGCGGCCCATCATGAGGTCCATGCGGCCGTCCGAGATGACCTGGAGCATCGCGTACTCCTCGGCGATGCGCACCGGGTCGTTCGTGGTGATGAGCGTCGTGCTCGTCGACAGGGTGATGTGCTTCGTCCGGCCGGCGAGGTACCCGAGCATCGTCGTCGGGCTCGAGGCCACGAACGGCGGGTTGTGGTGCTCACCCGTGGCGAAGACGTCGAGGCCGGCCTGGTCGGCGTGCTCGGCGATCGTCAGGATGTCGCGGACGCGCTGGGTGTCATCCGGCGTCCGGCCGGTCGTGGGGTCCGTCGTGACGTCGCTGACGGTGAAGATCCCGAACTGCATGGTGCTCGCCTCCTGGCTTGCTGGGTGCGCCGGGCTCGTCCTCGCGAGGGGCGCCGGTCGATACGTTTGCATCGACTTGGTGGGTACAACGTAGCGCAGGGCGGGGCATTCCCGCCAGCCTGGTGCGGGGTCCGAGCGGGCGGGCGGTGGGCTCGGGCGCACGTCGGGCCCGTTCGGGCGGTGGGCTCGACTGCGTCAGGCCCGTGCGAGCGGTGGGCTCGAGCGCGTCAGGCCCGTGCGAGCGGTGCGCTCGGGCGCGTCAGGCCCGCGCGGGCGGTGCGCTCACGTCCGAGCGCGTCACGTGGTGCTGGCCGTCGGCGAGCCAGACCACCGCCACGACGGCGAGGACGCTCGCGCTCGAGGCCATCCGGCCCGCGACCAGGATCGCGTCGTGGCCGTCGGAGCCGCCGGTCAGCCCGACGACGAGCGCCACGACACCGACCAGGAACGTCACCCCGGTCGCGCCGAGCAGCACGACGGTGACGATGCGCCGCGGTCCGCGGTCGCCGTCGCGGTCGCCCCGCTCACCGCGGTCGACCCGCGGCCCGACGAGCCGGACCACGCCGAGCCAGAACAGGGCGATGCCGCACGCCCCCACGATGTCGCTCACCCGGTGCCACCCGTAGACGACGGTCTGGTTCGCGACGAACACCGCGTAGGCCGCACCGACGAGCGTGACGACGGCCCGGAAGCGCCGCGGGGTGACGAGCAGGACGGCGAACAGCGCGGCCAGGGCGATCGTCGCGTGCCCCGACGGGAAGGAGTTCGGCGTCGTCGACTGGGCGATCTCAGGGCGCTCGGCGATACGCTTCACGAGCGTCGACGTCGCCGCCGATGCGAGCACCACGACACCGGCTCCCAGCCCCACCGCGAGCCGTCGTCGTGCGAACGCGACGGCGGCGATCACGACCACCAGCAACAGGATGACCGGCACCGAGATGACGTTGAGCGCAGTGTCCGACCCGAAGAGGTCGGACTCCCGGACACCGCCCAGTGCGGCGTCCTCGACCCGCTGCCCCGTCGACGTCAGCACCGCGGCCGCGTAGACGAGAGGCACGATGACGAACCCGAGACCCGCCAACAGCCCCCACCGCAGCCGTCGCGAGACACTCGGTCCACGCGACTCGGGCGCGTTGCGTTCGGGCGTGCGGGTCACCGGTCTGGTCCTCGTCGGGTTGGCGGTCGTCGGCCTCATCGTGCGCCTGGTTCCTCGGGTGCGATTCGGACGGTCGGGGTCGGACACGATACCGTTGGTCCGCCGGTCCGCGCCTGTGAGCCAGGGAGCAGTTCCCTCGGAGCACGACGGCCGCACCGCACGCGCACCGCGATCGGACGCACCGGCTCCCTCCGCCGGCTGGTCCGGCGCGACCACCCTGTACGACGAGGAGACCGAAGTGGCCATCAAGGAACCGAGCATCGTCGCGTCGCCGAACCGCGGCCTCGCCCTGACCGCGGGCGGCCTGCTCGCGCTCTGGGGCTTCCTCGGCTTCTTCCTGGCAGCCGACGGCGACCCGGGCTTCTTCAGCCGCCACGGCGGGATGCTCTGGAACGCCTTCGGCGTGAACCCGGCGATGAGCCTCCTCTGGGTGATGCTCGCCGTCGTCCTGCTCATCACGGGTCTCGGCACCACGATCGGTGCCCGCAACGGCAACCTGCTCGTCGGCATCGTGCTCGTCGTGATGGCCGTGTACGGGTTCGTGCTCGGTGAGACCTCCGCCAACGTCTTCGCCCTGACCTTCGCGGACAACCTGTTCCACGCGATCGTCGGCGCCGTGCTCCTGCTCACCGCGCTCGGTGCCGACAAGGAGAACATCCGCGCGATCCGCGGCGCCGCCCGGACCGTCGAGGCCTGACGCACCGCCCGAACGCCACGACGCCCCGTCCACTCCGGTGGGCGGGGCGTCGTCGCGTCGGGACCGGTGGGACCGCTCGGCGGTCAGACGTCGGTGTCGGGCTTCGCGGCCTCGAGCTGCGTGGCCACGATCCGGGGCGCCTCGGACATGAAGCGCCGCACGTCGAGGTCCACGATGATGTCCTGCGGGCGGAGCGGCCGCGTCAGGAAGAGCCCCTCGAGCGAGGTCAACCGGGACAGCGCCACGTAGGTCTGCCCCGCGCTGAACACCCGGTTGCCGAGGTCGACCACGGCACGGTCGTACGTCGATCCCTGCGACTTGTGGATCGTCACCGCCCAGGCCAGGCGGAGTGGGAACTGCTGGAACTCCCCGACGGTGTCCTTCTTGAGCTCCTTCTTGTCGGGGTCGTACGAGTACTTGAACTTCTCCCACACCGACGGCTGCACCTCGAAGGACTCCCCGTCGACGTCGACCCAGACCGTGTCGCGGATGGTCGTGACGACGCCGAGGGTGCCGTTCACCCACCGCTGGTCGGGGTCGTTGCGCAGGAACATCACGTGCGCGCCGGGCTTGAGCTCGAGCGCGGCGTCGGCCGGGTAGTTCCGGCCGCCGAAGTCACCGTTCACGTCGGCCTTCGCCGTCCGGAGCTTGCCCGGGAGCCGGTCGAGCGCGGCCTTGTTGATCCGCGCGACGGTGTCGTTGCGCGTGGCGAGGGTGATGGCGTCGTCGGGTGCCGGTCGGGCGCCGGCGGTGTTGAGCTGCCCGGCGATCTCCGCGGTGACCCGCCCGTGCCGGACGGCGGTCAGCATGGCGGCGAAGGCGTCGTCGCGCTGGCGGTGCACGGTCGCGAGCTCGATGATGTTGAGCTCCGCCTCGAGCCAGACCTTCGCGTCGAAGAACCACATCGACCGGTAGTGGTCGGTGAAGTAGGCCCGCTCGTCACCGTCCCCCGGCACCGGCGGCAGCTGGTACGGGTCGCCGAACATCACGACCTGCACGCCGCCGAAGGCCTCGAACTGCCGACCGCGGGCCTTGCGCAGCGAACGGTCCATCGCGTCCAGCAGGTCGGCGTTCACCATCGAGACCTCGTCGATGACGAGCGTGTCGATGGTGTTGAGGAGCTTGCGCGTCTCGGGCCCCTGGCGGAGCTCGGCGTCGGCGATCAGGCCGATCGGCAGCCGGAAGAGCGAGTGGATGGTCTGTCCGCCGACGTTGAGGGCCGCGACCCCCGTCGGCGCGCAGATGACGACCTGCTTCTCGGTGTTCCATGACAGGTGGTTGAGCAGGGTGGACTTGCCGGTGCCCGCCCGGCCGGTGATGAACACGTGGTCGCGGGTGGTCTCGACGTACTCGAAGACCGCGCGCTGTTCGTCGCTCAGTTCGACGCTCACCGGGGGTCTCCCTCGTGCTGCACGACGGCGCGGTGGTGCGCGCCGTCGTCGTCGACCGTGCCCGACCGGTCGTGGCGCAGCCGGAGGACGTCGACGACGACCACCGCGACGAGCAGCAAGACCCCGGCCACGACGAAGACGACGCCGCCGCGCGCCTGGTCGACGAGCGGCTCCGGCCCCCAGGTCCGTCCCATCGCGCCGAACCACGACGCCTGCAGCAGGCCGAGGGCGCCCTGCATCGCGATGCCGAGCGACACCGTGCCCGCCGCGACGACCGCCGCGCCGACCACCCGGACCAGGACCGCGGGGACCGATGCCGTGCGCGCTCCCGCGGCGACCGGCGTCAGGAGGGTCGGCAGCGCGAGCAGCCCGACGAGCAGCAGCGCGACGTCCACCAGGGTGCGCCCGGACGGGTCGCTGACCGACCAGCGGAGCACCTGCGTGCCGTACAGGGCCCACCAGACCCCGGCGAGCAGGACGAATGCCGGGAAGGGCTGCACCAGGTAGCGCACGGTCGCGTTGTCGACGAGGATCCCCGTCCACTCCCGCACGCCCGTGCTGCCGTCCGTGCGGGGGTGCACCGCGCGTCGGACCAGCACGACCGGTGCGGCCGCCCAGAGCAGCGCCGGGACGACGATGCCGAGCAGGACGTGCGCGCCGACGTTCGCCGAGACGAGGAAGCGGTCGTAGGTGTGCAGGGGGCCCGAGGTCGCGACGACCAGGGTGACGAGGGCGATCCCGGCGGCCACCGAGCGGCGGACGGGCCAGGACTCCCCGCGGCGACGCAGCCGGACGACTCCGGCCGTGTACGCCGCCGCGATCAGCAGGGCCGCCATGAGCCAGAACAGGTCGACGTTCCAGGCGGTCAGCCAGCCCCACGCGCCGGGTGCCGCGGGGAGCGGGTCGTCGGTCAGGAGCTCGGCGGGCGACGGGTTCGTGGTCTTGCTCGGGGCGACCTGGTCGATCGGGGTCGCCGTCCGTCCGAGCGCCACCGCGAAACCGCTCGCGACGCCCATCACCGCGAGCTCGACGAGCACGAGCGTCCAGAACGGACCGCGACGACCGGGCGCGCGGTCGAGTGCCCGGATCGCGCGTCGACGCTGGACGGCGCCGAGCACGCCGACCACCACGAGCGCAGCGGTCTTCACCAGCACCAGTGCGCCGTAGGGCGTCGCGAGGTTCGAGAAGGCCCCGACGCGGATCTGCGCCGAGGCGACGCCGGAGACCGCGACCAGGACGAAGCACCCGAGCGCGATGCTCGAGTACCGGGCCACGACCAGCGGCAGGCGGTCACCGGACAGGACGCCGCGCAGCAGCACGAGCAGCACGAGACCGCCGACCCAGAGCGCGGCCCCGACGAGGTGCAGCCCGAGTGCGGTGACCGCGGCGTCGTGGCTCGCCGTGCCCGCCGCGTGCCCCTGCTGTGCGAGCGGGACGAGGCCGATCAGCGCCACGCCCGCCGTGAGCGAGACCATGCCGCGGCCGCGCACGGCGAAGCACAGGACGGTGACCGCGGCGGCGACGAGGACCGTCACGAGCCAGGCGGTCCCGAGGTCGGTCCCGGTGAGGAACACCCCCATCGACTGGCCGAACTGGTCGTCGAGGCTCACCCGGGAGCCGGCGACGCTGAGGAACGTGAAGAAGGTGGTGACCGCGGCGGCGACCGTCCAGACGCCGGCCGCTCCGGCGGTCACGTCGATGGCGCGGTCCCACTCCGGATGCGTGCGGGAGAGCCCGACCGTCGTGAGTGCCAGGCCCCCGATGGTCGCGGCGGCGGACAGGTCCACGACGAGGCGCGCGACGGGGAGTCCGAAGCGTACGAGGGCGCCGGGGTCCGCGATCAGCGCGCGGTCCGCTCCCCCGCCGGCCACGAGGGCGACGAGGAGCGACACGAACCCGACGAGCAACAGCACGGCGGGGCCGGCGATGCGTGCGATCCGATCCACCCGGCAAGCCTAGGCGCTGCCCGGAGCGACCACCCAACCGCGGGCCGGACCTGTGGACGGCGACCCGCGCCTCCCGTCCGGTGCGGGGGCGACCCCGTGCCGGGCGCGGGTGCGCACGCCCGCGCACGCGCGCGCGACCCGAGGATGCGCCGACGGACCCGCTGGGCCGCACCCGGGAACGACGGAAGGGACGGCCGAGGCCGTCCCTTCCGGTGGTGCAGCGGTCTTACTTGACGGCGGCCTTGAGCTTCGAGCCGGCGCTGACCTTGACCGAGTCGCTCGCGGCGATCTCGATGGCGTCACCCGTCTGCGGGTTGCGGCCGGTGCGCGCGGCGCGGTGGGTCTTCTCGAAGGCGATCCAGCCCGGGATCGTCACCTTGGTGCCGTCGGCGACCGACGACGAGACGACGCTGAACAGCGCGTCGACGACGCCGTTGACGGTGGCCTGGCTCTGGCCGGACTCCTGCGCGACGGCAGCGACGAGCTCGGTGCGGTTCAGTGACTTGTCAGCCATGGGTGTCCTCCTCGGACTTCTTGCAGTGTCGGTGGGACGTCCGGGACGCCCGCCCGTCCCGGGCGGGTGCCCTGGACGTGGGGCTCCGGCGGGCGCGGACGTCCGGCGGAACCGTCAGTGAACCTACCAGCCGGACTGCCCGTGGAGGACCGACTCGCCCGGATTTCCGGGGTTGTCGCGGGTCTGGAGGGGCCTGAGTGACCGATGTGACGGCCGTGACGGCCCTCCGGCGCCCTCAGCGACCACGACGGGACCGTCCGGGCCCGGGAACGACGGGCGCCCCGCCACCCGGGAGGGGTGACGGGGCGTCGCGCGGAGTGCTGCTTACCAGGAGCTCTTCGTGATGCCGGGGAGCTCGCCACGGTGGGCCATGTCGCGGAAGCGGACACGGCTGATGCCGTACTCACCGAGGTGGCCACGGGGGCGACCGTCGATGGCGTCACGGTTGCGGTAGCGGACCGGCGACGCGTCGCGGGGCAGCTTCTGCAGGCCGACGCGGGCTGCCTCACGGGACTCGTCGGAGCCGTTCGGGTCCACGAGGGCCTTCTTCAGCTCGAGACGACGCTCGGCGTAGCGCGCGATGACCTCGGCGCGCTGGTTGTTCTTCGCGATCTTGCTCTTCTTCGCCATGCTTAGCGCTCCTCACGGAAGTCGACGTGCTTGCGGATCACCGGGTCGTACTTCTTGAGCACGAGACGGTCCGGGTTGTTGCGACGGTTCTTCTTGGTCACGTAGGTGAACCCGGTCCCCGCCGTCGAGCGGAGCTTGATGATCGGACGAACGTCCTGACCCTTCTTGGCCATCAGATCTTCTCCCCACGGGCGAGGAGGTCCTTGACGACGGACTCGATGCCGCGTGCGTCGATGACCTTGATGCCCTTTGCGCTGAGCGTGAGCGTGACGTTACGACGAAGCGAGGGCACGTAGTACGTCTTCTTCTGCACGTTCGGGTCGAAGCGGCGCTTCGTCCGGCGGTGCGAGTGCGAGATGTTGTGTCCGAAGCCGGGGGTGGCTCCGGTCACCTGGCACACTGCTGCCATGGTTTCCTCCTGAGTACCGAGCGACCGGACGGCCGCTCCCAAGGTCACTTGCCTGGTACGCACGCGCTGTCGACCGGTCCGTGACCGGGCTGCCAGCGAGGGGGTTGTGCGCACCGCCCAGGCCCGCGGACCCTGTCGAAGGGCCGAGAGCGCCGCGCGACCGCGGCGTACGCGACGGTCGGAGGGCTTGGAACAACTGGGTCTGCCACGCGGACGCGGCGGACCAGGGGACAACGTTACGGGACGGCCGCGCGTGTCGCAAGCCCGGGCCGTACGTCGGTCCGGCCTGGAGGCGCGGTGCGCGTCCGCCGCGCAGGCCCCGGCCCGCCGAGTGCACCGGTTCCGGCTCGCTCGACAGCCCGCCGAGTGCGCCGGTTCCGGCCCGCTCGACGGCTCGCCGAGTGGGCCGGTTCCGGCTCGCTCGACGGCTCGCGACGACGGCTTCTGCCCGCACGGCGAACGGCCGCGGCATGTCCTGCCCGCTCGCGCGGACGAGGCCAGCGCCGCCGAGCGCCCGCGCCGCGCCACCCGCCCGCTCGCTCGCGGCGGACGCGGTCCGCGCCCCGGCCCGCTCCGCGCCGCTGCGCCGGGCCCTACGGCGCCGCGGTCGGCTCCGGCGCCAACGCCTGCACCACGAGCGCACCGAGCTGCTCCGGCGCGGTGAACATCGGCCAGTGCCCGGTCTCGAGCCCGAGGATCGTCAGGTCCTCGACCGCGACGAGCTCGGTCGTCCAGGCGTGGTGCTCGGCCACCATCGCGGCGAGGTCGGCGGCCGGCACCTCGCACGACACCACGGTCGCGGGGATCCGGTGCCGTGCGGGGTCGGCGTAGTGGAACGGGTCGGTCGTGACCGCGGGCGGCTCCGGGACCGCCCGACGTTCGAACGCCTGCCGGAGCTCCGGCGTCATCCCGCGCACGGTCGCCGGCTCCCACACGTCCCAGGACGGCAGCGGGACGACCCCGTCCACCACGGGCAGTTCGTCGTTGATGCTCGCCCCGTCCGGTCCCGGGAAGGTGTCGACGTACAGCAGGCGCGCCACGAGCGCGGGCCGCTGGTCGGCGGCCATGAGCACCATCGGGCCGGCGCCGGAGTGCCCGGCGAGCACGACCGGCTCGTCCGGCGTGGCGACGTCGTCGAGCACCGCGACGATCCCGGCGACCTGCTCGTCGAGCGTGTCCCCGACGCGGGTGACCGCCTGGACGGAGTGCCCGGCCGCACGGAGCACCGGGACCACCTCGTCCCACGCGCTCGCGTCGAGCCAGAACCCGGGCACCAGGATGACGTGCATGGCGGGGAGGTTACTCGGCGGTCCGTGCCGCCGTGCACACCGCGCACTCGCCGAAGATGTCGACGACGTGGCTGGCGTTCGTGAACCCGTTCGCCGCGGCGACGTCCTGCGCCCACCGCTCGACGGGGTCGGCCTCGATCTCGACCGTCCGGCCGCAGTTCCGGCAGATCAGGTGGTGGTGGTGCGCGTCGGTCGTGCACGCGCGGTACAGCGACTCGCCGTCCTGCTGCAGGGAGTCGGCGTCGCCCTCGGTCGCCAGGTCCGACAGCGCCCGGTACACGGTCGCCAGTCCGATCGTCGACCCGTCGTCCCGCAGGTGCTGGTGGAGCGCCTGCGCGCTGACGAACCCCTCGGTGCTCGAGAGCGCGGTGCGCACCGCCTCACGCTGCCAGGTGTTCCGCTTCGGCTTCTGCACGGCGTTCACGCTGCCACCCCTTCCCTGTCGCCGGCCTGGAGGCGCGGCTCGCCCCCGCCGTCCTGCTCGCGGCCCGCCACGCGGTCGCGTCCACGCCGGTCCCGTCGCGTCCCGACGATCCGGCAGACCACCCAGATGAGGAACGAGATCGTCGTCACGTACGGGCTGATCGGCAGCCCGCCACCGATCGCGAGCAGGATGCCACCGACGACCGACACCACGGCGAAGACCGTCGACAGCACCGGCACGACGACCGGGTGTGACGTCAGCCGGAGTGCGGCGGCGGCCGGCGTCACGAGCAGCGAGAGCACGAGGAGCGCGCCGACGATCTGCACCGACACCGCGGTCGCGAGCCCGAGGACGAGCATGAACACGAGCGCGAGCGTGCGCACCGGCACCCTGGCCGCCGCGGCGACGTCCGGGTCCACCGACGAGAACATCAGCGGGCGCCAGATCACCAGCAGCGTCACGACGACGATCGCCGAGACCACGACGAGCGAGGTCAGCTGCGGGTTGTCCACCGAGACGATCTGCCCGGTGAGCAGCCCGAACTTGTTCGCCGCGCGTCCCCGGTAGAGCGCGAGGCACAGGATCCCGAGGCCCAGGCCGAACGGCATGAGCACGGCGATGATCGAGTTCCGGTCGCGGGCGCGGGAACCGAGCAGTCCGATGAGCAGCGCCGCCACGACCGAGCCGACCAGCGAGCCGGTGACGACGTTCGCGCCGAACAGCAGCGCGGCGCTGGCCCCGGCGAACGACAGCTCGGAGATGCCGTGCACCGCGAACGGCATGTTCCGCGCGACGACGAACGGCCCGATGAGCCCGCCGACGATGCCGAGCACGGCGCCGGCCCAGATCGAGTTCTGCACGAGCACGAGGAGCTCGCCGTAGTCCTGGAACGAGAAGACGGTCGACAGCACGTCCATCAGATCCGCCCTTCGTCCGGTGTCGGTGCGTGCGGGTCGGGGTCGCAGTGGTGGCCGCCGACCTGGTCGTGGGCCTCGTTGCCGCCGACGATGACGATGCGGCCCATCGTGCGGACGACGTCGACGGGGGTGCCGTAGAGGTCGCTGAGGACCTCGGCGCGCAGGACCTCGTCGGGGGTGCCGATGCGGAACCGGCCGCCCGCGATGTAGAGCACCCGGTCGACGACGTCGAGGATCGGGTTCACGTCGTGCGTGACGAAGAGCACCGAGGCGCCCTGCTGCCGCCGCTGCCGGTCGATGAGCTCGGTGACGCCGCGCTGGTGCCGCAGGTCGAGCGAGATGAGGGGCTCGTCGCACAGGAGCAGTGCGGGGTCGGCGGCGATGGCCTGTCCCACGCGGGTGCGCTGCTGCTCGCCGCCGGACAGCTCGGCGACGGGGGCGTCCGCGAACGCCGTCGCGCCGACCTCGTCGAGGATCCGGTCGATCCGGGCGCGCTCCGCCCGGGAGGCGGGGAGCACGCCCCACCGTGAACCGGTGACGCCCTGCGCGATCATGTCCCGCGCCCGGAGCGGCGTGCCGGACTCCATCAGCCGCTGCTGCGGGATGTAGCCGATGCGCCGGTGCCCGCGACGGACGGGCTGGCCGAGGAACGACATCGTGCCGCTGGTCAGCCGCTGCTGGCCGAGCACGGTGCGCAGGAGCGAGGTCTTGCCGGCGCCGTTCGGCCCGAGCACGGCGACGAACTCCCCCGGCGCGACGTCGAGGTCGAGGTGCGACCAGAGCGCGCGCGATCCGTACGACAGCGCGGCGTCGCGGAGCGCGAGCACGGCGGGACCGCCGCGGCCGTCGGCCGCAGCGGTCCGCGAGGGAGCCTGGACGGTGGTCACTTCGTGAGCGCCGCCTGGATCGCGTCGATGTTCGCCTGCTGCCACGAGACGTAATCCTCCCCCTTCGGGAGCGTCTCCGTGACACCGACCACCGGGATGCCGGCCTGGTCGGCGGCCTGCTTCACCTGCTCGGTCTCCGGGCTGGAGGTCTGCTCGTTGTACGCGAGCATCCGCACGGTCTTGTCGCGGAACAGCTGCAGGGTCTCGTTGAGCGCGGCCGGCGGCACGTCGTCGCCCTCCTCGATCGCCTCGGAGAACTTCTCGGGCGTCACGTTGTCGAGGCCCATGGCGTCGAACAGGTAGCCGGGCACGGGCTCGGTGTACGCCACCTTCTCGCCGTCCACCTTCGCCTTCGCGGCGGCGGTCTGCGACTCGAGGTCGTCGAGCTTCGCCGTGAGCGCCTTCGCGTTCGTCTCGAAGGTGTCGGCCTGCGCGGAGTCGAGCTTCGTCAGGCGCTGCTGCACCTCGGCCACGAGCTTCACCATGGTCGGGTAGTCGTAGAAGACGTGCTCGTTGAACTCGCCGCCGTGGTCGAGGCCGGACAGCTCGGCGACGTCGATGGTCGCAGCCTTCGTGCCCGAGGCCTTCGCGAGCGTCGTCATGAAGTCGTCGTAGCCGCCGCCGTTCTCGACGAGCAGGTCGGCCTTCGACACCGCGAGCTGGGTCTTCGCGCTCGACTCGAACGAGTGCGGGTCCTGGGACGGGTCGCTGAGGATGCTCGTCACCTCGACGTCCTTCCCACCGACGGACTGCACGATCGAGCCGTACACGTTGGTCGACGCCACGACGCGGACGGTCTCGTCGTCGCTCGCGTTCCCGGACGCTGAGGACGTCGCGCATCCCGTCAGCGCGAGGGCGGCGGCGCCGGCGATGAGCGGCAGGGCGAGGAGGCGACTGGTCATGACGTCGACGCTACGGCTTCCTGATAACGATTGTCAAAACCGCTCTCATGCAGGTGTACTCAGGGAGGCGGGTGGACCCGACGCGGGTCGGCCTGCGTCGGTCGGTCCCCACGGGCGGACGGGAGGCGCGGTGCCAGCCGGCACCGCGCCTCCCGTCCGCCCTGCGGTCGCGTGCGCGATCAGGCCTTGGTGGCCGCGTCGATCGTGTTCTCGGCGATCGTGTCCTCCTCGCGCCCGGGGGTGCGGAGGTTCCACTTCTTGATCACGAACGAGAACAGGAAGTAGTAGACGACCGCGTACGCCAGGCCGATCGGGATGAGCCAGATCGCCCCCTCGGCCTTGCCGAAGTTCAGGACGTAGTCGATCGCGCCGGCCGAGAACGAGAACCCGTCGCGGATGCCGAGCGCGTTCACGAGGGCGAGCGACGTCCCGGTGAGGAACGCGTGGATGACGTAGAGCGGGAACGCGACGAACATGAACGAGTACTCGAGCGGCTCGGTGATGCCGGTCACGAACGAGGTGAGCGCGGCCGAGATCATGATGCCGCCGACGAGCTTGCGGTTCTGGATCTTCGCGTTCCGCCAGATCGCGAGCGCACCGGCGGGGAGGGCGAACATCATGATCGGGAAGAACCCGGTCTGGAAGATGCCCGCGGTCGGGTCGCCGGCGAGGAAGCGCGCGATGTCGCCGTGGTAGGTCACCCCGCCGCTCGTGAAGCTGCCGAGCTGGAACCACGGGAAGAAGTTGAGCAGCTGGTGCAGCCCGATCGGGATGAGCATGCGGTTGACGAACCCGAACACCCCGCCACCGAGCACGGCGTTGTCGGCGACGGCCTGACCGGCTGCGGTCAGCGCGATGTCGAAGTAGCGGTAGACGAAGGACATCAGCACGGCGATGACGAGGCCGGCCACGGCCGCGAGGATCGGCACGAGGCGGCGGCCCGAGAAGAAGCCGAGGAAGTCGGGCATCTTCGTGCGGTGGAACCGCGTCCAGAGCCCGGCCGAGACGAGGCCCATCACGATGCCGCCGAGGACACCGAAGTTGATCGTCGCCTGGGCGCCGTTGGCGTCCTTGACACCAGCGAGGACGATCGGCGACATGGCCGCGAACACCTGGTACATGACCATGTAGCCGACGACCGCGGCGAGCGCCGTCGTGCCGTCGGACTTCTTCGCCCAGCCGATCGCGATGCCGACCGCGAACAGCAGCGGCAGCCAGGTGAAGACGCCGTTGCCGGCGGCCGCGATGATCGAGGCGCCCTGGGCGAACCCGGGGATCGCACCGAGCATGTCGCTCTGCCCGAGGCGGAGCAGGATGCCGGCGGCCGGCATCACCGCGATCGGGAGGAGCAGGCTGCGGCCGAGCCGCTGTGCGTTGGCGAAGAGCTTGGACTGCTTCTTCGGGGTCTTCTTCTCCGGCACGTCCGTGGCAGCAGCAGTGCTCATCGGCGTTCCTCTCGTCGTCGGGTGGAGCTGTCGGGGAGTTGAGCGGGTCAGACCACACCGGTACGCTCGGCGTGACGCCGATCCGGTCCTGTCCGGTCATGACCAGTTCCGTAGTCTGATCCCGAACCGAGTGGGTGTCAACCCGTTCCACGAAGCCGTAACGAGGAGGAAACGATGGCCGAGATCAAGGCAGCCGACATCATCGCCGCACTGGGTGGCGCCGACAACATCGACGAGGTCGAGGGCTGCATCACGCGCCTCCGCGTCGAGGTCGAGGACGGCGACCTCGTCGACAAGGCCGCCCTGCAGGCAGCGGGCGCGCAGGCCGTCGTCGGCGGCGGCACCGGCTGGCAGGTCATCGTCGGCCCGGTCGCGGACAACCTCGCGCAGGACATCCAGGACGAGCTGTGACGGCGGTCCGGACCCCGTTCGCGGGTCCGGTCGTCGCGCTGGCCGACGTGCCGGACCCGGTCTTCGCCGGACAGCTCGTCGGGGCCGGCGTCGCCGTGGACCCGACCGGCGTCGACGGACCGGTCACCGCGGTGGCCCCGGTGGACGGCACGATCGTCAAGCTCCACCCGCACGCGTTCGCGCTGCAGGGCTCGGCCGGGACCGACGTCCTGGTGCACGTCGGCATCGACACCGTGAAGCTCCGGGGCGAGGGCTTCGAGCTGCTCGCGGCCGAGGGCGACACCGTCCGCGCCGGCGACCCGGTCGTGCGCTTCACCCCGACGGCGATCACGGCCGCCGGGTACTCGCCGGTGTGCCCCGTCGTGGTGCTCGGCAGCGCGCCGGACTCGGTCGACCAGGGCACGGTCGGCACCACGGTCGACGAGAGCGCCACGCTCTACACGGTCTGAACCGGGCGGCGCACCACGCGGGAGGTCACGGCGACGTCGCCGTGACCTCCATCTGCACGCGGTAGCGGTCCGAGCGGTACCAGGAGCGGCTGTGCTCGACGGGCCGGTCCCCCGAGTACGACACCCGGTCGAACTCGAGCAGGGGCGCACCCGTCCGCGTGCCGAGCAGCGTCGCGACGTCGTCGGACGCGGGCGTCGCCGCCACGGTCTGCTGCGCGCGGTCGATCGGCGTGCCGTACTCGACCGCCGCGAGCGAGTACACCGACCCGGACAGGTCCTGGTCGAGCAGCCCGGGGAACGCGTCCGCCGAGAACCAGGCGTCGTCGACCGAGACCGGCGCCCCGTCGGCCATCCGGAGGCGCTTCAGGTGGTGGGCCGCGACGTCGCCGTCGAGCCGCAGGGCCGCCGCGGTGTCGGCCGGCGGGACCTTCTCCTCGCGCACGAGCACGACCGTGGTCGGGACGTGGCCGAGCGCGCGCATCTCCTCGGTGAACGAGGCGAGGTGCAGCGTCGACTGCACGGGCCGGTGCGCCACGAAGGTGCCCTTGCCGCGGACCCGCTCCAGGTAGCCCTCGTTGACGAGCTGACCGAGGGCCTCGCGCACGGTGATGCGGGAGACGCCGTACTCGGCGATGAGCTGCCGTTCCGAGGGGATCGCCGCGCCCGGTGCGAGCCGCTTCGTCGCGAGGTCGAGCAGGATGCGCCGCAGCTGCTGGTGCTTCGGTTCGGCACCCTCGGTGATGCGGCTCGTCATCCGGTCCCTCGTGCTCGGTCGCGCGGCATGGTGGTCGTGGAGGTGGTCATGCGCGGACATGACCAGTTGCCCTCACAGTATCGATTCGTCCGGAGAACGCCAACGCCGTGACAAGATGACGCGCGTGACCTCGGTGGTGATCGTCGACGACGAGACGCTCGTCCGCTACGGCTTCGAACTCATCCTCGGTGCCGCGGCGGACATCGACGTGCTCGCCACGAGCGGGGACGTCGACGCCGTCGAGACCGTGCGGCGGCACCGGCCCGACGTCGTCCTGCTCGACGTCCGGATGCCGCGCGTGAACGGCCTCGAGGTGCTCGCCCAGCTGCGCGAGCTCCCGGAACCGCCCGCGGTCGCGATGCTCACCACGTTCGACACCGACACGCAGGTCGTCGCCCGCGCGATGGACTCCGGGGCGTCCGGCTTCCTGCTCAAGGACACCGACCCCGAGTCGCTCGCCGAGTACGTCCGCGCGCTCGCCCGCGGCGGGATCGTCCTGGCGCCCGGTGTGGACCGCACCCGCCTGTTCGCCCAGCACCCCGCTCTCGAGGCGCCGGACCTGTCGCCCCGCGAGCACACCGTCGTCCGGCTCGTCGCCGAGGGCGCGAGCAACCCGGAGATCGGCCAGCGCATCGGCGTCAGCACCGGCACCGTGAAGGAGGACGTCCGCGCCCTCCTCGCCGCGTTCGGCGTCACGACCCGCGTCCAGCTCGCGCTGCGCGCGGCCGAGGCCGGGCTGCTCGATGGCTAGTCCCGTCAGCCGCGTCACCCGGGCACTGTGGCGGGCGGACGGGAGGCTCGAGGGACTCGTCGACGCCGGCCTGCGCTGGGTGCGCACCCGGCGGACACCCTGGTGGCTGGTCGACGCCCTGTTCGTCGCGGCCGCGGTCGTGGACGCCGCGCTCGACATCGCCGGGACGACGACGACCGAGCGCACGCTGTCGCTCGTCGCGGCCGGTGCGCTCGTGCTCCGGCGCCGCCTGCCCGTGCTCACGTTCGCGCTCACGATGCCCGGGCTCTTCATCGGCTCGGGCGTCGTCGCCGCGAGCATCGCGCTCTTCACCCTCGGCGAGCGCACCGACCGGCGGTGGCTCATGCTCCTCGCCGCGGTCGTGCAGTTCGTCGGGTTCAGCGGCTTCGTCGTGGGGCCGCCGCAGCAGCTCGACGAGATCGTCGTCTCGACCGTCTACGCGCTCATCTTCGCGCTCGGCCCGCTCGCCATCGGGATGCTCGTCCGCACCCGTGCGGTGCTCGTGGACCGCATCGCCGAGCTCGGGGCCTCCCGGGTCGAGGAGCGGCGCCGCGGGGCCGAGGTCGCGCTGTCCCGCGAGCGTGCCCTGCTCGCCCGCGAGATGCACGACGTCGTGTCGCACCAGGTGACGCTCATCGCGGTGCAGGCCGGGGGTGTGCAGATGGCCGGCCGTGACGCCCGCGAGCGCGACTTCGCCCGGACGATCCGGCAGCTGTGCGTCGTCACGCTGCAGGAGCTCCGCGAGATGGTGCAGGTGCTCCGCGCCTCGGGCGGCACCGACCGCGAGATCGCGCCGCAGCCGGTGCTCGCCGACCTCGACCGGCTCGTCGCCGCGAGCGGCCTGCCGACCGAGGTCGCCGTGGACCTGCCGGACACGCTCCCCCTGCCCGTCCAGCGCGCCGTCTACCGGTTCGTGCAGGAGGGCCTGACGAACGTCCGCAAGCACGCCCCCGGCGCCGCCGTCCGGGTCACCGGTCGGATCGAGGCGGACGAGGTCGTCGTCGACCTCGTCAACGGACCGGCCTGCGCGGACCGCCTCGAGCTGCCCGGATCCGGCCTCGGACTGATCGGGCTCGGCGAGCGGGCGTCGCTGCTCGGCGGCAGCCTGACGTCCGGCCGCGGCGCGGACGGCGGCTTCGCGATCCACCTGCGCCTGCCGGTCGAGCACCTGCCGCTCGCGACGGCCGGCTGACCCGCCGTGCCGCACCTCGTCCTCGAGGCGTGCCCCGAGGGGGACGCCGGGTGGCCGATCGGCCACCCGGGTTCACGCCCCGGTCCGATGCGGGACGACCGCGCCGTCCGGTGTGATGACACCGTGGCACCCGAAACCCTCATCGCACACCTGCGTCGCTCCCCCGTGACCGTCGCCGTCGCCGTCGCAGCGCCGGTGCTCCTCGTCACCGCCCGGATGGCGCACGCCGAGCCGGACTTCCCGCACCACCCGCCGGTCGCGGTCGTCGCACTCGTCGCCGTGGTGTTCGCCGCGGGCCTCGCGGAACGCAGCTTCGGGTCGCTCCGGACCCTGCTGATCGGGGTCGCCGCACCGGTCGCCGCGGTCCTCGTCACGCTGCTCACCGTGACCCTCGGTGCCGCGATGGGCGAGGCGCACGCCGAGTTCGCCGCCGGGCAGCCGCTGTTCGCCCCCTCGATGGTCGCGACCGCGCTCCTCGGGGCCGCGTCGGCCGCGATGCCGGTGCAGCGCCGACGCCGGACCCGCACGGTGCTCTGGACCGTGGTGCTCACCCTCGTGCTCTTCGCCGGACACGGCTCCGACCTGGCCCGTGCCCTGGCGACCCTGTTCGGGACCGCGGCCGGCGCGCTCGTCGTGCACCGCGCCTCCCGGTCCGACCGGACCACCCGACCGGCCGCCGACGCCCCCTGGAACCCACGCACCCTGGTGGTCGCGACGCTCGTCGCCCTCGGTGCCGGCACGCTCGTCACCCTGGTCGTGCCGGAGCCCGACGGCGTGCTGTCGCCGTTCGCCGACGCGATGAGCGACCGCGCCGTGCTCGTCGTCGGTCTGCTGCTGCTCGGCTCGGCGTGGCTCGTGCAGCGCGGCCGTCGTGCCGGCGTCGTCCTGGCCGCCGGGGTCCTCCTCACCCTGACCGCGGTGCTCTCCGACGTGTTCCTCATCGAGCCGATGACCGACGACGCGGTGCAGTGGCAGGGGCTCGGGGTCGACGCCGTCGAGTGGCAGGTCACGCTGCTCGGGGCGTGGATCGTCCCCGCCGGCGTGCTGCTCGCCGTGGTGGCGCTGCGCGGACGGCTCGTGCGGGCCCGCTTCCGGGCGTCGAGCGCGTGCGCCGAGGACTTCCGCGGCATGCTCCGCAGCGGTGACGCCGGATCGCTCGGGCACATGGGCACCTGGCAGGGCAACGCGACCTGGGCCGACCCGGCCGGACGCGGTGCCGTGGCCTACCGGGTCTGCGGCGACGTCGCGCTGACGGTCTCCGACCCCGCCTGCGCCGCCGAGGACCGCGCGGCCGTCATCGACGCCTTCACCGCCTTCTGCGCACGCCAGGGCTGGATCCCCGCGTTCACCACGGTGCACGAGCCCGTGCGTGAGCTCCTCGCGGCCCAGGGCTGGACCGCGCTGCCCGTCGGCGTCGAGTCGGTGCTCGACGTCACGACGTTCGACCTCCGCGGCAAGAAGCGCCAGGACCTCCGCACGGCCTCGAACCGGGCCGACCGCGAGGGCCTCCGCGACGAGTGGACGACCTTCGGTGCCCTCGACGACGCACAGCGCGCCGAGGTCGAGACGATCTGCGCGCGGTGGGCCGCCGACCGCCGCCTGCCCGAGATGGGCTTCACGCTCGGCGGGCTCCGCGAGCTCGACGACCCGGCCGTCCGGCTGCTCCTCGCGGTCACCGCCGAGGGCCACGTCACGGCCGTCACGAGCTGGCTGCCGGTCTACGAGCACGGTTCGCTCGTGGGCTACACGCTCGACGTCATGCGCCGCGGCGACGACGGGATGCCCGGTGTGATGGAGTTCCTCATCGCCCGGACCGCCCTCCGCGCCCGCGAGGCCGGCCTCACCACGATCAGCCTGTCCGGCACGCCGCTCGCCGTGCACGACGACGCCGGTCCCCTGGTCGCCCGCGGCTCGAAGCTGCTCGCACGCCTGCTCGAGCCCGCGTACGGGTTCCGGTCGCTGCAGCGCTTCAAGGAGAAGTTCGGCGCCCGGCACGAACCGCTCTGGCTCGTCGTCCCGTCCGCGGTCCAGGTCCCCCGCGTCGCCCGCGCCCTGACGAGCGCGTACGTCCCCGGGCTCCGGCCGAAGCACCTCTGGGCGCTCCGCCAGGCCCACACCGCCACCACGACGCAGGCCACGCCGGTGCCCGCCGCACCGCGCCCGTGAGCCCCACCGAGTGGCTGCTCGCGACCCAGCTGCAGGCGCCGTCGAAGCTCGTCCCGATCGACACGGCCTTCGTCGTCCTCGCCCTGGCGGTGCTCCTGCCTGCCGTGCGCCGGTGGCGTGACCGCTCCGCGTGGAAGTCGGTCGGGCTCCGCGCGGCGGTCGCCGCCGGCGGCGCCCTCCTGCTGCTCGTCGCGTGCTTCGTCACCACGCACGTGGTCGACCTGTTCGGCGTCGCGCTGAGCCCGGTCACGCAGATGTGGAGCGCGTTCGCGGGGGCCGGGCTGGCCCTCGCCGTCACCGGCATCGTGCAGGGCGGCGGGTGGCGACGGGCCCTGGCGATCGTGCTCGTCCCGGCCGCGCTGGTCGTGCCCGCCCTCGGCATCAACGTCGAGTTCGCCAAGTACCCGACGCTCGGCACCGTCGTGGAGACGAACCCGTACCCGACCCTCGGAGCCGGTGCACGTCCCTCGTCCGGCGCGACCCCGAGCCAGGCGTCCGCCCCCGCGACCGCGACCGTGCCCGCGGCGGGCCAGGTCTACACCACGGAGATCCCGGGCACACGGTCCGGCTTCCACGCACGGCCCGCGGTCGTGTACCTGCCGCCGGCCGCCCTCGTCCCGGACCCGGCCCCGCTCCCCGTCGTCCTGGCGTTCTCGGGCCAGCCCGGCTCCCCGAGCGACCTGTTCACGGCCGGCCAGCTCGCCACCCCGCTCGACGAGTACGCGCGCACCCACGGCGGGCGCGCACCGATCGTGGTCTCGGTCGACCAGCTCTCGACGCCCGGCCTGAACACGATGTGCGTCGACTCCCGACTCGGGAACGTCGACACCTACGTCACGCAGGACGTCCCGGCGTGGATCACGACGCACCTGCCCGCGACCACCGACCGGCGGGCGTGGGGCCTGACCGGCTTCTCGCAGGGGGCGACCTGCTCGATGCAGTTCCTCACCGGCCACCCCGACCAGTTCGGTGCCGCCCTGGCGGTGTCGAGCGAGCTCCAGCCGATCGACATCTCCGCCCGGCACAGCGCCGACCAGGCCTTCGGCGGGTCCCTCGCGCGGTGGCGGGCGGCCGCCCCGATCGCGCAGATGCAGGCGAAGGGGCTCACCGGGCACGCGCTCTGGCTCGCGGCCGGGTCGTCCGACGCCGAGTTCACGAAGAACGCGCAGCAGCTCGGGGGCGCCGCGACCGCGGCCGGTGCCCGGGTGACCGTCTCGACGGCACCGGGCAGCGGACACGACTGGAACACCGTGCAGTGGGCGTTCCGGACGGACGTCACGCCGTTCGCGGACGCGCTGCTGGCGGCGCTGCCGGCACCCACCGGGTGATGACACCTACCGATACATCACACTCTTGACGATCGGCTCCTCCGCTGCCAGGGTTGTCCTGCTCGCCACCGAGCACACGACACGAGGGGGAACATGCACCACACGATCGCGAAGAGCATCATCGGCCTCGGCCTGACCGCGGCACTCGTCGCCGCCACGGCGACCGCGGCATCGGCCGGTCCGCTGGAGGTCCTGGGGAACGGGACCGAAGCCGGGGGCACCGTCATCACCGATCCGTCGGGAGGTTCCCGCACGATCACCGGGACCGGCGCGCGCAGCGACGGCGGGGGCGGCAGCTTCTGGCAGTGGGGTGTCAGCGGCGGCAGCGCCTGGTCGAACTACTTCCGTGAATCGCGGTGCCACGGAGCCACCGCGATCGGCAAGAAGAGCAAGCGGGTGACCGGCATCCCGGGCGGGCGGTACGCCTACGCGGCGACCCCCAAGGCATCCAGCGGCAACCAGGCCTACTACCACAACTGCTGAGCGGCGGGGCGGGTCCTGCACAGCGGGACCCGTCCTCGTCCGGAACGAGGAGCTCCGATGACCCTCCGCCCAGTCGGGATCGCCTACGCGATCCCCCCGGTCCTGGCGTTCTTGCTCGCCTGCGTCGGTCTCGCCGTCGTGAGCGAGTCGGGCCTCGTCGGGGCGTCGTCGACCGTGACGGCCGTCGCCGGCAGCGCTCCGGCATCGAACGGCCGAGTGGCCGACGCCCTGCGCGAGGCCGCAGATGCGACCGGTTCGACCGTCGTACGGACGATCGCGGACCGGGAACACCCCGAGTCGCGGCGGACCGCGCTCGTCACCGCCGCCCCGGGCTCAGCCGGCCGTGCCTGGCTGCGCGACGGCTACACCGACTTCTGGCCCGGCGTCGCGACCCGCGTCCGGCCCATGACCGCGCTGGTCGACCACGATCCCGTCGGGACCTACGAGGTGTTCGGCGCCCCCGCAGGCCGCACGGCGGTGGCCGCGGCCCTCGCCGACGTCGGGTACGAGACGACCTCCGCGACCACGTCCTTCGCCGACCGCATCGGCCTCGGCGCTGGCCCGGCCGGTACCGCTGGTCTCGTCGCGGCGATGTGCTCCGGCTGCGTCGCCCTGTGCCTGGTGGACACGATCGGTTCGCCACGGCGAGCCGCCGTCAGGCGAACCCACGGTCGGAGCACGATCGCAGTCCTCCGGAGTGAGTTGGTCGAAGCGCGGATCGTCGCGTTCGTGGTGCTCGTCGGCACGCCGGCCGTCCTGCTCGGGCTCTGGCTCACGGGCCGGGCCTCCTGGGCGCCGACCCTGGCGGCGTCCACCGGCCTGCTCGGCGCAGCACTCCTCGCGCCGGTGGTGCTCGCGCACATCGTGGGGACGGTCCTCGCCTGTCGACTCCCGCTGACGACGGCCCTCCGCGGAGCGCGGCCGAGCAGCACGATCGTGGTGCTCGCACACCTCGCTCGCGTTCCCGTCCTGCTCCTGCTCGTCTCCGCGGTCTTCGACCTCTCCGGGTCGGTCGCCGCCCTGCGATCGGGAACCGCCGCACGCGACCTCCGGGCGGCCGGAGCCGCAGTCCAGCTCTGGGTCACGCCCGATCCCCGACCGGTGGAGACGCAGCAGTACTGGGACCGGATCGGCGGGTTCGCCGCGGACGCGCTCCGAGGACACGGCGCCCTGCTGGCCGCGCCCGCGGAGGTCTCGTCGGGGCGTGACGGGACGACGGTCCCCGCGCTCTTCGTCGACCCGGAGTACCTCCGCCTCCAGGACGTGCGCGCGGCCGACGGTTCGCGTCTCACCGACGACGCCGAGGTCGCCGTGTGGCTGCCGCCGCGGAGCGACCTCGATGCAGAGGCACTGGTGGCCGCGCTCGGAGCCTGGGAGCTCCGGGGTGCAGGCGGTGCGGCCGCCCGGACAGCGATCGGGACCCTCCGCTCCGACGAGCTGTACACCTACCCCGGCGACACCTCGTCCCGGGCGTGGCTCCCGAACGCGGTGCTCGTGGTCGTCCGGGACCCAGCCTCGGCCTTCACCGCGGACCAACTCGGCTCGTGGACGTCCACGGGCGACGTCCTGTTCCGGTCCCGGGCGGTCGCCGAACGCGCGATCCGCGACTCGGCCCTCGGGGACGAGTTCAGCGCCGTCGTCGACGTCGGACAGGCGGCTGCCGAGGAGGCCCGCTCCGCCCTGCTCGACACCGGTGTCGGTGCCGCCGCGGTCGCGAGCGACGTCCTCGTCGCCGGCGCGCTCGCCGGGGCAGCCATCGTCGTCACGCGCCGTCGCCACGGTCGCGCCCGGTTCCTGGCCTCGGCCTCCGGCCTGCACCCGCTCCGCGCCGATCGTGCGCTGTTCCTCGCAGAGGCAGGACTCGCCTCCGTCGCCCTCCTCTGCGCCTTCGGGCAGTGGGGCGACCGAGCTCCGGACGGTACCGGCCGCGCCTCCGTGCTCGACCCGGTCGCCGCCGGGACACCGACGGCTGCGGCGCTCGCGGCCGCAGCCGTCCTGGTCGTCGCGTGCGCGAGCTCGACGCTCGTCGTGGTGACGGCCCGCAGGAACGATCGGACTCGAGGGGCGGGAACACGGTGATCCAGGTCCGGAACGTCGAGAAACGGCGCGGGTCCACGATCCTCTGGGGCGGGTTGTCCTTCTCGGTGCGTCCCGGCGAGGTCGTGGCCGTCACCGGTCCGAGCGGCGCCGGCAAGTCGACGCTGCTCGACTGCGTCGGGCACATCGACACGGTCGACTCCGGCTCCGTCGTCATCGACGGGAGGGACGCCGGTCGCAGTGCACGGCGGGCGCGTCTCGTCCGACGTGACGTGCTGGGGTACCTCTTCCAGGACTTCGGCCTCGTTCCCGACCTGACCGTGGCTGCGAACGTGGACCTCGCACGGAATCGTCACGGTGCCGTCGCGTCGGATGGGCCGACGACGGCGGCGGCACTCGCCGCCGTGGGCCTGGACGGGCGTGGAACGGAACGGACCCACCGGCTCAGCGGCGGTGAGCAACAGCGGGCCGCGGTCGCGCGACTCCTCGTCAGACGCCCGAAGGTCGTGCTCGCCGACGAGCCGACGAGTGCGTTGGACGACGAGAACGCAGCGCTCGTCCTCGACCACCTCGAGCGGTTGGCCAGGGGCGGCACGGCGGTCCTGATCGCCACCCACGCGTCCGCCGTCGTCGCGCGGGCGACACGGACCGTCGAGTTGGCGGCACCGACCACTGCGCAGACTCGGCGCTGACCGGGCCGTGCTGACCGATCCGTGCTGACCGGCCTTTGCCGACCCGATCGGTGCTGAGCGGCCGACGCTGCTCGATCGGCGCTGGGCCGCCAGCGAAGAGCGGCCCTCGCCGGCGGGTCAGGCGTTCGCGACGAGCCAGGACCGCTGCGCGGGCGCGAGCGGACGGTCGGCCCAGACCTGCCCCTCGACCCCGGCGGGCACGGTCACCGACGCGGGGCCCTGCCACACGAGGTCGAGCCCGGAGCGCCGGAGCACCGCGGCCGAGGCCGGGTTGTTCGTGAGCACCCGACCGGTCACCGGGACGTCGGGTGCCGTGCGGGCGGCTTCGTCCACCGCGGCACGGGCGAGCTCCACGGCGTACCCGTTGCCCCAGGCCTCCGGCACGAGCCGGTAGCCGAGGTTCCAGACGTGCCCGGCGGTCATGTCGACCCCACCGACCCCGACGAACGCGCCGTCGGTCGTGCGGACCGCCCACGAGCCGAGCCCGTGGCGCGCCCGGCCACCGATCTTGCGCTGCACCATGTCGACCGTCGACGACCGGTGCGCGTGCCGGCCAGAGGGCAGGTGCGTCCACGTGCGGGCGTCCGAGAAGAGCGCGTGCACGACGTCGATGTCGGCCGGCGTGAGCGGCGCGAGCACCAGGCGACCCGTTCGGATCTCCTGCTGTGGGGTCAGGAGCTGGTGGACCATGACCCGATCATCGTCCGCCCCACCGACAACCGGGTGGACACCACGCGACGTCCGCGCGATCCGGCCCGAGCATGCGGTCCCCCGCACCGCCCGGACCGGCTCACCGGCTCACCGGCTCAGTCGAGCAGGAGCGCGGGCTCCTCGATGACCGAGGCGATGTCGTGCACGAAGCGCGAGGCCACGTCGCCGTCGACCACGCGGTGGTCGAACGAGGCACCGATCGTGGTCACCATGCGCGAGCGGACCTCGCCGTCGACGACCCACGGCTTCGGCTTGATCGTGCCCATCGCGACGATGGCGACCTCGCCCGGGTTGAGGATCGGCGTCCCGGTGTCCATGCCGAACACCCCGATGTTCGTGATCGTCACGGTGCCGTCCGCCATCTGCTTCGGCGTGGTCTTGCCGTCACGCGCGGTGATGGTGAGCTCCTCGAGCGCCTTCGCGAGCTCGAACAGGGACATGTCCTGCGCGTCCTTGATGTTCGGCACGATGAGCCCGCGAGGGGTCGCCGCGGCGATGCCGAGGTTCACGAAGTGGTGGACGATGATCTCCTGGTCGGTCCAGGTCGAGTTCACCGAACGGTTGCGGCGGACGGCCCAGATCACGGCCTTCGCGAACACGAGGAGCGGCGAGACCTTGACGCCGGCGAACGTCGGCGAGGACTTCAGGCGCTTGACGAACTCCATCGTGCGGGTCGCGTCGACGTCGACGAACAGGGAGACGTGCGGCGCGGTGAACTTCGACGTCGTCATCGCGGTCGCGATCGCCTTGCGGACGCCCTTGACCGGGATCGTCTCGCGGCGGACGTCGCCCCACTCGGGCGTCTCGATGTTGCGGAAGACGCCGGCCTGCTTCGCGTGCCGGATGACGTCGTCGCGCGTGACCTCGCCCGCGAGGCCGGTCGGCACGACCTCGCCGAGGTCGACGTCGAGGTCCTTCGCGAGCTTGCGGATCGGCGGCTTCGCCAGGACCTGCCCGGAGACGACGGCCTTGCGCGGACGGCTGCCCTGCGCGGCGACCGCCTCGGCCGTGGTGTCCTCGCCCGGGTCGGATGCGGCCTCGGCAGCCGCCTGCGCGTCCGCACTGGAGGCGCGGCTCGCCTCGGCCGCGAGCGCTGCGGCCCGGCGTGCGCCCGGCTTGCGACGGGACGGGGACGTGGTCGCGGAGCCGTAGCCGACGAGGACGGCGCCCGACGACTCGTCGGACCCGACGACGGTCGCGTGGTCGGCGACCTCGGGGTCCGCGGCGGCGTGGCGCGCCTGCGGCGCGGCCGCTGCGGGCGACGGGGCCGGGGTCGCGGCGGGTGCCGGTGGGGTCTGCGCGACCC
>NZ_MCIG01000029.1 GCF_001705035.1 Curtobacterium sp. UCD-KPL2560 | reverse complement strand
TCGCAGAACGCGACGGGACCCCGCCCGGTCGCGGAACGCGACGGGACCCCGCCCCGTCGCAGAACGCGACGGCCCCCGTCAGGCCGGGGACACCGTCACCGACGCCGCACCCGTCCAGTCGCCCGTCGCCAGGTACTCGACCTTCTTGGCGATCGACACCGCGTGGTCGGCGAACCGCTCGTGGTACCGCGAGGCCAGGGTCGCGTCGACCGTGTCGATCGGGTTGCCCTTCCAGGTCTCGCCGAGCACGAAGTCGAAGACGCTCGCGTGCAGCTCGTCGACCTGGTCGTCCTCGTCGCGGATCTCCGCGGACAGGGCGATGTCCTCGGTCGCGAGCAGCCGGGTGAGCTTCTGCGCCATCGCGACGTCGTGCGCGCCCATCTGCTTGAACGTGCCGCGGAGGCCCTTCGGCACGACCTTCTCGGGGAAGCGCTGGCGGGCGAGCTGGGCGATGTGCTCGGCCATGTCGCCCATGCGCTCGAGCGAGGAACTGACGCGCAGTGCGGTGACGACGACACGGAGGTCGCGGGCCACCGGTGCCTGGCGGGCCAGGATGTCGATCGCGATCTCGTCGAGGCTGTTCGCCGCCGCGTCGATCTTCGCGTCGTCGGCGATGACCTCCTCGGCCAGCGCGACGTCGGACTCGCTGAACGCCTGGGTCGCTCGGGTGATGGCGGACTCGACGAGCCCGGCGATCTCGGTCAGACGCTCTTGGACGTCCTGGAGTTCCTGCTGGAAGACTTCGCGCATGGGGGATGTGCCTCTCTGATGCGTACCGGTCGAGTGTCGTCAGGTCAGGTGAACGAACGGTGACGTGCGGCTGAACGCTTCGCTTCCCGGCCCCGGAACCACACGTGTGCGGGGTGGACGGCGTCGGCACGGGGCGTGACGATCCCTACACTGACGGCATGGACAACGCGTGGCTCGTGCCACTGTCGATGCTCCTCGGCGGGGTCTTCGGCGCGGGTGTGGTGGTGCTCGTCATCACCGCCGAGCGCACGGCCCGGGCAGCCGACGTGGCGGAACGCACCCTGCCCGACGGCGTCGCCGCGGTCATCGCCACGATGCACAACCCGGCCGTGGTCGTCGACCCCTCGAACACGGTCGTGGCCGCGTCGCCGCAGGCACTGACGGTCGGACTCGTCGTGCGCCGCAAGCTCGTGCACCGCGAGCTCGCCGACCTGGTCGACCGGGTGCGCCGGAGCGGGGAGATGGCGTCGGAGGACCTCGAGCTCTCCCGCGGACGGGGCAGCGACCAGATCGGCTACCTGAGCTTCCGCGCGGCCCAGCTCGGCAACCGGTACGTGCTCGTCACCGCGGACGACCTGACCGAGAGCCGGCGCATCGACGAGGTCCGACGGGACTTCGTGGCGAACATCTCGCACGAGCTGAAGACCCCGATCGGCGCCATCGGTCTGCTCGCCGAGACCCTCGTGGTCGCGGCCGACGACCCCGAGCACGTGAAGAAGTTCGCCTCGCAGCTCATCACCGAGTCGGAGCGCCTGGGTGCCCTGACGAAGGACATCATCGAGCTCTCCCGCCTGCAGTCCGTCGACACGCTCGAGAACAGCGAGGAGACCGGCATCGACAAGATCGTGCAGGCCGCCGTCGACGCGAACGAGGTCGTCGCCCGCGCCCGCGACATCGAGATCGTCCGGGCGAAGCGCTCGAAGCTCCGCGTGATGGGCGACCCCGTGCTCCTGCAGGTGGCCGTGTCGAACCTCATCGCCAACGCGGTGAAGTACTCGCCGGACCACACCCGCGTCGGCGTCGGCGTCCGCTCGACGAAGGGGTTCGTCGAGATCGCCGTCACCGACCAGGGCGTCGGCATCCCCGAGGCCGACCTCGACCGCGTGTTCGAGCGGTTCTACCGCGTCGACCCGGCGCGGTCGCGCGCGACCGGGGGCACCGGCCTCGGTCTCGCCATCGTCAAGCACGTCGTCGGCAACCACGGCGGCGACGTGCGCGTGTGGTCGCAGCCCGGCAAGGGCTCGACCTTCACGATCCGCCTGCCCGAGGCGGATCCCGAACTCACCACCGCACTCGAAGAGCAACTGGAAGAGCAGCCATCGTGACCAAGATCCTCATCGTCGACGACGAGCCGGCCCTGAGCGAGCCCCTGGAGTTCCTGCTGCAGCGGGAGGGGTACGAGACGGCCGTCGCGGCCGACGGCATCACCGCGCTGTCGAAGTTCGACGCCGAGAGCCCGGACCTCGTGCTGCTCGACCTCATGCTGCCGGGCCTGAGCGGCACCGAGGTGTGCCGGCAGATCCGGACGCGCTCGAACGTGCCGATCATCATGCTGACCGCGAAGGACTCCGAGGTGGACATCGTCGTCGGGCTCGAACTCGGCGCCGACGACTACGTCACGAAGCCGTACTCGACGCGCGAGCTGCTGGCGCGCCTCCGTGCGGTGCTGCGCCGTCGCACCGAGGACGACCCGGGCGACAGCGGGATCCTGCAGGTCGGTGGCATCCGGATGGACGTCGAGCGGCACACGGTGTCGGTGGACGGCTCCGAGACGCCGATGCCGCTCAAGGAGTTCGAGCTCCTCGAACTGCTCCTCCGCAACGCCGGTCGGGTGCTCACCCGCGGGCAGCTCATCGACCGGGTCTGGGGTTCCGACTACTTCGGCGACACCAAGACGCTCGACGTGCACATCAAGCGGATCCGCTCGAAGATCGAGCGTGTGCCGAGCACGCCCGAGATCCTGGTGACCGTGCGCGGTCTCGGCTACCGCATCGAGGGCTGAGCCCGTCGGGTGACCCGGTCGGCGCACGTCGGTCGGGTGGTCGCGTGGCCACGCACTGGAGGCCCGGTGCCGGTCCGTGGGACCGGCACCGGGCCTCCGGTGCGTGCGTGGGCGCGGGGCGCGACGTGGCGCGCGCCGCCCGCGGTGTCAGTTGCTGCCGCTGTCGCCCTCGGACGAGTCGGTCTGCGAGCCGGACTGCGTGCCCGGGGCGGTCGCGGCGCCGGTGGGCTCGGTGCCCGTCCCGGCCGCGCCCTCGATGCCGGAAGCCGGGGTGCGGGTGCTCGTCGGGGTGGGCGACGGGGCCAGGGTGCGGTACTCCTCGAGCGAGCTGGTGAGGACCGGGACGCTCGCGGAGACGCCCTCGGCGCCGGAGTACGAGAAGTACGTCTTCACGAGCGAGCCCGGACGCGCGTCGGCGCCGTCGAAGACGACCTCCTGCGAGCCCGCGGCCTTCGAGCCCTGGGCCGTGCTGCCCTGCTGCGTGCTCGAGCCCTCGGTCGGGTCGGCCGTCGGGGTGTTCGAGCCGAGGTCGCGACGGCTGCCCGCGGGGATGACGACCGTCTGGGTGTCGCCGCCGAGCTCGATCGAGAGCGTGATGTCCTTCGACTCGTCCGTGTTGACCACCGTGCCGACGAAGCGGGCGTCCTCGCCGCGGTCGGAGATGAAGAGGGCGTTGCGGATGTCGAGCTTGCCGGTCGAGACGTTCACGCCGTCGGTGATCTGCTTGATCTCCTTGGTGTGCGCGGGCGACATGAACTCGCAGCCGGTGGCGCCGAGCGCGATGGTTGCCGCAACGGCGACGGACACGAGTACCCGAGCTCGCAAGAGATTCCTCCGGAAGATCACGATGGTGGACCGGACGGTCCGACGCCCATCCTAGCGATCAGCCGGGAGCGGGTCCGCCCAGGCCCCTCTGCCCGAGGAGCCCTTGTGGTAAACTGGGGGTTCTGGGAACGGAGCCTGATACATGCAATTCGAGGTCGGCGAGACCGTCGTCTACCCCCACCACGGGGCGGCAACCATCTCTGAAGTGAAGACTCGCGTCATCAAGGGCGAGGAGAAGGTCTACCTGAAGCTCCGCGTCACGCAGGGCGACCTGACGATCGAGGTCCCGGCGGACAACGTCGACCTGGTCGGCGTCCGCGACGTGATCGGCAAGGAAGGCCTCGACAAGGTCTTCGAGGTCCTGCGGGCACCGTTCACCGAGGAACCGACCAACTGGTCGCGTCGCTACAAGGCGAACCTCGAGAAGCTCGCTTCCGGTGACGTCATCAAGGTGTCCGAGGTCGTCCGCGACCTGTGGCGCCGTGACCAGGACCGCGGGCTCTCCGCCGGTGAGAAGCGCATGCTGGCCAAGGCCCGGCAGATCCTCATCTCCGAGCTCGCCCTGGCCGAGAAGACCGACGAGGACAAGGCATCGACCGTCCTCGACGAGGTCCTCGCCTCGTAGCGCGGACCGCAGCTGGACGACACCACGACGACCGCCCTGCTCCCCGATCGGGTGAGCAGGGCGGTCGTCGTCGTCGCGGCGGGTTCCGGCACGCGGCTCGGCATCGGTGACGCCAAGGCCTTCGTACCCGTCGCCGGCGAGCTCATGCTGACCCGGGCGGTCCGCACGGTGTTCACGCTGGCGGAACCGACCGCCGTGGTCGTCGTCGCGCCGGCCGCCCGGCTCGACGAGTGCCGCGCGCTCGTCGCGGCGGTCGCCGGTCCCGCGGTGCACCTGACCGCGGTCGTCCCCGGGGGAGCCGACCGGCACGCGTCGGTGCAGGCGGGCCTCGACGCGCTGCCCGACGGCGTCGAGCTCGTCGGCGTGCACGACGCCGCGCGGTGCCTGACCCCGGCCGCGCAGTTCGACGCCGTGTTCGACGCCGCCCGTGCCACGGGGGACGGTGTCGTGCCGGCCCTGCCCGTGACCGACACCGTGAAGCGCGTCGAGGGCGACCTGGTCGTCGAGACCGTCGACCGGTCGGCGCTCGTGGGGGTGCAGACGCCCCAGGTGTTCCCGCTCGGGGCGCTGCGGTCGGCGTACGCCGTGGCGCAGCGGGCGGAGACGGACGACGCCGGGGTGTTCCGCGCCGCGGGCGGCACGGTGCGCACGGTCCCCGGCGACGCCGACGCGTTCAAGATCACCACCCGCTGGGACCTCGCCCGCGCCGAGGCGGTCGTCGCCTCCCGTGCCGGGAACGTGCGCGCGGTGCGGGTCGGCCTCGGCGTCGACGTGCACGCCTTCGACGCCGCGAGCCCGTGCCGCGTCGGGCTCCTCGACTTCCCCGGTGAGCCGGGCCTGTCCGGGCACAGCGACGGCGACGCGGTCGCGCACGCGGTCTGCGACGCCCTGCTCTCCGCCGGCGGCCTCGGTGACATCGGCGGACGGTTCGGCACGGCCGACCCGCGGTACGCCGGCGCGACCGGGGACGTCTTCGTCCGGGGTGCGGTGGAGCTGCTCGCCGGGGCCGGACTCGTGCCGACGGGCGTCACCGTGCAGGTCGTCGGCAACCGGCCGCGGATCGGTGCCCGTCGCGCCGAGATGCAGGACGCCCTCGCGGCGGTCGTCGGCGCACCGGTCGCGGTGTCCGGCACGACGACGGACGGCCTCGGCTTCACCGGACGGGGCGAGGGGCTCGCCGCGATCGCGACGGCCGTGGTCCGCCCCGCCTGAGCACCGCCCGGGTGGTCCGTCTTCTCGCGCCCGGCCTGCCCCCGTCACGGGTCCCGGGCGACGTCCTAGGCTTGCCGTGTGACCGTACGCCTCCACGACTCCCGTGCCGCTGCCGTCGTCGACCTCGTCCCGCTGGTCGACGGACAGGTGAGCATGTACGTGTGCGGGCCCACGGTGCAGTCGTCGCCGCACATCGGCCACCTGCGGTCCGCCCTGGTGTACGACATCTGGCGTCGCTGGCTGACCTACCGCGGGTACCGCGTGACCCTGGTCCGGAACGTCACCGACATCGACGACAAGGTCCTCGACCTGTCCGCGGGCACCGACGAGCCGTGGTTCGCGCGGGCGTACCGCGTCGAGCGGGAGTTCACCGCCGCGTACGACGCCCTGGGCATCCTGCCGCCGACGTACGAGCCGCGGGCGACCGCGAGCGTGCCGCAGATGCACGACATCATCACGCGGTTGCTCGAGCGCGGGCACGCCTACGTCGCCGCCGACGACTCCGGCGACGTCTACTTCGACACCGGCAGCTGGCCGTCCTACGGCGACCTGACCCGGCAGCGCCGCGAGGACATGGTGGACGCGGCCGACGCCGACCCGCGCGGCAAGCGGGACCCGCGGGACTTCGCGCTCTGGAAGGGCGCCAAGCCCGGTGAGCCCGCGACCGCCACCTGGGACTCGCCCTGGGGTCCCGGTCGCCCGGGCTGGCACATCGAGTGCTCGGCGATGAGCCGCCGGTACCTCGGGCCGGCGTTCGACGTGCACGGCGGCGGGCTCGACCTCCGGTTCCCGCACCACGAGAACGAGCTCGCGCAGTCCACCGCCGCGGGGGACGCGTTCGCCTCGTACTGGCTGCACAACGGCCTCGTCACGGTCGAGGGCCAGAAGATGTCGAAGTCCCTCGGCAACTCGATCTTCGCCGCCGACTTCCTCGCCGCCGCACGGCCGCAGGTCGTCCGGTACTTCCTCGGCGCCGCGCACTACCGCTCGTCGATCGACCACCACGACGGCTCCCTGGCCGAGGCCGAGGCCGCGTACGACCGCATCGAGGGGTTCCTCGCACGTGCGGCGGAGCGGCTCGAGGGCGTCACGCTGCGGGACGCCCCGGCCGTGCCCGAGGCCTTCGCGGCGGCCATGGACGACGACCTCTCGGTGCCCCAGGCGCTCGCCGTGCTGCACGAGACCGTCCGTGCCGGGAACGCCGCCCTGGATGCGGACGGTGCGGAAGCGCTCGGGAGCGCGTACCATCAGGTGGTTGCGATGGTCGAGGTCCTCGGCATCGACCCGCGAGCGGCACACTGGTCGACCGGTGGTCAGGACACCTCGGCCGCCCCGCTCGCCGCACTCGTCGAACGCCTCGTCCAGGAACGCGCCGACGCCCGTGCCGCACGGGACTTCACCACCGCGGACCGCGTGCGCGACGACCTCGCAGCCGCGGGGATCACCATCGAGGACACCGCAGCAGGAACACGCTGGAGCATCGCCTGACAACGGCCGTGCCGGACAGGAGAGAGCAATGAAGAACGTCTCGGGGAGCAGGAAGGGTCGGCCCGGCGCCGTCCGCTCCGGCCGCAAGGGCAACAAGCAGGTCGGCTCCGGCGGCCAGGGCGCGCAGGCGCTCGAGGGTCGCAAGCCCACGCCGAAGGCCGAGGACCGGCCGTACCACCCCGCCGGCAAGCGCAAGGCGGCGAAGGAGCGCTTCGACGCCGCCCGCGGGCGGCACGGTGCGTCGAGCACGCCGCAGCAGCGCACCGGCCGTCCGCCGCAGCGCAAGAGCGACGACTCCGAGCTGGTCACCGGCCGCAACTCGGTGCTCGAGGCCCTGCGCACGAAGACCCCGTCGACGACGCTGTACATCGCGTCGCGCATCGAGGTCGACGACCGCGTGAAGGAGATCCTGGCGCTCGCGAACCACCGCGGTGTGCCGATCATGGAGATCATGCGGCCGGAGCTCGACCGCATCACCGGGCACGACAGCGTCCACCAGGGCGTCGCGCTCAAGGTGCCCGCCTACGAGTACGCCGTCGCCGAGGACGTCGCCGAGCGCGCGTTCGCCCGTGACGAGGTACCGCTCATGGTGGCCCTCGACGGCATCACCGACCCGCGGAACCTCGGTGCGATCATCCGGTCCACCGCGGCGTTCGGCGGCCACGGCGTGATCGTGCCGCAGCGTCGTTCGGTCGGCGTCACCGCGTCGGCGTGGAAGACCTCGGCCGGCGCCGCGGCCCGGCTCCCCGTCGCGATGGCCCCGAACCTGACCCAGACGCTCAAGTCGCTCAAGTCGATGGGGCTGTTCGTCCTCGGGCTCGACGGCGACGGCGACGTGCAGCTCGACGCGCTCGAGCTGGCCGACCGTCCGATCGTGGTCGTCGTCGGCTCGGAGGGCAAGGGCCTGTCGCGCCTCGTCACCGAGACCTGCGACGCGATCGTCTCGATCCCGATCTCGAGCGCGACCGAGTCGCTCAACGCGGGCATCGCGGCGAGCGTCACCCTGTGGGAGGTCGCCCGGCGCCGTCGCGCCGAGTAGCGCCTGCCCGACCACAGGAGGCCCGGTGCCGGTCCGCGAGACCGGCACCGGGCCTCCTGTCCGTTCAGACGGACGCGCGCCAGTCTGCGACGTCCTCGTCGTCCGACCCGTCGTCGACCACCGGGATCGGCAGCGTCATCGACGAGGTCGGCGGGTCGATGAGCAGCCGCTCGTCCCGACGGTGTCGCAGGACGTCGTTGATGTACGCCGTGGTCGCCTCCGGCAGGGAGACCGAGCGTTCCTCCTCCTGCGACATGTACCAGCGGTGCTCGAGCAGCTCGTGGAACACCTCGGCGGGTTCGAGTCGCCCGCGGAGGTCCCGGGGGATCGACCGGACGACGGGCTCGAACACCCGCGACACCCACTCGTGCGCCACCATCTCCTCGTCGAGCTGGTCCCGGCCGTTGCGGGCGCGGTAGGCGTCGAGGTCGTTGAGCAGCCGGCGGGCCTGGTTCTCGCCCGCGTCCAGCCCCGTCAGCCGCAGCAGGCGACGCTGGTGGTGCCCGGCGTCGACCACCTTCGGCTGGATCCGCACCTGCGAGCCGCCCTCGGTGGTGTGGATCGACAGCTCCTCGATGTCGAAGCCGAGCGCGTTGAGCCGCTCGACCCGGTCGTTGATGCGCCAGCGTTCCTTGATGTCGAACTGCTCGGTCCCGGTGAGTTCCTTCCAGAGCGTCCGGTACTGCGCGACGATCCGGTTCGACACGTCGACGGCGTCGGCGTTCTCGTCGAGGCGGCCCCCTGCTTCGAGGTCGAGCAGCTCGCCCGCGATGTTCACGCGCGCGACCTCGAGGTCGTTCTCGCGCTGCCCGTTCGACAGGCCGCCGGGGTAGAGCTTGCCGGTCTCGGCGTCGACCAGGTACGCGGCGAACGACCCGGCGTCGCGGCGGAACAGCGTGTTCGACAGCGAGACGTCGCCCCAGTAGAAGCCGATCACGTGCAGGCGGACGAGCAGCAGCGCGAGGGCGTCGACGAGTCGGGTGGCCGTCTCGGGGCGCAGCGTCTGCGAGTACAGCGCGCGGTAGGGCAGCGAGAAGCGGAGGTGGCGCGTGACGAGCACGGGGTGCAGCGGCTCGCCGTCCTCGTCGACGCGGTTCGTGATCACCGCGACGGGGTCGACGCACGGGACGTCCATGCGCTGCAGGGTGCGGAGCATCTCGTACTCGGAGCGCGCGACCTCCTCGCCGGTCTCCTTCACCGCGGCGACGTAGCCGCTCAGGTGGACGAAGCGCACCAGGTGCCGCGAGATGCCCTTCGGCAGCGCGACGATGACGTCGTCCGGCCAGTCCTCGAGCGGCCGGTCCCAGGGCAGGTCGAGCAGGCCCGGGTCGACGGTCGCGGCGGTGATGGACAGGGAGTCGGGCACGGTTGGCTCCTGCAGGTGGTGCGGGTGGTGTGACAGACGGGAGGCGCGGTGCCAGTCGGCACCGCGCCTCCCGTCCGGCTCGGACAGCGTCAGGCGCTGACGACGGCCTTGTCGTCGAGGCGCTCGCCCGACTCGGTGTCGAAGGCGTGGACGTGGCCCTGCTTCGGCGAGACGACGATCGTGTCACCGATCGACGGGTGCGCGCGGCCGTCGACGCGGGCGACGATGTCGACGCGCTGGTTGTTCACGTCGGCGTGACCGTAGAGGTAGCCGTCGGCGCCGAGCTCCTCGACCACGTCGACCGTGACGGGCAGGCCGTCACCCGACGGGGACACGATGATGTCCTCGGGGCGGACGCCGACCGTGATCTGCGCGGCGCGGGCGTTCGACAGCGTGTCGCGGTCGAGCGGGTGGTTCAGCGAACCGAAGCGGATGCCGCCCTCGACGACGTCGGCCGGCAGCAGGTTCATCGCCGGCGAGCCGATGAAGCCCGCGACGAAGACGTTGTTCGGCTTCTCGTACAGATCGCGCGGCGAGCCGACCTGCTGCAGGATGCCGTCCTTGAGCACCGCGATGCGGTCGCCCATGGTCAGCGCCTCGGTCTGGTCGTGCGTGACGTAGACCGTGGTGACGCCCAGGCGACGCTGGAGCGACGCGATCTGGGTGCGGGTCTGGACACGGAGCTTGGCGTCGAGGTTCGACAGCGGCTCGTCCATGAGGAACACCTGCGGCTGACGGACGATCGCGCGGCCCATCGCGACGCGCTGACGCTGACCACCGGAGAGCGCCTTCGGCTTGCGGCCGAGGTACTGCTCGAGGTCGAGGAGCTTGGCTGCCTCCTGCACGCGGGTGGCGCGCTCCTCCTTGCCGACGCCGGCGATCTTGAGCGCGAAGCCCATGTTCTCGGCGACGGTCATGTGCGGGTACAGCGCGTAGTTCTGGAAGACCATCGCGATGTCGCGGTCCTTCGGCGGGACGTCGGTGACGTCGCGGTCGCCGATGCGGATCGCGCCGGAGTTGACCTCTTCGAGGCCGGCGAGCATGCGCAGCGAGGTGGACTTGCCGCAGCCCGAGGGGCCGACGAGGACGAGGAACTCGCCGTCCGCGACGTCGAGGTCGAGGGAGTCGACCGCGGGACGGTTGCCTCCGGGGTAGAGACGGGTTGCCTTGTCGTAGGTGACGGACGCCATGAGCGTTCGATCCTTCCTTCACCGGCAGGTACGTGCCGGACGATCCGTTGTGAAGCGGTTGCCCGTGGGGGCCCCGGATGGTCGTCGTCGACCATCGGTGCTCATACAACACGAGTTCTCCCGGCGGCGCCAGTGCTCCGGTGGACCTGGTTGGCTGGTCCCAGGAAGGACCACTACGATCGCTTGGTCCGTCCGCCGTGCGGGGGAAGGCCGTGCGGACGTCAGGATCAACGTGAGGACACCGACGCATGACCAACCGCCCCGAGGGTGACGCACGCGCCGCGCGCAACGAACGACGGGAAGCCGCACGCCAGCGGGCCCAGAAGATCCGGACGCAGCAGAAGCGCCGGCAGCGTGGCACCCGGCTCGGCCTGCAGATCGGCCTGGGCGTGGTGCTCGTCGCCGCCGCCACGATCGTCACGCTCGTCATCGTCGACTCGACGAAGCCCGCCGGTCCCGGACCCGCGAACATGTCGCAGGGCGGCATCACGATCGGGCAGGGGCTCCGCGCGGTCGGTGCCTCCTCGTCGCCGGAGCCGGACGCCAGTGCCTCCGGTGCGACGGCCGGGGCGAGCGCCGTGCGCATCACGATGTACGTCGACTACCTCTGCCCGACGTGCGGTCAGTTCGAGAAGGCCAACGGCGACTACATCGAGAGCCTCGCCGAGTCCGGAGCCGCGACGGTCGACATCCACCCGGTCGCGATCCTCAGCAACCGCTCGCAGGGCACGAAGTACTCGCTCCGCGCCGCGAACGCCGCAGCGTGCGTCGCCGACCGGTCGCCGGACCAGTTCTTCGCCGTGCACCGGGCGCTGTACGCGCAGCAGCCCGAGGAGGGCACGGCCGGCCTGACCGACGCGCAGCTCGAGCGCCTCGTCACCGGCGTCCGCGGGGTGCAGGACAAGGCGGCGGTCCGCGACTGCATCGCCGACCAGACGTACGCCAAGTGGGTCGACGAGCGCACGACTGCGGTCACGGACGGGGACATCCCCGGCTCGTCGCTCTCCGAGTTCCCCGGCACCCCGCTCGTGCTCGTGAACGGCAAGCAGTACGAGCTCACCGCGCCGATCACCAACGACGACTTCCGGTCCTTCGTGGTGTCGGCTGCGGGTGCCACCGAGGGCACCCCGACCCCCACGCCCAGCGCGAGCGCCTCGCCCACCGCGGGCTGACGCGCGTCGCGCGCCGTCGGGTGCGCACCCGACGTGACGGCACGTCGCGACGTGCCCCGCTGACGGACGGGAGGCTCCCCACCGGACCGGTGGGGAGCCTCCCGTCCGTCAGGGGGCACCCGGGTGCCGTGTCCCGCCGTCCGCGGGACCGGTGCGCGTGGCCGCGCGCGTCGGCGCGCGTCGCTGCGAGCGTCCCTAGAGGGACGAGCCCGGCACGCTGAACGTGTCGCAGGACCCCGCGCCCTGCTCGTACCCGCGGGTGAACCAGTCCTGCCGCTGCTCGCTCGTGCCGTGCGTGAACGAGTCCGGGTCGACCCGACCGGTCGCGCGCTCCTGGATGCTGTCGTCGCCCACCGCGCTCGCCGCGGAGAGCGCGTCGGCGATCTCCTGGCGGGTCACCGGCTCGAAGAAGGTGTTCCCGTCGGCGTCCTTCGTGGTCGCCGCCGACCCGACCCAGGCGCCGGCGTAGCAGTCGGCCTGCAGCTCGGTGCGGACGCTGCCCGACGAGGCCCCGGATCCGGACCGGTCGGTCGAGGCGAACGTGCCCTGGAGCTGCTGCACGTGGTGGCCCCACTCGTGCGCGACGACGTACATCTGCGCGAGCGGACCGCCCGACGACCCGTAGCGGGACTGCAGGTCGTCGTAGAAGGCGGTGTCGAGGTACACGGCGCGGTCCGGCGGGCAGTAGAACGGGCCGGTCGCCGCGGATGCCTGGCCGCACGAGGTGTCCGTCGAGCCGTCGAAGAGCCAGAACGCGGGGGTGTCGTACGAGAACCCGAGCGTGCGGGCCTCCTGCGTCCAGTAGGCGTCGAGCGACTCGGCCGCGCCCTCCATCCGGCACTCCACGCGCAGGTTGGCGTCCCGCCCGGTCCGGCACTCCTGGGTCGCGTCGACCGTCTCGCCCTGCTGCTGCACCTGGGTCGTCCCGCCGTCGCCGACGATGCCGCTCAGGTCGACGCCGGTGAACTGGGCGATCAGGAACACCACGATCGCGCCGATGCCGACCGCGCCACCGCCGACGGCGACACCGCGGCCGCGGCGCTTCACCTTCCCGCCGGAGAGCCGGGAGTCCTCGTTGAACGTCATGCTCCGAACGTACGGTGCGGCGGGCGGGGCGTCCGCAGGTGTCGGGGGAACGGTCCGGCGCGCGCAGTGGCCACCCGAGCCGGAGCCGTACCGCGCCCACCGAGCCGCCCCGGAGGATGTGCGAGCAGCATGGGCGGCATGGCCGACCTCGACGAGCAGCACCCCCTCTTCCTCCTGGCGATGGACCAGCGGTCCTCGCTGCTGGAGCACACCTACGGCGACGACTCCGGAGAGCCGACCGACGAGGCCGACGCCCAGCGCGTCCGCGCGGGCAAGCAGCTCGTGTACCGCGGCGTGCTCGCGGCGCTCGCCGCCGGTGCCTCGCGTGCCCGCACGGGCGTGCTCGTCGACGAGCGGTACGGCGCGGAGGTCGCCCGGCTCGTCACCGAGGCGGGACTGCGGCTCGCGATGCCGATCGAGCGGTCCGGCGAGGAGTGGTTCCAGCTGGAGTACGGCGACGACTGGGTCGCGCACGTCGACGCGTTCGACCCCGACCTCGTGAAGGTGCTCGTCCGCGACAACCCGGCCTTCGACGCCGACGAGCGCCGCGGTCAGGCCGAGCGGCTCGCCGAGGTTTCCCGCACCCTGCACGACGCCGGACGCACGTTCCTGGTCGAGCTGCTCGTCCCGGGCACCGACGAGCAGCAGGCCGCGACGGACGACTACGACCGCGACGTCCGGCCGGGACTCGTCGTCGCGTCGATCGGGTACCTGCAGGAGCACGGGGTGGAGGCCGACGTCTGGAAGCTCGAGGGTCTCGACCGCACCGAGGACGCCGAGCGCGTCGTCGCAGCCGCCCGCGCCGGCGGTCGCGACCGCGTGCAGTGCATCGTGCTCGGCCGCGACGCCCCCGAGGAGCAGGTCGACCACTGGCTCCGGACGGCTGCGCCCGTCGACGGGTTCGTCGGCTTCGCGATCGGTCGGAGCAACTGGGAGGAGGCCCTCGACGAGGTGGTGCAGCAGGGCCTCGACCACGAGGCGGCCGAACGGCAGATCGCCGCGAACTACCGGCACTTCGTCGACATGTGGCTCGAGGCGCGGCCGGACGTCGTGGACGGGCTCGACGCCGGCGGGCGCTGACGCCCTTGCCTGCTGACCCCGATCAGCGCTGACCCCGGCGAGCACGAGCATCGGTCTGCGCGCAGGGGTCGGTGCTGACCCGGTGCTGACCCGGTGCTGCCCCGGTGCGGCTCAGGTGCGGACGAGCGGCTCCACCGCCGCGAGCTCGTCGCCGATGCCCACGTCGACCAACTCGACCCGACCGGCGAGGGTCGCTCCCGGCCCGCGGAGCAGCCCGGCCTTGACCCCGCCGAACGTCACCGTCACGTCGGCGTGCAGCACGTGCTCGTCCGCCACACCGCCGGTGTCCGGATCGACGCCGCTCGGCAGGTCCACCGCCACCACGAACGGCGCCCGCTGGTCGCGGGCGAGCTCGCGGACGGCGTCGACCACATCGCGCGCGGGCGAGCGCAGGGCCACCGGACCCGACGCCCCGATCCCGAGGATGCCGTCGAGCAGCACGTCGGCCGCCGCAGCGGCCTCGGTCACGACGGCCGCGAGCCGCGGCCCGTCCGGGACCGCTGCGGCGCGGAGCACGTCCGCCGCCCCGGCGTCGGCACGCGACGGACCGGGACCGGCCAGGAGGCGCGCCCCGGCGTCCAGCGCCGCTGCCAGGCCCGCCTCGTGCACGCGTGAGCCGACGCGCACCAGTGCCACGCGCCTCCCGTCCGACGCCAGGCGGGCCGCCGCGAACAGGGCGTCCCCGCCGTTGTCACCGCTCCCCACCAGCACAAGGACCGACCCCGGGCCGTCGACGGGCCGGACCGCCGGGTCGTCGAGGAGGTCGCCGACGATCCGCGCCAACCCGTCCGCCGCGCGCTGCATGAGGGGTTCCCCCGCCTCGAGGTGCGGCCGTTCCGCCGCCCGGACCTGATCGCCGCCGTAACCGTCCATGCCCACCACCCTGCCCCCGGTAGCCTGGTGGCGCCATGTCACTCGTCCCCGAAGCACCCCGTCCCCGTGCCGTGATGTCGCCCGACGGGCTCAAGCTCGCGACCTACGACTTCGGCGACCCGGACGCCCCCGTCGTCGTCGCGGTGCACGGGTTCGCGTCCGGCGCGGTCCTCAACTGGCACGCCTCCGGCTGGACCCGCGACCTCGTCCGCGCCGGACACCGGGTCGTCGCGCTCGACCAGCGCGGCCACGGTGCCTCGTCGAAGCCGCACGACCCCTCCGCGTACTCGATGGACCTGCTCGTCGCGGACGTCACCACGGTCATCGACACCTACCTGCTGTCCGACGTCGTGTTCCTCGGCTACTCGCTCGGCGCCCGCGTCGGCTGGCACACCGCCGAGCGCATCCCGGACCGCATCTCGCGTGCCGTGCTCGGCGGCATCCCGGACGCCGACCCGATGCGCCGCGTGGCCGTCGACCAGGCGAAGGCGTACATCGCCGACGGGACCCCGATCGAGGACCGCGTGACGAACGGGTACCTGCAGATGGCGGGCAGCATCGAGGGCAACGACCTGCAGGCGCTCGTCGCGATGGTCGAGGGGATGCGGGACAGCATCGAGCCGACGCCGCAGAACGCCCCGACGCAGCCGATCCTGATGGCCGCCGGCAGCGAGGACGGGATCAAGGACAGCGCGGTGCGACTGGCGGAGGCGGCGCCGGACGCGTCGTTCTTCGAGATCCCGGGGCGGAACCACTTCAACGCGCCGACGTCGCGGCACTTCCGTGAGGCGGCGATCGGGTTCATCCGGGGCGGGACCACGCAGTGATCGCGTTCATCGAGGGGTGACGCCGGTCCGTCCTGTCCGGACCGCGCTGACAGGTACTCGCGGGTCCTCCTCCGCGCACCGCGCCGGGCGTAGCGTCCGGCGCATGGACTACAGACTCCTCGGCAACAGCGGGACATCGGTGTCGACGCTGACCCTCGGCACCATGACGTTCGGCAGCGAAGCCGACGAACCCACCTCCCACCAGATCCTCGATGCGTTCGTCGCGGCCGGCGGCACCCTCGTCGACACGGCGGACGTGTACTCCGGCAACGAGTCCGAGCGCATCATCGGCCGCTGGCTCGCCGCCCACCCCACCGAGGCGCGCCAGGTCGTCCTCGCGACGAAGGGCCGCTTCCCCCAGGGCGACGGACCGAACGACCTCGGCCTGTCCCGACGGCACCTCCGGGTCGCCCTCGACGCCTCGCTCGAGCGACTCGGCGTCGACCACATCGACCTGTACCAGATGCACGCCTGGGACGCCCTGACGCCGATCGAGGAGACCCTGCGCTTCCTCGACGACGCGGTGTCCGCGGGCAAGATCGGCACCTACGGGTTCTCGAACTACCTCGGCTACCAGGTCACGAAGGCCGTGTACGAGGCGAAGGCGCACGGCTGGGCTCCTCCGGTGACGCTGCAGCCGCAGTACAACCTGCTCGTGCGCGACATCGAGCACGAGGTCGTCCCCGCCTGCCTCGACGCGGGCATCGGCCTGCTGCCCTGGTCCCCGTTGGCCGGCGGGTGGCTCACCGGCAAGTACCAGCGCGACGAGGCACCGACCGGGGCGACCCGCCTCGGCGAGGACCCCGCACGCGGCATGGAGGCGTGGGAGGCCCGGAACGCCGACGAGCGCACCTGGGCCGTGCTCGACGCCGTGTCCGCGGTCGCCGATGCACACGGGGCGTCGCGGTCGCAGGTCGCCCTCGCCTGGCTGCTCGCGCGTCCCGCCGTCACGAGCGTGATCCTCGGCGTGCGGACCCTGTCGCAGCTCGAGGACAACCTCGGCGCGGCCGACCTCGTCCTGACCGACGACGAGCTGCGGACCCTGACCGACGCGAGCGCCCCGCGGGTCGACGACTACCCCTACGGCACCGCGGGCGTCGCGCAGCGTGAGCGGAAGATCACCGGCGGACGCTGAGGCACCGGGCACCGAGCAGCAGGGACCCGGCGCCGGGCGCGGGGCGCCGTGGGCCGCGCGCCCGACGCACCCGGCCGAGCCGGTTCCGGCACGATCGTGCGGGAACCCGCGGAGTCGCCGGAAATCGTGGACACGTCCCCCGGACAGGTGTCATCCTCGGGACACGGCCGGCTGGTTACCGCGTCGAGCGCCCGGAACACACCCTGATCCGTGTTCCACACGCGCCGAGAGGCCCGGACGATCACATCGTCCGGGCCTCTCGTCCGTCCACGGCTCCACATCGGGCACCACGAGCGGGCCCTGATCCAGGGCCGGCAGCGGGACTCGAACCCGCAACCCCCGTATTACAAGTACGGTGTAATCTGTCCATATGGAGTTGCATGTGCACCATCGGGTGCGTATGCTGACCATACGGCCCACCGGTAAAGCGATGGGCCGATAGGCATGGCTACAGGATTGGCACCACGACTTGCAGTACGACAGGAGAAGAAGATGAGCGCCCGGCACATCTACCGGTTCGACGACGGGGCGCGAGCCGTCGCTCAGAAGTTCCCGCTTTGCGGGCAGGCAAATGCTCACGGCGGCACCGTCATCGGCCCAGAAGAGCCGACACCTGAAGACGCTACGTGCAAGCGCTGCATCAAGCGGCACGAGGCCGGCGAGCTGTAAGTAGGGCCGGCCCGCGGCAACGGACCAGCCCTCACGCCCCACGCCTGACCTAACCAGGAGAGGAACACGACCACGCTATGCGTGACCACCGACAGCACAGAAGAGCAGTACCGGTCAACGGTGACCGGGCCAACGGCAACGAACACAGCAGCAGGAGCTAGGAGCTACACGTGAGCCAGATCGAGATCGCGAGGGCAATCGCGCACATCGCCCACATTGGGCAGACCGACAAGGCCGGGAACCCGTACATCGAGCATCCTGCGCGCGTGGCCCAGCGCCTGTCCGCAGAAGGAAACTCGGAGAACGTCGTCGCGGCTGGATGGCTCCACGACGTACTCGAAGATTCCCCGGCGACTCGTGATGATCTGCATGCGGCAGGCGTTGACTGGCTTGTGATCAATATGGTTGAGCTGGTGACGCGCACCCCTGACGTGACGCCGGAGGACTACTACGCAGCCATTGGCAGGCATGGTGGAGCTACTTCAATCAAGCTTGCAGACATTGCAGACAATACCGACCCGTCTCGCCTCGCGCTTCTCGACGACGCGACGATCGCTCGGCTGACCCGGAAGTATGCGAAGGCTCGTCGGCTGATCGAGGCAGCATGAGTCGCGGCAAGGGCGAATCGTCCGTCTACAAGGACGCGCGCGGCTATTGGACCGTCGCGGTGGAACTACCGCCGCTCGATGGCAAACGCCGCCGCCGGACAGTCCGGCACCGGGATAAGGCAGTCGTCCTCGCCAAGCTGGACGAACTGCGCGCCGAGCTCCGCAAGACCGGCGACCTCCCCACCGCGAACATGACTGTGGCGCAGTGGTTCACCTACTGGTACGAGCAGATCGCCGTACGCGAAGTCCGACCCAAGACGGCGGAACGGTACAGGCAGATCACCTACAAGTGGGTCATCCCCACCATCGGCACCACTCGCCTCTCTGGGCTGTCCGCGACGATCATCCGCCGCGTCACCGACAACATGCTCCGCGCCGGTCAATCACCCGACACTGCGAACCTGGCACACCGCATCATGTCCGCCTCGCTCGAATGGGCCGTCCGGGAGGGACGCATCGGGCAGAACCCAGCGAAGATGATGGCGGCGCCGAGGAAGGGCGTCCCTGACCTCGACGTGCTCGACCTGCAGGAAACGCTCGACGTATTCGCGCACGTCCGCGACAACGGCGGACCACTGTTTGCGCTGTGGGCAACCACATTGCTGACCGGCGCACGACGCGGCGAGATCATCGGACTCGAAGCCGACCGCGTGACAGACGTGCTCGATATCTCCTGGCAGCTGCAACGCTTCACATGGCAGCACGGATGCGACGGACGCTGCCTCCACCGTCGCGGAGCCGAGTGCCCAGAACGACGCATCGACGCGCCCGCCGACTACGAGTATCGGCACGTCAAGGGCGGGCTGTTCCTCACTCGCCCCAAGTCGAAAAACGGGTGGCGCATCATCCCGCTCGTCAACCCGCTCGCGGCCGTACTCGAGCGGCACATGGCGCTGTACCCACCAAACGACAACGGGCTCGTCTTCACCGACCAGGGCCGTCCGATCGACCCCAACGACCACAGCCGCAACTGGCGCGAACTGCTCAAGCAGACCGGGTTAGATCGCAACGTCCGCCTCCACGATCTTCGTCACGGGGCTATCGACCTTCTCACACTCGCGGGAGTGCCCGACGACGTGATCGTGCAGATCGCCGGCCACGCGTCCCGCATGCAGACCAACGCCTACAAGCGGCGCAACGATATCGGACGGATGAGGCTCGGCCTTGCCCAGATGGGGGAGCTGTTCAACCAGCCAGCTGATGGGTCAGCAGGAACACTCGAGCAAGCCGGGTAGACACGTCCAACTCCCGGGCGAGACGTGCACAGTCAGGCGCCCACTTCATCAACTCAACACACTGGTCCAGGTCGATCAGGTTGGCAGCAGCCAGCCGGTCGGCCTGGACTTCATGCTTTGGCCGGTCGTCTTCGTGCCCGAGGATGGCGTGCGCGACCTCATGGGCCAGGGCAGACCGGTCGTGCACTCTCCGTAGTCCTTCGCGGATGACGATGAGGTTGTGCTGCGGGTACCAGCGACCGTTCTCGGTTCGGATGGGGCGGTGGAGCACGGTGATCCCCAGTGCTTCCGCATGTTCGTACGGGTCGTACATGTCCCCCCAGGTCGGTGGTTAGTCGAACTGCTCGTCGGTATCCGCTTCCGGATCCCGGTTGGCGGCGTACTGCTCCTTGTCGAGCTCGTCCAGGGTGTACGACTCCACAGGTCGAAGCGGTGTCACATTCTGACCCTGCACCTCCGACACCAGCGCATCCAACCCACCGATCGACTCGACAGCCCGCGTTACGAGCACAGACGGGTCGACGGACAGCGCCCGTGCGATGAGACCGATCTGCGTGACGTTGATGTCGCGCTGGCCGGCAAGCGCACGGTTCAGGGTCGACTCCACCATGCCCGCCGCGAGTGCGAGTTCCTTGATGGTGACCTTCTTACGCGCCCGCTCAGCCCGGATCTCCGCAGCCAGCGCCTCGTTCAGTACAGACTTCTCCACGCGGACCACCCTACTGCCCATACGGGAACTTTTTGAGCCTCTTGGGCACATACATGCTTGACACTCTCCGCTTGGGGAGTATGCTGTCCACATGGAGAGAGCAGAAGCCCCCGGCACCGTCGCAAACCGCATCGCATCAGCAATGCAGCAGCGCGGCGTCGACATCAGCACTCTCGCGCACGCCGCCGACATCGGTGAGCCCGTGCTGCGTGAACGACTCCTAGGCGAGTCGACCTTCACGTGGCCCGAGCTCGCCACCGTCGGCGGCGTTCTTCGTATCCATCCCGCAGAACTCATGGCAGGTGCCGCATGACAAGCACGGACATGCCATCACTCGCCGGAAAGCTTCTCTACTCCGTCAAGGAGCTAGCGAACGTGACCGGTCTGAGCGCTCAGGCAATCCGCAACGAGATCAAGTCGAGCCGGCTCGTAGCAATCAGCTACGGGACGAAGTACCTGATCGAACCGACCGAAGCTGAGGCATGGATCAAGCGCCTCCGGTCTGAAAGAGCCGCGTAACCACCGGTTCAAACTTCTTCGCCCCATAGGGGCGTTACTTGTCGCGCTCGGAGCGCGGCACGCGACCCACCAGTAGCCCCCGTCACAGGCGGCGCCGATCGGTGGTGAGGCCTCCACGTACGGGGCGATTCGAGAACACAGACAAGCATCTGGTTGCGAGATACGCGGGAAGCAACCCCAAGCCGCCTACGGGCCGCTGGGTCCCTTACGAGCAGCGAAATGGTGAGCCGCCTAGGAAGGCGCGGTCAGGTGCGTACGTCCGGCAGGTATGTCCCTGCCGGCAGGCGGCGGCTCCCGGTTCGACTCCGGCTGCCACCACATGGACGACAACACGCTGCTTCCCGACGTGGAAGCCATGACCGACACATGGGCAGGCGAGAGCGGCTACTACCAGTGGCGCTTGACGACGCTTGCCCATCCCAACTTCTTGCGCCTCTTCGTCGAGGAACAGAGGTCGATCCGATACGCCACCGCACACATGGCTCGCAAGGCCACCCCGGCTGTCGTGTACTTCGTCCAACAGGGCGACAACGGTCCGATCAAGATCGGCGCCAGCCGCAGCTTCACAAAGCGGCTCAAGACGCTGCGCACGAACAGCCCCGTCGAGTTGCACGTCCTGGGGACGTTCCCCGGCGGTTTCGATGCCGAACGTGATCTGCACCACGAGCTCGCTGACCACCGGCTCGAGGGCGAGTGGTTCGCACCGTCGCCCCCGGTCCTCTCAGCGCTCAGGCGCCTGGCATGCGCCGCCTAACCCACCCATTCACCTCATCACAGAAGGGAGCAGTCGTGTCCGCATGGCTGACCCGTTTCATCCGCACGTATCTGGTCGATGTTGACCCCGTTCCTGGGCTGTCACGTCTCGACCGTCTCGACATGATCAAGGAGGAAGCATGACCGAGCCGCAGCAGTGGTACGTGCACATCCTCGGACCCGACGACATCGAGGGCCCCTACACGATCGCCGACGCGTTCAGGTTCGCGGCTGAGGTGAACGAGGCTTCGGCCTACCGGTTGGACTCGCTGACCGATGAATCGTTCCCTGCATGGGCTGTGCCTACTCGTTCACCGCTTGGCACGACCGATCACGAACCGCAATCGACCGGCCTTCCGCAGCCGATGAACTTGACGAAGGCGGAACAGGAGTCGTTCCTCGCCGCCATGCAGGACCAGCAGCCGACCGTGCAGGTACCCGTGTCGCTGCGTGAGCAGGTGCAGGCACTGCGCGACGAGATGTTCGCGGAGTGCGACTCGGAAGATCACCTCGTTCCGCTTACCCTGCTCATCGAACGCCTGGACGCCCTGCTCTCGCAGCCTTGCACGTGCCCCTCGGGCGATGGCTCGCTCCGCTGGCCCTGCCCGACGCACCTCCCGACTGCGCAGGTGCCGACGCGCGAGGAGATCGCTTTGACCATCGAGGCCATCCACGACGAGTGCGGAGACGACTACGAAGCAATGGCAGAAGCTGTCCTCGCCCTGCTCTCGCAGCGGTGCCCGACCGCCGAGCCGCCCCGCATCGAGGACATGGCACCGGTCGCCACCCACAGCAGCGGCGAGCACCGCCGCGTCCGGCTGGGTCAAGGCGACGACCTTCCGGTGTGCGACACGTGCATCAACGTCCTCGGGCTGAACGTCCGATGGGACCACGCCATCCTGCGCCCCGATCACGACGCGGCGTCCACGATCCGCGACGTGATCCCGCCGGCAGTGACCCCGTGACCGGCCAGCAGTCGCCCGTGAATTTCGCATCGGACCGGTTCTGGGCTGCGGTCCTCATCGTCCCGACGGCGGTTCTCGCGGTCATCGGCACGGTCCTGATCGTTGGGGGTACGTCGTGAGAACCGTCGCGACCCTCGTCGCCCTCTCCATGGTCGCTGCCCTGTTCGCGTCCGCCGTCGACCGGTACACGGCCGTCTGGGCGGTCCTCGCGTGGGCTGTCGTCGTCCTGTTCACCGCCGCACTGCTGCGGCTCCACAACGTCATCAACAGTCCGCAGGAGGCAGAGCAGTGAACCCGGACATCTACAGCATCGAGTACCACCGCACCCGGCGGCGAGCGGAAGACCGAGAGCGTGAGCAGCGTCGCCAGCGTTCACGTGCCGCCCAGCCCCGCCGCCGCGACAACGTGAAAGGACACCGACGATGAGCACCGACATCCAGGCCGCCCGCGACGTGCTTACGAAGTGGCGCGAACGAGCAACCGAAGGCCCCTGGAACGTCATCGACGGCGTGTACTCGCAGGAAGGCATGACGTACGACGGCAGCCAGATCGAAGCCGAGCACGAAATGGTCGCGATGGATCACCAAGACCTCGACTGCGGCCCGGTTGCACCGCTTGGTTACTCCGATGCTCGTCTCATAGTCCTGACCGCGGGCAACCCCGACCTGCTCGACGCGATCGACCACCTGCTCCGCCATCACGAGATCGTCCGGCGGGGATCCAAAATCACCCTCTCCACCACCGGGCGGCTGATCGAGTCCCTCGCCGCCACGATCGTCGCCGCCAACGAACGGATGAGCGCATGAGCGGTGAAATGAAGCAGTGTGATGCCGCCTGGCGAACACCGAGGGGGTACACCGCCGGATGGCCCCGGGCGTGGAAGCGACCTCACGAGGCGCACGAGTGCAAGCTTCACGTCGACCACGGGGGCGACCACCCATGCGACTGCGGAGACGTCTGGTCATGGGCCGAGTCCTGCGGCATGAGCACGTGACTAGACCACACGGCGTCCTTTGCGCATGCACGGCCTGTTCAACCAATGAGGAGCACGACTACTGGTCGTGGCACATCGAGCAGGACGGCAAAGCCATCGCCCGCGCCGCCGAGCACGAGTTCGTATCCGACTGCGACTGACCCTCGCACCCCTTCTCCCGCGCTTCAACCCAGAAGCGCACTACTCACCGACCCATGAAGGAGTCACCGTGGCCACCACGACCAGACCCTCAACCGCTGAAGCGCACGCCGAAGAAGCACGCCGACTACTCAGCCTCGTCCGCCCCACCGCGCTGGAGGACGACGAGCTCCTCGAGTTCATGGCGTTCCCCAGCCCGAACAGCGTCCTCGCCGCCGCGCAGGTGCACGCGACCCTTGCTCTCGTTGAGGAGCAGCGCACCGCGAACCTCATCGCCGCCGACGCTGCTGACCTGATCGCCAGCCCGTACCAGGTCGGCGCCGCTGAACACGCCGCGTACTGGAAGGCGCACACCGACGCCCTCGCCGAACGACTGGCGGTCCAGCGATGACCACCAACGGGTACCTGCAGCCCTACGGCGGAGTGTCCGCGCGGCTCGGGAACGCCCAAGAGCTGCACAGCAAGCAAGACAGGTGGGAACGACCGGACGCCGGCGGCTCGTTCGAGTCGAAGGCAGAGGCCGACGAGTGGGACGACTACGAGGACGGCGTCGAAGCAACTGTTGGCTTCGCCATCTGCGCCGAGTGCGGCCGGATCGAGGCTGACGCTCACGAGGACGACGATGAGTGGGGTTACCGCGAGTCGATCTGGCCCTGCCGGACTGCGCTTGTGCTGGGGGCGACGGCATGACCGGCCGCATCGACCTCGCGCTCCCCGAGAGTCAGTATCACCAGCACCCGGCCCTGTCGTCGACGCAGGCGCGGAAGCTTCTCGAGTCGCCCGCCCGGTACCGGTGGGATCGCGACCACCCGCAGGCCGGGAAGCAGACGTTCGACGTTGGGACGGCCGTGCACACGAAGGTGCTCGGTGTCGGCGCTGGCACGGTGGAGTACCCGGATGAGCACGTCACCGCATCCGGAGCGGTCAGCACGAAAGCCGCGACGGTTGCGTGGGCGGAGGAGCAGCGCGCTGCCGGGTTCACGCCCATCGCACCCGCACAAGCCGCGCGAGTCAACGGGATGGCTGAAGCGGTCCTCGCGCACCCCACCGCACGGGCACTGCTCGAGCAGTCAGGTCACTCGGAAGCGTCCGTTTTCGCCACCGACACCGACACCGGCACACCGATGCGCGCCAGGTTCGACCGCCTCAACGACGACGTCGCCATCGACCTGAAGACGACCGCGAAGACCGCATCCGTCGACGGGTTCATGCGCACCGTCGCCGCGTACGGGTACGACGTGCAGCAGGAGTTCTACCTCCACGCACTCGAACAGGCAGGCGAACCACGGCGGCCGTTCCGCTTCATCGTCGTCGAATCGGAAGCGCCGCACCTCGTCGCCGTCCACGAGCTCGACGTCGAGTACCAGCAGATGGGCGCCGCGAAAGTCCACCGCGCACTCGAGCTGTACGCCACCTGCACCGCCACCAACACCTGGCCCGGATACGACCCCACCGTGCAACTCGTCTCACCCCCGACCTGGGCCGTCTATGAGCACGAGGACGAGTACGGGCCCCTTCACGGAATCGAGTTCTGACAATGGACATCACAGAAGCCCTCGCCCCAACCAGTGACCAGCTCGACGCGATCGAACTTGTCGAACCGCGAACGTTCACGATCGGCACCGGCTCCCGACTCGGCAAACGCGACGGCAAGACAGTCGCCGAGATCAGCCTCGTCGAACTCGACCGTGTGTGGCGTCCCAGCAAAGGCATGCTCGACGTCCTGGCCGCATGTTGGGGTAAGGACGGCACCGCGTGGGTTGGCCACCAGGTCACCGTCTACAACGACCCCGACGTCATGTTCGGCAAGGAACGCCGCGGCGGGGTGCGCATCAGCCATCTGTCGCACATCAGCGGACCGCGCGACGTCACCATCCGGGCAACCGGTGCGGGCCGTAAACAGTCGTGGCACGTCGAACCGATCGCCGCTCCCGCACCCGCCCGTGACTGGCAATCCGAACTGCAACTCGCCGGCACTGACCTCGACGCTCTCCGCGCACTCCACACCGCAGCACGGACGGCAGGCGCAGGCACGGACGTGCTCGAGCAGATCGCAGCAGCCGGACGAGCGGCGCAGGCAGGGAGTCCCGATGCAGTGGACTCTTGAGCTCCCGTACGAACGTCCGCCCCTCAACGCGAACCAACGCATGCACTGGGCGAAGAAAGCGGCTCTGACCAAACAGGTCAGAGCCGCTTCGTTCTACGCAGCGAAAAACGCTGGCGTGCTCAGCTGCGACAGGATCCGCGTCACCCTCACATGGTTCGTCCGCACAACGACACGTCGCGATGCCGACAATGTCGTCCCGACGCTCAAAGCGTTGTGCGACGGACTCGTAGACGCAGGCATCGTTCCCGATGACACCCCCCGCGAGATGGACAAGGTCATGCCCGTGATCACTTACCGGCCCGGCCAACCATCCGGACTGCAACTACTCATCGAAGAGGTGCACGACCATGCCGTTTGAGCCCCTGCAAACCATCATCGACCGCGTCGAAACCGCCATCGAAACACGCACCGACGCCGTCACCCCACCCTTCACCGCAACCACCATCACGTTGCGCATCGACGACGTGCAGAGACTCGTGCACGCCGCGATCTGGGGCGACGACCGATGAGCTCCGTCGAAGCAGGCGACTGGTTCGTCAGCAAGACCAACCCGACCGAGTACCTCGAAGTGCTCACCGTCGCACCCGACGGCGGCATCCGCATCCGCATGGCCGGCCAAGAAGCCAACACCACCAAACGGTACCTGCTGCAGAACTACGCACACCTCGAGGAGGACGCATGAACGGCCGTCAGCAGGCAGCGATCGACCACCTGAAGATGGTCGGCCGCGACGTCCACCGGTTCAGCTCCTACGCGATCGAGTACGGGCTCACGGAGAAGCAGATCAAGCAAGCCATCGCCGATGGCGTCCAAGAAGCAGAGGAGGTGACCAATGGCCAGCATCAGAGCGATGGGTTCGCACCAGTCGGCCCGAGCTGAGACCACGACGTGGCTGACCCCACCCGAGATCGTTGCAGCGCTCGGCCCGTTCGATCTCGATCCGTGTGCCGCGCCGTCACCGCGCCCCTGGGCTACCGCAGCTCGGCACATTGAGCTGCCGGAAGACGGTCTCACCGCAGCGTGGGACGGACGTGTGTGGCTGAACCCGCCTTACTCGTTCGAAGCGTGGAAGTGGCTGGCGAAGCTCGCAGTGCACGGCGACGGAATCGCGCTGGTCTTCGCGCGTACCGAAACCGCAGGGTTCGTGTCCGAGGTCTGGGGCAAGGCAACGGCGGTGCGTTTCCTACACGGTCGCCTGTTCTTCCACCACGCCGACGGCTCACGTGCTCGAGCGAACAGCGGCGCACCAAGTGTGCTGGTCGCGTACGGAGCGGGAGCAGCCGAGCGGCTGCGTACCTGCTCTCTGCCCGGCACGTTCGTCGCCCTCGGCAGGATCGGGGTCGCCTGATGCCCTGGTTCAAGATTGATGACGGGTTCTGGTCCCACCCGAAGACGCTGCAGCTCTCCGATGGTGCTCAGGCGTTGTGGGTTCGCGCCGGGTCGTGGTGCATGGCTCACCTCACTGACGGCGTGATTCCGTCGTTCGCGCTGCCAGTTTTGGGCGCAAAACGCCGATATATCGACGAGTTGGTGGGCGTTTCGCTGTGGATTGCAGACGACGGCGCGTACAGATTCCACGACTGGGAAAAGTACCAGCCGACGCGCGAGTCCGTGGAGGCAGATCGTGATGCTGCCGCGGAACGGAAGCGTAGGTCGCGGGAGAAGTCACGACAGCCGTCACGGCGTGACATGAACGTGACGGACGGTGTGCAGTCGCCCGACGCCGCGCCTTCCCCGACCCGACCCGACCCGACCCGACCCACTCCTTCTAACGAAGGAGTACCGCGCAAGCGCGCCTCACGCATCCCCGAAGGCTTTGCTATCACCGACGACATGCGCTCCTGGGCTCGAGCAGAAGTACCCCTCGTGAACGTCGACGCCAAATTGGCCGAGTTCGTGGACTACTGGGTTGCGGTGCCAGGGCAGAAGGGCGTGAAGACCGACTGGATCAGCACATGGCGGAACGGCATGCGGAAGCAGCAGCAGTTCGCTGAACGCGACCGCGCCACCCGTCCAGCGCAGGTAGACCGTGACGCCTGGATGAACGCATGAGCGGCACGCAGGCCGAGCGGAACCTCCTCGGCGCCCTCATCCGCGACACGCTGCAGGTCGACCGAGTGCACGGCATGGTGTCGTCGCAGGACTTCTCGGACGCACGCCTCGGCGTCGTGTTCGACGGCATCCTCGAACGGGTCAGCCGGGGCGACGCGATCGACGCGGCGATCGTCGACGGGATGCTCGCCGGCTGGGGCGTCCGTGGCCTCGACACGGAACCGTTCGTGTGGGCGGACCCGTCCGTGTACGCGTTCGCGGCTCCCGAGTACGCGCAGGCTGTCCGGGCTGACGCGGTGCGGCGGGAGTCGCGGAACGTCGCGAACACGATGCAGGAGGAGCTCGCTGCCGGCGCCGCACCGATGGACGCCGCGTCGAACGCCCTCAACCGGCTGCAGACCCTCGTCGACGGGCACTCGACGGGGATGCTGCAGACGAAGACGCTCGCGGAGATCCTGGCCGGGTCGGACGCGTACGACTGGGTCGTACCGGGTCTGCTCGAGCGGAAGGACCGGCTGATCGTCACCGGTCCGGAAGGGTCGGGGAAGACGACGTTCGTCCGGCAGCTCGCAGTCCTGTCCGCGGCGGGCATTCACCCGGTGACGTTCGAGCACATCGAGCCGGTGCAGGTGCTCGTCGTCGATGCGGAGAACACGGAACGGCAGTGGCGTCGAGCAGTCCGCTGGTCGACCCGCCGAGCCCGCGCTGAGGGGACCGTCGATCCGGCGTTGGCCATCAACATCGTCGCCGGCAACCGGATCGACATCACCCGCGGCTCGCACCTGTCGGAGATCCACCGCCTCATCGACCGGCACAAGCCCGACGTGTTGTTCATCGGCCCGCTGTACAAGCTCGTCCCGAAGGCGATCAACAACGACGACGACGCGGCCCCGCTGATCGTCGGCCTCGACTCGTTGCGGGAGCGGAACATCGCGCTTGTGATGGAGGCGCACGCCGGGAAGTCTGCGGGCGCGAACGGTGAACGGGACCTTCGCCCGCGTGGGTCGGCGGCGCTCCTCGGCTGGCCTGAGTTCGGGTTCGGTCTCCGCCCCGACCCGGAAAACACCGGCGAGGGGAACATCGTTGCCGTGTCTCGGTGGCGTGGTGATCGGGATGAGCGGCAGTGGCCGAAGCGGATGATTCGCGGCGCCGACTGGCCGTGGGAGCCGATCCCATGACCGCCGATTGGGAGAACTTCGTCGCGTCCCTCGACCCGGCAGCCGTCGAACGTGAGCGGATGCGGACGCACGGGGACCTTGACGAGGAGCGGCCGGGATCCCGCGCCGATCACGAGATGCGGTTCGCGCACGACTACGTCCGCGCGGAACGGGCCCTGCTCGAGGCGGAGTCCGAGGAGGAGCGCCGACAACGGCACGACGAGAAGCAGATCGCGGACGCCGACCGAGAGATCCGCGCCCGCGGCTTCGACCAGGCGGCGGACGACAGCGACATCGAGGCGGCCATTCGGTCGTACTCGCAGCAGCACCACGGAAGGACAGCAGCATGAGCGAGCAGCAGTACCGCCTCTGCCCACACGGTTTCCACCACCCGCCCGCTCACCGCCAGTACCCACACGGATGTGACGGCTGCTGGTGCGAGGGCGAACAAGACCGACGCGACTACGGATGGCCGCACAACACCGAACCACGCAAGGAGGCCAACTGATGGCGCAGATCACGTTCACCGCGTTCGTCGAGGACTGGACGCAGAACAACCCTCAGCACCCCGACTGGGCTATGAAGACCGCGGAACCGCACCGGAAACGTGACGGCGACCAGTGGGTGACGACAGCACGCACGTACCGCACCGTGAAGGCCGGCTACGCGAACGACGCCCCAGTCCGCATCGACTTCACCCAGTTCAGCAAGGGCGACCGGGTGATCATCAGTGGCACCGAGGTGACGGAGGTGCGTGAGGCGAACGGGAAGAAGTACTACGACCTCGTCGTCAAGGCGCAGACCGTGGTCATCGCACCGCAGAGCGCACTGCAGCCCCGCACGGCCCCGAACACGACACCTCAGCCCCAGTGGGACGCACCAGCGGCGAACGCCCCGCAGGCGGGCTCCTGGCAGACCGCCGGGGACATCGCAGACGCCGACCTGAACCAGCCCTTCTAGGAGCAGACATGATGATCGACAAGACACCGCCCCCGCCGTCCGCCCGCGTCACCTGGCGCGGATCGTTCGCTTCCGCGGCACTTCTAGCCGACTACGTGAACCTGATCGACAGCGTCGACTACCGAGACGGACAACGCGTCGCAACTGCTGACGCGGACATCACCACCACGACCTACGGCTCGGCAGCCGACCCCATCCGGCGGACCACTGCAGTGTGCACCGTTGATGCGTACGACGGGCGCCACACCCTGTACGACGGCGACACGCTCGTGCAGGCCGAGGGTGGATGGATCGTGGAGAAGCGCGCATGAACGGCACCACCACAACCCCCGTCGAGGTCGACGAAGCCGTTCGGCCCCTCAAGGAGCTCGTTGACCAGCTCGCGAGACGTCACCGCGCGACCGTCGCCTACGAGGACGACGGCAAGCCCGCCACCCGTGTTGCGTGGAAGGAACCCCTCCTCGCGGAACTCCGCACCGCGATCCACTCATCCACCGGGCAGACGCACTCCGGGCACTCACCGGCGAACGAACGCAGCAGCCTCAACCTGCAAGCGTTCACGATCTACGAGGACATCGCCGGCCGCATCGCATCCATGTACGCATCCGCGACCGACGAACGCCCCGACCAGTCCCCGGAGCAGAACCTCACCGACTGGTTCGACGTCTTCGCCGCCGCCCACGCCACGGGCGACGTCATCGAAACGCAGATGGCCGTCGCATGGGAACGGCTCCGGAACATGATCGACCGCATCGCCGACATGTTCGACCCACCCGTCTCCAAGGAGATCACCGAACCGTGCCCCGTACCCGGATGCGGCGCCCGCTACGTCGGCAGCATCGACGGCAACCAGATCGCAGCACTCAACGCCCAATACCGGCGCGGCGGCCACGTGACCGCGTCCTGCCGTGCATGCGGCACCGAGTGGTTCGGCGAATCACGTCTCGTCGAACTCGCCCGCGGCATCAACGCATCCACCGACTTCGAACAGCTCGCCGAAATCCGAAAGGGAGGCTGAGCATGACGATCGCACTCATCCTCGCGCTGGCCCTGCTCGGGACCACCGCGTTCCTCGCTTGGCTCGCTGTCAAGTATGAATCCATCGGTGTCGGGTTCCTCGCCGCCGTCACGTTGCTGTGCTTCATCGGCTGCGGCAACATCGCGCTCACCTGGAGCCAGCCATGACCGCCCCCACCCCGGAGCAGATGCGGCAGTTTGCGCGCGGTCTCTTGAGCCTGCACGGATTGACCCCGCAGGACCGCCGTTACATCGGCTACATCATCGAGAAGCAGGAGGGGAAGCGTTGACCCCGGAGCAGATGCGCGCACTGGCAGTCATTCTCGAAGGCCACCATTCGTGGAACGATGAAGCGGAAGCTGCGGACGCTCTCCGAACCGCCGCCGACCAACTCGAAGCGGTGCAGGACCGGCACGGTGACTCACAGAAACTCCCGCGGCCTTCATCTCCTGACCGCCGCGGTTGAGGAAGAGGGTGGAGTGCATCTTGGCGGACACTCCACACCTCACGGGGGTGAACAGTGCCTCCCTGCGCTGTTCACCCCCGCCAATAAGAAGGTTGCGATGTTTTGAGTAAGAATCTGACCATCAACGGGGAAATATTCGCACTTGACGAAGTTGTTTTCGCGGGTGTCCTGGAACTTGGTGCCGAGCTGGACCGGCTACGCGCCGTGATCGAGAGCGCACCGCACCTGAACAGTTGCCGCATGTTCGATCCCGCAAGCCGCAAGTGCACCTGCTGGAAGGCGGACGTGCTGTGAGTGACATGTCTCGGCGCAAACCGCGCACTCAGTTCCAGAGGCACGACGACTACCGATTCGGTCGGCTCATTTACGACGAGCGCACTCGTCACGGCTGGTCGCAGACCGAACTTGCAGAACGAGCATCCGAACACGGCATGCCCAGTTCTGTGAGCCTCATATCCGCGGTGGAAACCGGAAAGAGGTCCGTAACACTGTACGAGGCGGGTTGTTTGATGGTATCGCTTCACCTGAACCAATCCGACGCATTTGGGCTCGAAGCGGACGCGCTGTGAGCGGGCCCGTCGCGCCGGGAACCATCGTCAACGGCTACTGCGGGGGCCTATTCGGACGCGACTCGTACGGCGAGAAACGATGCATCGACAGCGGCTACGACGCCGGCACCCCATGGGCTGTGTTTCGTGAACTTGACGGGCATGGAGACTGGCGCGTACTCCACGGGGATGCTGTCGCTTACGCACTCGAACAATCGGAAGCGTTGTGAACGGCACGCGGCCGCGATTCAAGATCGTCGATCGACGTACCGGCCAGTCAGTCACGTCCGTCACGTACCTGAGTGAGCAAAGCGCACGCGATGACATCACAGACTGGCAGAACCGCCACGACCGCGGAGGGCGACCAGACATCACCCGCGACCTGCTCCTGAACATGATCGTCGTCGAAGAATGACACGCCGACGGAAGATGCTCGCGCGCGCACACGAAAACAGGTACGCTGTGGAACACGCGGAAGAAGTGTCTCTACCGTCAGTAACTTTGCTCCCCGCCGTCCTCCGGGATTGGCGGGCACATGGAACCACACGAAGGCCCTCACCATCACGGTGAGGGCCTTCGTCGTTAGGCCGCCTCGGGATGGGGTGCCGGCGTGAACACTCCAAGAGAGACGCGCCGGGGATGGTGGTGACCTAACCCACCCGCAGCACACCGCGCCTGCGACAACAACCGCGGTTCGATGGGGTGTAGCTCAACTGGAAGAGCAGCGGTCTCCAAAACCGCAGGCTGCAGGTTCGAACCCTGCCACCTCTGCGTTATCCAGGGCGTCCGATCAGATCCCGCCCTGGATCTCAACTTCCTCGGCCCGCAGGTCAACACGCACACAGCAACGCCGCCGCCCAACAGTCCGGCCGCAAGCACAACAAACGCTGCGCAGAGTCGAGGAACCCATCTGCCGTCTTCCCTCGGCAACCTGCTGGTGACACGCAGACCCGGGACGAGAGCGGCGCCAACGTCAGGAGGATGCCGTGAGCATGGGTCACCGCCAGCGCCGCACCGCATCCGAGTGGGACGCGTTCAGCCGATGGGGTCGCTGCTACCTCGCGTACCTGCAGCGCCCCGGCGTGCGCAGCAGCATCAAGCGCGGTGCACGACGCCGCGAACGGCACGAGGCGCGAGTCGCCATCAGCCGGGAAGGGACGCGGACGTGAGCGAGCAGACGAAAGCAGCGCTCGACGAAGCTGTCGCAGCGCACTTCGCCGACGAGCAAGACGGCGCCATCCTCACCGGGTACGTCCTACAGGCCAAGGGGCAGGGCTTCACCGAAGACGACGACAGCAACCAGGTGCGTCTCCTGCGTGAGTTCGCCAACAATCAGGACTACATCACCAGCCTCGGGCTCGTGGACTGGCTGCGCCTCGCCCTGCACCACAACGCGTTCGGGGACGAGGACGACTGATGCCGAAGCTTGCGAAGACGATCGAGGTCAAGCGCACCGGCGACCGGGTCAGCCTCACCATCGACGGCGAGGAGTTCGGCTACTACCTAGCACGCGAACCGATCACCACCACGACCGAGCTCAACGAGTTCGGAACGGTGAACCTCACCCTCATCGCTGAGCGGGTCACTGTCGAGGACGACACCGTGCAGCCCGTCGGCGCACACACCTCCGACATCAACTGCTCGGACCACCAGCCACGACAACACCGAGACGGGAAGCCGCCGTGGTGCAACCACTGCGGTCTGACGAGCGACGGCCGAGAGCCGGTCTCCCGCTTCCGTCAGTAGCCCGGGTACCGGTCGATGACCGGGCCCCGGCTACCGGATACCCGGACACCCGGATGGGTACCGAGTCCCCGGTCACCGCGGTCGGCCAGTCCGACCCGATGGCCGCGCACCGAACCAGGACGAACACACGCACCCCGCTCGAACCCATCGGCTACGACAGTGAGGGCGCGCCGCTCTGGCCGTGGCAAGTCATGGATGGCGAGTAACTACGAGGTAACCGCATGGGCGCAGCAAACGCCAACGGGCACCGACGGCGCGAACTCATCCGACGCGTACTCGCAGAAGAACACAACTGCGCACTCTGCGGCGCTGCCGTCAACAAAAACCTCAAGTACATCGCCGGTCAGCACGGACCCAAATGCAACCGTGCCGACTGCACGGGCTGCGCATGGCATCCCAAGTCGCCAGTCGTTGACGAAGACATACCGCGCATCCGAGGCGGCTCACCGCTCGACCGCGCCAACTGTCACCTCATGTGCCGCGACTGCAACAGGTGGAAGTCGACCATGACCTTGGCTGAAGCGAAAGCAGCACGAGCAGGCACACCCGCGGCGCTGCCCATCAGCACCGGGTTCGACTGGTGACAGCGGGCAAGGGGCAGGACCCCCTCCCCACCCCGGTTTTGGCCTCCCCAGAGGTATAGGGCC
>NZ_MCIG01000028.1 GCF_001705035.1 Curtobacterium sp. UCD-KPL2560 | reverse complement strand
GTCGCCGGATCGGCGGGGTGTGGTGGGGGTCACGAGGCGTGAAGGTACGCCGTGGCGGGCACCCCGGGACGGCTCGGCGGCTGCCGGTCCGCACAGGCACCGGCGTCCGGGTCGGGCCCGGGACACCACCCCGGGTCAGGCGTGGTGCAGTTCGACCGATCCGTCGAGCCGGCCGGGGCGCTCGAGCCGCGCGTGCTGCAGCACCGTCCGGTCCCGTCCGACCGCCGCGGCGACGATCGACAGGGTCGCGACGTGCCCGTCGGGCTCCACGGCGTCGCGGAGGATCGCGTCAGGGTCGTCGGAGGGCAGCGCCGCGGACTCGGCGAGCAGCCCGAACCAGCCGCTCCACCCGTCACCGGCGTCGGCTCCGGCGTCGGCGGTGCGGAGCTCGTCGAACGGGCCGATGACCGGCGGGCCGTCCGGGGCAGCGGCCTCGCGGAAGGCGCTGAGCCAACGCCCGATGCGCGGAGCCGCGGGGTCGTCGGCGGCGCCGTGCGTGACCATGTGCACGCCGGGTCCGAGGTCGGTCGTGGTCACGGTCGTGCCGTCCCAGGTGACGACCTCGACGCCGTCGGCCGTGGCACGCACGAGGTTGAACGCGCGGGTCGTGGGCAGCACGCCGTCCGCACCGGGGAGGACCCCGTCGACGGCGTCGAGCGGCACGACCCCGCGGGTGGTCCAGGTCCCGTCCGCGCTCGGCACGGGCTCGGCGCGGTTCAGGACGACCGCGAGTCCTGCCCGGTCCGACGCGGCGAGCCAGGCTCCACCGGCGGAGCGGTCCCGCACGCCGCGGACGGTCGGGTCGCGGTCGGGCCACCATGCGGCCGGCGGGTCCCACGGACGCTCGGGCGACTCGTCGCGCAGGGCGAGCACGGTGACGGGCCACTCGGCCGCGGGGTCGACGCGGACGACGACGGTGCACATGGGTCCGATCCTCGCACGGGCGGCCGGGTAGCGTGACCGACGTGGAAGCCGCAGCTGCTCGCCGTCTGTCCGTCGTGGTGGGGATCACGGGCGGGATCGCCGCCTACAAGGCCGTCGGGGTCGTCCGTGACCTCGTGAAGCGCGGGCACGACGTGCACGTCGTCCCGACCGAGGGCGCACTGCGCTTCGTCGGGCTGCCGACACTCGAGGCCCTGAGCCGGAACCCGGTCACGACGAGCGTCTGGGACGACGTGGCCGAGGTCCGGCACGTGGCGCTCGGTCGCCGTGCCGACCTCGTGGTGGTCGCCCCCGCGACCGCCGACGCCCTCGCCCGGATGGCGGCGGGCCTCGCGGGCGACCTGCTCGGCACGACGCTGCTCGCGACCGAGGCCCCGGTCGTCGTGGCGCCGGCGATGCACCCGCAGATGTGGGAGCACCCCGCCACCCGGGCGAACCTGCGGACGCTCCGCGAGCGGGGCGTGCACGTCGTCGGCCCGGTCGTCGGCGCGCTCACCGGGGACGACGCGGGGATCGGCCGCATGTCCGAGCCCGAGGACATCGTCGCGGCGGCGCTCGCGGTGCTCGACCGCGCCCCGACCGGCCACCTGTCGGACGCGGGCGGGACCGACGGACGCGGGACGAGCCTCCCGGGCGACCAGCGGACCACCGCGGGCGGGACCGACGGACGCGGGACGGGCCTCCCGGCCGACCAGCGGACCAGCGCGGGCACCGCGACCCGGGCGGCCACCGCGCCACCCACCGGCACCACCGCCCGCGGCGAGCAGGGCGACCTCGCGGGCGTCCGTGTCGTCGTGAGCGCGGGCGGCACGCGCGAGCCCGTCGACCCGGTGCGCTTCGTGGGCAACCGCTCGAGCGGCCGGCAGGGCCTGGCGATCGCGGTGGACGCCGCCCGACGCGGCGCGACCGTGACCGTGGTCGCCGCGAACGTCGACGCCTCGCTGACCGCGGGACTCAACGCGACCGTCGTGCCGGTGGGCTCCGCCGTCGAGCTCGCCGAGGCCGTGCACGCAGCGGCGGCCGACGCCGACGTCGTCGTGATGACCGCCGCGGTCGCCGACTACCGGCCGACCGAGGTGCGCACCGAGAAACTCAAGAAGGACGAGCAGGGCGACACCATGACCCTCGAGCTCGTCCGGAACCCCGACGTGCTCGCCGAGCTCGTCGCGGCACGCCGGACCGGCCAGGTGATCGTGGGCTTCGCCGCCGAGACCGAGCCGGACCGCGACGCCCGGATCGCACTCGGCCGGGCGAAGATCGCGCGGAAGCCGGCCGACCTGCTCGTCGTGAACCACGTCAGCTGGTCGGCGGGCTTCGAGCGGGAGGAGAACGCGATCGAGGTGCTCGTCCCCGGCGGCGCCGTCGTGCAGGAGACCGCGGGCAGCAAGGCCGAGGTCGCGGCGGCCGTGCTGGACCTGGTGGCGACCGCGCTGGCCTGACCGGCCGAGCCCGACCGACCGCGCGACGTGCCGCGAACCTGGACCGCGGATCCCTGGTGCGGGCACGATGGACCCATGCGACGACGTGAACGAACCCGACGCGCGGACCGCACCGCGGCGGCCCTCGCGGTCCTGCTCGGCGGTGCCGGCGTGACCCACTTCCTGCGCCCCCGCACCTACGACCGGATCGTCCCGGACGGCCTCCCGCCCCGGACGACCACGCTGGCCTCGGGCCTGGCCGAGCTCGTCGTCGCGGTGGGCCTCGCGGTCCCGGCGACCCGCCGCCCCTCGGGCTGGGCGGCCGCGGCCCTGTTCCTCGCGGTCTTCCCGGCGAACGTGACGATGGCGCGCGACCTGCTCGACAGCCCGCGGTCGACGCGCGCCTCGCGGCTCGTGTCGGTGCTCCGCCTCCCGCTCCAGGCCCCGCTCGTCGCGTGGGCCGCCCGCGTCGGCCGGCACGCCTCGAAGCGGTGACCGACACCCGGGCGTCCGCACCGCTGCGCCACCGTCCGGTGACGGTGCACGCCTGGGAGGACGTCGTCTTCGCGCACTGGCGCCGCGAGCCCGCACAGCTCGCCCGGCTGCTGCCGCCGGGGACGCGTCCCGACGTGGTCGACGGCAGCGCCTGGGTCGGCCTGTCGGCGTACGTGTTCCGGGAGACGAGCGTCCCGCCGTTCCCGCCCTCGCGTCGACTCGGGTCGATGACGGAGGTCACGATCGAGGTGCTCACGGTGGACGACCGCGGCCGGCGCGGGGTGGTCCACCGGACCGTCGACACGTCGAACGTCCCGGCGATCGTCGCCGCGCACGCGCTGCTCGGCGTGCCGTACACGTTCGCGCACACGCGCGCCCGACGTCGCGGGGACACCGTCGAGCACCGGTCCGTCCGCCACCCGGCCCGCGCCGCGCACCCGCTGCGGTGGGCGGGACGCGCGCTCGGGTCGCGGCTGGCCGGTCCGGGTGGGTCCGGAGACGCCGGCTCCGGGGCCCGTCCCGCCTGGTCCGGGCTGCGGGCCACGACCGGACGGTCGGGAGGCGCGCCCCGCCCCCGCCACGACGCCACCGTGCGCGTCGTGGCCGGTGCGGTCGTCGAGGACCCGCTGGCCGTCGAGCTCACCGACCGTGCCGGCATCCACGCCCGGCTGCTGTCGAGGACGCTGTTCTGGCAGCGGCAGCACGCACCCCTGACCGTCCGCTCGGCCGTCCTGGAGCGGCTCGAGGGCGACCTCCCCGCAGCCGTCGGCCTGCCGGGCCTGTTCGACCGGGACCCGGACTCGCTGCTCGTCGTGGACGCGACCACCGTCCGGTACGCGTGGGGGGACGTGGTCCGGTGAGCGCCGACGACGGTACGCCGGACCGCACGTCCGAGCACGCGACCGACCGATCGCTCGACCGGTTCGTCCACGCGCAGGAGGGCGTGCACGACCAGGCCCTGCAGGAGCTGCGCGCGGGCCGGAAGCGCTCGCACTGGATGTGGTTCGTGTTCCCGCAGCTCGCCGGCCTCGGACGGAGCGCCACCGCCCAGCACTACGCGGTCCGGGACCTGCGCGAGGCGCGTGCGTACCTCGCCCACCCGGTGCTCGGTCCGCGGCTGCGCGAGGCCGCCGCGGTGGCCGCCGCTGCGCCCGCACGCAGCGCCGACGACCTGTTCGGCGGCGTCGACGCGATGAAGGCCCGGTCCTCGATGACCCTGTTCGCCCGGGCCGCCGACGACCCGGCACCGTTCCGCGCCGTGCTCGACCGCTGGTACCGCGGCTCCGAGGACCCGGTCACGCTCCGCCTGCTCGGCCCCTCCGACTGACCCCCGGCGGGCAGCCGTCCGCCGGTGGTACATCAGGTACGGTGTCCCTGCACACCGCGCGCGGTCGCGGGGTGCAGCCCGACCGCTCCCGAGAACCGAGGACACCGCATGCCGGTCCCCAGCAGCACCCCCACCGAGCACCAGCTCCTGCGCGACACCGTCCGTCTGAAGATCCACGCCGCGATCATGGACGGCACGCTCGAGCCGGGCGAGCGCCTCAACGACGAGGAGCTCATCGCCTGGCTCGGCGTCTCCCGCACCCCGATCCGCGAGGCGCTCAGCCAGCTCGCCCGTGCCGGCCTCATCGAGATGGCACCGAACCGGTACACCCGCGTCACGACCCCCAAGCCGGAGGAGGTCGTCGAGGCGATGCAGACCCTCGGCGTGCTGTTCGGCGGGGTGGTCCGGCTCGCCGTGCCACGTCTGACCGCCGCCCAGCGCCGCAGGATCACGGCGAAGCTCGACCGCACGATCACCGAGCTCGAGGCGCACGACGTCGTGGCGGTCAACCGCGACGCCCTCGACGTCTTCACGCTGTACGTCGACGCCTGCGGCAACGAGAACCTGCAGCGCGTGTGCCGCGACACGATGGACGGCCTGGCCTTCCGGCTGCGCCTGCCGAACCTCGACGAACTGGTCGACTGGGACGCCATGACCGAGGACTTCCGCCGCCTCCGGGCCGCGACCGAGGCGGGCGACAACATCGCCGCGGAGCTCGCGACCGAGGCGATCCACCTGCTCCCGGGCGAGAAACGCTGAACGTCCCTGAACACCCGCACAGGAACGCGCCCGCCCCGACCCGTCGGGGTGGGCGCGTCCCGTCCGCAGGGCCACCAGCGGGGCGCTCGGTCACACGTTCCGGGCGACCGGTAGCATCACCGGCGACGTGGTCGAGCAGTCCGACCGCCCGACCCCGAACGACCCGGAGCCCCGCATGAGCCACCGCCAGCCGGACCGCACCGAGATCGCCGCGCGCCTGGCCGCCGCGGTCGGCCGGATCAACCGTCGTGCCCGCACCGACTCCGCTGCGCTCGGCTACGGCCTGGTGTCCGCGCTCGCGTCGATCCAGCGGCACGGACCCCTGCGCCCGGGCGACCTGTCGCGGATCGAGGTCGTCACGAAGCCCACCATGACGCGGATCCTCACCGAGCTCGAACAGCGGGGGTTCATCGAGCGCGAGGCCGACCCGAGCGACGGCCGCGCCTTCATGGTGAGTATCACCGCAGCGGGCGCCGCAGCCGTCGAGGAGGCCCGCTCGACCCGGACCGGGATCGTCGCCGACCTCATCGCCGAGCTCGCCCCGGAGGACGTCGCCGCGATCGCCGGCGCCCTCGATGCCCTCGAGCGCGTGGCGCAGGGCGAGCGCGTCCAGGAAGCTCCCACCTCGGACCGCTGATCGGACCGTTACCGAACCGTTATCGGGGGGGTGGACGGACGGTTCTGCCAGCCTCCCTGGACGACCCGCCCAGGCTGACGCGTCATCGTTCTGGCTTCGCCCGAGCGGGTGGCTCCCCCAGGCCGCCTGCGTGGCGGACGGACGGGCCCCACACCACCGTCCGGTCCTCCCCCGGCTCGCGGCTCCCCCACGACGCCGTCCTCGTGACGGCACCGGCGCGCTCCCCCCACCCCGCGCGCCGCACCGGGGGTCCGCACGAGCAGCCGGCCGACCACCGGATCCGATGACACGACGCACCACCCCCACCGACCCGAGCACGATCCCCGCCAGCAGCACGACCCCCGCGACCACGCGACGCCAGGCACTCGACACCCCGAGCCGGCGCCTCCGCCGCGCGATCCGCAGCCGTTCCACGCTCGTCGTGGGCGGTGCCGCGACGCTCGCGATCGTCGGCGGCGTCGCGACCCTCGGCACCCAGCCCGCCATCGGCGACGCGATCGGGCTGCCGAGCCCGTCCGCCTCGGCGAGCAGCGCGCCGGCCCTCCGCGGCGTCGCGCTCGACAAGGCACAGGCCGCAGCGACGATCTCGACCGCCCAGACCGTGCTCGCCGACGCGAACGAGAAGACCGACACCGCCGCGCTGCAACGCCAGGTCGCGGCACTGTCGGACTACCGGTCGATGTCGAGCGGCGCGATCACGTCGCGCATCGCCTCGACGGTCGACGCCACGACCCAGGTCGCCGACGCGAGCGCCGTCCAGGACAAGGCCGACGCCGACCAGCAGGCAGCGGCAGCCGCGGCCGCACAGGCAGCCGCCGAGCAGGCGGCAGCCGAGGCCGAAGCCGCCCGTCAGCAGGCCGCCGCGAACACCGTCGCCGGTGCGAAGGCCACCGCCACGTCGCTGGCCGCGTCGAAGTACGGCTGGGGCTCCGCGCAGTTCCGCTGCCTCGACAACCTCTGGACCAAGGAGTCCGGGTGGAACTACCGCGCGGTGAACCCGAACGGTGGCGCGACCGGGATCCCGCAGGCGCTCCCCGGCTCGAAGATGGCCACCGTCGCGGCCGACTGGCAGACGAACGCCACGACGCAGATCACGTGGGGCCTGCAGTACATCAGCGCCGCGTACGGCACGCCGTGTGCCGCGTGGGCGCACTCGCAGGCGAACGACTTCTACTGATCGGACGCACACGACGACGGCCCCGGGCTCCGGCCCGGGGCCGTCGTCGTGTCCGGGGGCGGTGACGGACGGGAGGCGCGGGACGGGCCCGGCGGCACTCCTCGCGTCCGCAGGGTGGTCGGCGACCGGAGGCGCGGGGCGGGCCGGTGACGCGCCTCCCGTCCGCCACGTCGTGTCGTGGGGGCCGCGCGGTCAGCCGACGCGGGCGATGCGGACGTCCACGCGGCTGAGCGTGACGCCGCGCGCGGTCGCCACGTCGAGGGCCGCGCGGTGCGCGGCGCGCGCGGTGGCGGGCGCCGGTGCGGACCCGTCGGTGCCGATCACGACGCGCAGGACGTCGTCGTCGAGGACGACGCGGGACACCGCGGTGCCCGTGGCGAGGTTGCGCGCCGAGGCGAGCGCACTGCCGACGGTCGGACGGGCGCGGTACAGGTCGGCCACGCCGGGGACCGCGAGGACGGCGTCCTCGATCGCGGCGGCGGTCTCGTCGTCCATGCTCAGGCTCCGTCCTCGTCGTGGGTGGGTTCGTGGTCGGGGGTGGGCTCGTGGTCGTCGTCGGGCAGCGCCGGCAGGAGGTCGCGGACACGGACGTCGACGGCCTCCACCACCAGGTCGGTCTGCTCGGCCAGCACCGCCGCGACGGCCGACCGGACCCGGTCTGCGGCGTCGTGGATGGGCGAACCCGCCCGGACCGCGAGCTCCACGGTCACGCGGACCGGGGCACCGAGGCGGACGACGTCGCCGTCCAAGGAGCACCGGGCGATGACGACCCCGGGGACGACGTCGCCCGCGGAGCGCACGAGGGAGCGGATCGCACCCTCGGTCATCACGGGGCGTTCGGTCGGCGACTCCGCGCGGAGCGGGACGTCGCGGCCGGCGCGGGCCTCGAGCGAGATGTTCGCCAGCACGCCGCCGATCCACGACTCGTCGGCGGGGGGCTCCTGGGCGGCCGCGGCCTCGAGCGAGCCGAGCGACGACTGCCGGAGCCGGATGATCGCGGCGAGGGCGTTCTGGCACGCGGCGGAGTCGTCGATCGACGGGTCGGCCGGCTGCATGCCCGCGTCGAGGTAGTCGGCGAGCTCGTCGATGGAGTGACCGTCCAGGTCCTCGGGCTCGAGCGCGTCGAGGCGGAGGTCGTCGGGGTGCGTGTCCGCGGCGCTGGTGGTACCGGAGCGCGGGTCGGCAGCGGACGCGTCGGCGGCACCCGTGCCGTCGGGGCGCAGGTCGGCGCCGAGCTCGTCGTCGTGCGGGGTCATCGCCATGCCTCCATGAGACGGATCATGTTCTTCCGGGCCCGCGAGAGCAGACCGCGGACGGTCGACACCGGCAGGTCGAGCTCCTCGGCGATGTCCTCGTAGCGGTACTCGAGCACTTCCTTCATCAGCCAGCACCGCCGCTGCTGCTCGGGCAGTTCGGCGAGCGCCGTCTCCAGCGCCTCCTCGCGCGAGCGGGCCTCGGCGACACGGTCCGGGGCGTCGTCGCGGGGTGCGGCGACCTCGAGCTCGGTGACGTCGTCGTGGTCCCGGCGGGCACGGATGCGGTCGATGCACTTCCGGCTGAGGATGCGCATGAGCCACGACTTGACCTTCGCGCCGTCCTCGAGCGCGTCGAGACGCCCCCACGCGGTGATGAAGGTCTCCTGCACGACGTCGTCGAGCTCGTCGGTGGAGCCGAGCGTGCGTCGGGCGTAGGCGCGGAGCAGCGGGGTGTACCGCCGGATGAGGACCTCGAAGGCCCGCACGTCGCCGTCGGACGACCGACCGGCGAGGACGGCGTCGTCGAGGTCGACGAGGGACTGGTGGGGCACGGATTCCTTCTACTGGTCACTGGTGTGGGAACACTGGGTGGGTGGGGACGACCCGGAACGGACCCGCGGGGCGGGACGCGAGGGAGCGGACGCGGGCCTGGGCGAGGTGGTGCACGGTGCCGGTCCGGGGGCCGTGCGGGCGCGCGTGCGGCTGTCGGGTCGGGACGGTGTCGGTCATGGTCTGGCCTCCTCGCCGGGGTGTCGGTCGGGCGGTCCGTCGGGCCGGGGGCCGGTCCGTCGGACGGTCACGGGTGTGACGGACCGGGGCGGGCGGTCGTCACGCGGCTGCGCGGAACGGCCGCGTCGGTGCGCTGTCGGGCTCGACGGTGGTCGTCCGGGGCGCTGTCGGTCTCGACGGGGATCCGGCGGTGCGCCAGGATCGAGGGGTGTCCTCCGTCACCGCCGTCTGCCGCGTCCACCAGCTGCTCCGCGACTCGGGCACGATCGGGATCACCGCGATCGACAAACGGCCGGTCGACGGTGCCGTGCGGATCCGACCCCTCGGCCTGCACGCCGACGTCCAGGCCGACCGGAAGCACCACGGCGGCGAGGACCAGGCCGTGTACGCCTACGCCGACGAGGACGCTGCGTACTTCGCCGAGCTGCTCGGCCGGGAGGTCCCGCCCGGGCTGTTCGGCGAGAACCTGCGGACGAGCGGCGTCGACGTCACCGGCGCGGTCACGGGCGAACGCTGGCGGATCGGGGAGACCCTCGAGCTCGAGGTCACCATCCCGCGCACCCCGTGCGGCACCTTCGCGCGGCGGATGCGCCTGGACGGGTGGGTGAAGCGGTTCGCGGCGGAGAACCGCCCCGGCGCGTACCTGCGGGTGGTCCGGTCCGGGTCCGTGCGCGCCGGCGACCCCGTGGTCGTGACGCACCGCCCCGCGCACGGCGTGACGATCGGGCAGATCGGCGCCGGGCTGACCCCGGACCAGGCCCGGGCCGTGCTCGCGGAGGGTGACCGCTTGGCACCGAAGGTCGTGCGGGACGTGTCGAAGGTCCTCGCGCGCGGTCGCGTCGAGGCCTAGCGGGGTCCCCGGTCGGCACCGGGTCCCGAGGCGTCCCCACGCCGGGTCGGGTCGAGGGGTCGGCGCGCCCGAGGCAGCCCGGCGACGACGAGCTCCCACGAGTTCGCGACGAGGTCTTCGACCATCGTCTCGTGCATGCCGTCGCCGGGGGCGAGCGTGATCCAGTGCCGCTTCGACATGTGCCAGCCGGGCGTGACCTCGGCGTGGTCGCGGACCAGTGCGGCTCCGTGGGCGGGCGCGCACTTGAGGTTCACGATCGGGGTGCCGCGCACCTCGGTGACCATCGCGAACATCTTGCCGACGACCTTGTACACCAGGGCGTCCGGTCCGAACGGCTGCGTCTCCTCGACCGCGGGCAGTGCCGTCGCGGTCCGGATCGCCACCTCGTGCAGTGCCTCGCCGTCCATGCGCCCAGCATGCCGCACGCCTCCGACGCGGCGTCGACGTCCGACGCGGTGCCCACCCTGGCCGCGGGTCCTGCTCGCGCGGGCAGCCGACACGGCGGAGCGTGCGCTAGAGCGGCGGGACGCCCTCGTGCCCGGAACGGGGGCGCGCGGTGCCGGCGACCCCGGTGACGACCGAACCCGGCGGGACGTCCTTCGTGACGACGGTGTTCGCGCCGACGACGGAGTCGGCCCCGATCGTGATCGCACCGATGAGGGACGACCCCGCGCCGAGCACCACGCGGTCCCCCACGACCGGGTGCCGACGGGCGCCCGGTCCGTGGTCGCCGCCCCGGCCGCCGAGGGTCACCCCGTGGAAGACGACGACGTCGTCGCCGACCACCGCGGTCTCGCCGATGACCACGCCCATGCCGTGGTCGATGAAGCACCGGCGACCGATCCGCGCGCCGGGGTGGATCTCGATGCCGGTCACCGACCGTGCCACCTGGCCGAGCACGCGCGCGGCGAACCGGGAGCCGGGCAGCCCCCGGGCGTTCCACAGCCGGTGCGTCAACCGGTACGTCCACACGGCGTGCAGGCCGGAGTAGACCACCGCGTTCTCCAGGTCGCCCCGGGCAGCGGGGTCACCGCGACGCGCTGCGGCCAGGTCCTCGCGGACCGTCCGCAGCACGCCGCGACGGACGGCTCGCGTCACGCAGTGAGCCCCTCGAACAGCGGCGTCGACAGGTAGCGCTCACCGGTGTCGCAGACGATCGCGACGACGCGCTTGCCGACGTTCTCGGGCCGTGCGGCCACCGTGACGGCGGCGTGGATGATCGCACCCGACGAGATCCCCGCGAGGATCCCCTCCTCGGTGCCGAGCGCACGGGCCACGCGGAGGGCGTCGTCGAGCTCGACGTCGAACACCTCGTCGATGACGTCGCGGTCGAGGACCTCGGGGACGAAGTTCGCGCCGATGCCCTGGATCTTGTGCGGCCCGGCCTTGCCCTCGGTCAGGAGCGGGGAGTCCTTCGGCTCGACGGCGACGATCTGCACGCCGGGCACGCGCTCCTTGAGTACCTGGCCGACGCCCGTGATGGTGCCGCCGGTGCCGACGCCGGCGACGAACACGTCGACGTGCCCCTCGGTGTCGCGGAGGATCTCCTCGGCCGTGGTCTTCCGGTGGATCGCCGCGTTCGCCGAGGTCTCGAACTGGTGCGCGAGGATCGCCCCGGGGGTCTCCTCGACGATCTGCTCCGCACGGGCGACCGCGCCCTTCATGCCCTCGGGGCCGGGGGTCAGGACGATCTCGGCACCGAACGCGCGGATGAGCGCGCGACGCTCGACGCTCATGGTCTCGGGCATCGTGATGACGACGCGGTAGCCGCGGGCCGCGCCGACGAGGGCGAGCGCGATGCCGGTGTTGCCCGAGGAGCCCTCGACGATCGTGCCGCCGGCCGTGAGGGCGCCGGACTCCTCGGCCGCGTCGATGATCGCGACGCCGAGGCGGTCCTTCACGCTCGACCCGGGGTTGTAGAACTCGAGCTTCGCGAGGACCTCGGCGCCGCCCTGCTGCGGGATGCGGTTCAGGCGCACCAGCGGGGTGTTCCCGAACGCCTGCGAGATGTCGTCGTAGATCGTGCCGCTCATCCGGTCCGTCCTCCTCGGGTCGTGTCGCGCCGCCGTCCTGGAGGCGCGGGTCGGGTGCGATCCTAGCGACGGCACCCGGCGTTCCCCTGTCGCATGACGTCCGCTGACGCGGGCCGGTGCGCCGGGCGCGCGCCGTGCCTCCTGGCCGGTCCGGCGGTCCGGCGGACGCGGGCCGGCGCGCCGGACGCGAGCCGCGCCTCCAGGCCGGTCCGGCGGTCCGGCGGACGCGACCCGGTCCGCCGGGCGCGCGCCGCGCCTCCCGGCCGGTCCGCGGCGCGTCAGCGCAGCGCGGTGCGGGCGAACCGGTCGTCGGTCGCCGCGACCACGCGGAGCACGTTGCCGCTCGCGAGCGCGCGGAGGTCGTCGTCGCCCCAGCCCCGGCGTCGGAGCTCCTCGGCGAGGACCGGGTACCGGGACACGTCACGGAGGTCCGGCGGCAGCACCGGGGTGCCGTCGTAGTCGCCGCCGATCCCGATCTGCGCGACACCGGCGACCTGGCGGGCGTGGTCGACGTGGTCCGCGACGTCGGCGACCGTCACCAGGGGCGGCTCGCCCTCGGAGCCGGCCTCCTCCCAGTCGGCCCACGCGCGCGAGACGAACTTCGGCACGAACGTGATCATCACGACGCCGCCGTTGTCGGCGAGCCGGGCGAGGACGTCGTCGGGGACGTTGCGCGGGTGGTCGTCGACCGCGACCGTCGACGAGTGGCTGAAGACGACCGGACGCGTCGCGACGTCGAGGGTGTCCCGCATCGTGGCGGGCGCGGTGTGCGACAGGTCGACGAGCATGCCGATGCGCTCCATCTCGGCGACGACCTCGCGGCCGCGGTCGGTCAGGCCGCCGTGGGCGCGGGCACCCGTCGCCGAGTCGGCCCACGTGGTGTCGTCGTTGTGCGTCAGGGTCATGTACCGGACGCCGAGCCGCGCGAACGAGCGAAGCACGGCGAGGTCGTCGCCGATCGAGTGCCCGCCCTCGGAACCGAGGAACGACGCGATCCGTCCCGCGTCGACCGCAGCACGGGCCTCGGCGGCGGTGCGCACGAACGTGAGGTCGTCCGGGTACCGCTCGACGATCCGGTGCGCGGTGTCGATCTGCTGCAGCGTGGTCCGGACCGGGTCCGGGTCGTCCGCGGGCACGAACACCGACCAGAACTGCCCGACGACCCCGCCCGCGCGGAGCTTCGGCAGGTCGGTGTGCAGGGTGTCCTGCTCGGTGTCGATCCCCTCGACGCCGGAGTCGTGCGACTCGCGGCGCTCCCACGGCAGGTCGTTGTGGCCGTCGATGACGGGGAAGGCGAGCGCGTCGAGGGTCATGCCGCCGACGCTACCGCGCACCCGTCGGTCAGTAGGCTCGCGGCGTGCAGCCCCTGACGCTCCGGACCGACCGGCTGGTCCTCTCCGCCCCCACCGCGGCGGACACCGAGGACGTCATCGCCTACGCCAACGACCCCGACGTCATCGCGACGACCCCCGTCCCCGTGCCGTACGGGCACGCCGAGGCGAAGCGCTTCGTCGACGAGGTGGTCGCCGCCGGCTGGCGTGACGACACCCGCTACGAGTTCGGCATCCGCCGCGCCGAGGACCTCCGGCTGCTCGGCACCGTCGGGCTGTTCGGCATCGTCGACGGCGCTGCGGAGATCGGGTACGCGATGCACCCCGACGGCCGGGGCCACGGCTACGTGACCGAGGCGGCCGACCGGCTGGTCCGGTGGGCCTTCGCGGACGCACCGGACGGGCTCGGGCTGGTCCGGGTGCAGTGGCGGGCGCTCGCGACGAACACGGCCTCGGCCGCGGTGGCGCAGCGCCTCGGGATGACCTACGAGGGACGGCGGCGCTCCGGGTCGCTGCACCGGGGACGGCGGCACGACGAGCTCACGGCCGCGGTGCTGCGGTGGGACGACCGCGGGGTGGCGCGGGGGTGGCCCGCGGGGTGAGGCCCGTGGCGGTCGGCGGCGACCGGCCGTCCGCCCGTGCCGCTCCGCTGGCGTGACGGCCCCGTCCCTCCGGCCCTACGATCGACCCGTGTCCCGCAGCCACAAGCCCTTCGCGCAGTACTCCGGTGTCCTGCCGGACGGGCGGTCAGCCGTCGAGGCCACGATCTTCGACCCGTTCATCGTGCGGGTCGTGCTCGTGGCAGCGGACAAGCGGGAAGCGCTGCAGCGGATCCGGGCCCTCGGCGGGCGGGACGTGCACGTCTCGAAGTCCTTCCGTCCTGCGCACCGCGTGGTCGACCGACTCGTCGACGACGGACTCGACGGCGTGTTCGCGCCCGACCCGCAGGACGGCACGTGGCTGCCGCTGTCGGAGCTCCCCGCGTTCCTGGCGGGCACGAGTCGGTTCCTGGCGCGCTACGACACCAGCGCGTTCAACCGGTCCTTCGTGGGCATCCACGGCGATCCCGCCCAGGAGGGCGACGCCCCGCGCGGAGGCACCGGCGACTGACACCCCGCTCCAATGGTCTCGGTCCGCCGAACGGCGAGGGGACCGCGACGACGAGGTACGCTCCGAGCGTGTTGTTCCGGCCCGCCGAGGAGCCCGTGCCCCCGCTCCCCGTCGGCGTGGAGCCGGGCCTCTGGACGCTGCACCTCCCGGACCACCCGTGCGACCTCGCCGGCTACCTGTCCGTGCGCCCGGACCACGTCTTCGACGAGGAAGGGCCGTGGTGGAACCGGCGTCGCGTCCGCCCTCGGCTGGTCGGCGACTGGTACGTGGACTTCTGGGACTTCGACACCTACCGCGCGTGGCCGGACGGGTCCCTGAGCTACGGGATCAGTGACGGGTTCCCCTTCGACGAGAGCGGCTTCGAGGAGCTGGCGAGCGGGGTGTTCCTGCTGCACGGCGTGCTGTTCACGGTCCGCCGGGTGGACCCGACGGAGCAGCCGAACGAGTACGGCACCCACTTCAACTTCCTCGACCTGAAGCAGTGGAAGCGCATGAGGAGCGCTGGCCGGACGGACGGGGACCCGACGGACGGGGCGACGCCGCTCCCCTGACAGATGTCACGGCCGAATCGTGACGACCGGCACCGGAGCAACCTGCTGCACGGCGGGATCGTGGAGCCATGAACGAGACACCGGTCATCCAGCTCAGCGGGCTCCGCAAGCGCTTCGGCGCCGTCACCGCGGTCGACGGCGTCGACCTGACGATCCGTCCGGGCGAGGTCGTCGCCCTCCTCGGCCCGAACGGCGCCGGCAAGACCACGACGGTCGACCTGCTGCTCGGCCTGGCGACCCCGACCGACGGCGAGGCCCGGCTGTTCGGCACGGACCCGCGCACCGCGGTCGTCGACGGCCGCGTCGGGGCGATGCTGCAGGGCGGGGCGTTGCTCCCCGACGTCACGGTCCGCGAGGCGGTCGCCCTCGTCGCCGCCGCGCACCGCCACCCGATGCCCGTCGCCGAGGCACTCCGCCGGGCGCGCTGCACCGACATCGCGACCCGTCGGGTGTCGAAGCTGTCCGGCGGCCAGCTCCAGCGCGCACGCTTCGCGGTCGCCGTCGTGTCCGACCCGGATCTGCTGGTGCTCGACGAGCCGACGGCCGCCATGGACGTCGAGGCCCGCCACGTCTTCTGGTCGTCGATGCGCGAGTTCACGGACGCAGGCCGCACGGTCGTCTTCGCGACGCACTACCTCGACGAGGCGGACACCTTCGCCGACCGCATCGTCATCATCCGCGACGGTCGGGTCGTTGCCGACGGCACGCCCGCGGCGATCAAGGCGACCGCCGCGACGCGCACCGTCCGCTTCGCGGGCGTCGCCGCGGACCGGTACGACGCGTTGCGCGGTCTACCGGGCGTCGTCGGGATGGCGGTCGACGCTCGGGGGCGGCGCGGAGCGACGCGCGACGACCGCGGGCGAGCCTGCGAGCCCGGGCACGACGCCGTCTCGCTGCGCACCGACCGCAGTGACGACACGCTCCGGGCCCTGCTCACCGCGTTCCCGGAGGCGCACGACCTGCAGGTGGTCGCCTCGACCATGGACGACGCCTTCCTCGCCATCACCGCCGACCCGGCCACCACCACCACCACCACCTCGAGCACCACCGAGACCGAAGGGGTCCTCGCATGACCGCCACCACCGTCACCGCACCCGCCACGACCACACGCGCCTCCACCGCCGGTCGGCTCCCCCTGCGCTACGTGCTCCTCGAGACGCGCCGGCAACTCCGGAACGTCAAGGCGATGGTCTTCACCTTCGCGATCCCGATCGTCATGCTCCTGGTGTTCGGTGCCGCGTACGGCGGCCAGACCGACCCCGGGACCCACCTGCCGTTCCTCGTCGTCACGACGCTGCAGATGACGGCGTACGGCGCGATGATGGCGGCGCTCAGCCAGGCCTTCGCGCTGGTCAACGAGCGGTCGCTCGGGTGGAACCGCCAGCTCCGCATGACGCCGCTGTCCGGGTGGGCGTTCCTCGTCTCGAAGCTCGTCTCGGCGATGGCGTTCGCGGCGGTCTCGATCACGCTCACGTTCGCGGTCGCGATCCTCGGCATGCACGCGTCGCTCGGTGCCGGGCACTGGTTCGCGGCCGGGCTCGGCATCTGGGCCGGGGTGGTGCCGTTCGCGCTCATCGCGATCCTGATCGGGCAGTTCGCGAAGCCCGCGTACGCCCAACCGATGTTCATGGTCGTCTTCATGGGACTGTCGATCCTCGGCGGACTGTGGGTCCCGCTCTCGGTGATGCCCGCCTGGATGGGCTCGGTCGCGCACCTGCTGCCGTCCTACTGGCTCAACCGGATCGGTCAGACGGGCGCCGGTGCGACCGGGTCCGCCGGGATGACGGAACCGACCCTGGTGCTGCTCGGCTGGACGGTCGCCCTCGCCGCCGTGATCGTCTGGCGCTACCAGCGCGACGCGGCACGCCGGTGACCGACCCGGACGGTCGTACGCTGACCGACGTGACGGACAGCGCGGAGGTGGCGGAGGTGCCCGACGTGACGGACCCGACCACCACCGACCCCGGCACCACCACGACCGAGGCGCGGGGCGCGGACGACGCGCACCGCGCCTCCCGGCCGTCCGCCCGCGCCTTCCCGTGGGCCGCCCCGCCGGACGCGGACGACGCCGAGGTGCGCGTCGCCCGCCGCCGCTGGTACGGCGGCGCCGCGTTCGGCCTGCTCTGGCAGGCGCTCCTGCTCGTCGCCGTGTGGACCGACGGCCGCTCCGTCGACGAGCACGTCTCCGCGACGCTCGCGCTCGCGGTGCTGTACGCCGGGTACCTGTTCGCACCCGAGGCCATGTGGCGGCACGGGCTCCGACGGCGCGTGGTCGTGCTCGCCGTCCTCGCCGCGTACGCCGGGCTCCTGCTCGTACCGGTCGGCCCGGCCGCGGTGTGGTCCTGGCTGCTGGTCGTCGCCCTGTCCGGGTTCGTGGCGGTGCGGCTCTGGGTCGCCCTCGCGGTCCTCGGGGTCGTCGTCGCCGCCGAACTCGTCGTCGCCGCGGTCGTAGGCTGGGACACCGCGTCGGGCACGGGCATCCTGTTCGCCCCGATCGTGGCGGTGTCGATCGGCGCCTCGATGGTGTTCTTCGGTCGCCAGCGCGAGGCCGAGGACCGGCTCGGGATCGCGCAGGACGAACTCACCCGGCTCGCGGTCGTCGAGGAACGTGCGCGGTTCTCCCGCGACCTGCACGACGTCCTCGGACACTCCCTGACCGTCGTCACGATGAAGTCCGAGCTCGCCGCGCGGCTGGTCGACGTCGACCCGGCCCGCGCGAAGGCCGAGATGCAGGACGTCCAGCGGCTGTCGCGCGAGGCGCTGCAAGGCCTCCGGCAGGCGGTCAGCGGGTACCGCCAGGCCGACCTGGACGCCGAGCTCGTCTCCGCACGGTCGGCCCTGGACGCGGCCGGGGTCGCAGCGGAGCTGCCAGCGACCGGGGACGCGGCGGCCGCCGACGTCCGGAGCCTGTTCGCGTGGGTGCTCCGCGAGGGCGTGACGAACGTCGTGCGGCACGCAGCGGCCAGTCGGGCGCGGGTGACCCTGACCCGCACGGCCCTGACCGTCGAGGACGACGGCACCGGCACGGGCGACGGCACCCGCACGGTCGACGGCGCCGCTCCCGCCGACCCCCTCGGCGTCGGTGGCAACGGCCTGCGCGGACTGCGCGAGCGGGCCGACGCGGTCGGCGCCACCGTGACGACCGGCACGAGCGACCTCGGCGGCTTCCTGCTCCGGGTCGAGAGGAGACCACGGTGACCGACCCGATCCGCGTCCTGCTCGCGGACGACCAGGCGCTCGTCCGCGGGGCCCTGGCGTCGCTGCTGTCGCTCGAACGGGACATCGACGTCGTCGCGCAGGTCGCCCGCGGCGACGAGGTGCTCGACGCGGCCCGGGCGTCGGGGGCCACGGTCGCGCTCCTCGACGTCGAGATGCCCGGCGCCGACGGCCTGACGGCCGCCGCGACCCTGGCCCGCGAACACCCCGGCTGCCGGTCCCTGATCGTGACGACGTTCGGCCGGCCCGGGTACCTGCGGCGGGCGCTCGAGGCCGGGGCCGCGGGCTTCGTGGTGAAGGACACCCCCGCCGAGCAGCTGGCCGACGCCGTCCGCCGGGTCGCCGGGGGCTTCCGCGTGGTCGACCCGGTGCTCGCCGCGGAGTCACTGGCCGCCGGCCCGTCCCCGCTCACCCCGCGGGAGACCGACGTGCTCGTCGCCTTCCGCACGGCATCGACCGTCGCGGGCGTCGCGGCGGCGCTGCACCTGTCCGAGGGGACGGTGCGGAACCACCTGTCCGCGGCGATCGGCAAGACCGCGGCGCGGAACGCGACCGAGGCACTGCGGGTCGCCGCGGACAACGGGTGGCTGATCGGGACGGCCTGAGGGAGGCCGCCGTCGAGGAGCGCGCGAGCGGGGATCTCCGGCTGCGCGGCGTGCCGTGCCGGTCAGGTCAGGGAACTGGCTGCGCGGCGTGCCGTGCCGGTCAGGTCAGGGAGCTGGCTGCGCGGCCTGCCGTGCCGGTCAGGTCAGGGAGCTGGCTGCGCGGCCTGCCGTGCCGGTCAGGTCAGGGAGCTGCTCGTGGTCACGGTCCCGAAGCTGCCGTCGAGGGCTGCCATGAAGGCGGCGTGCACGGCCGCACCGGGGACGGTCGTGTCCCCGAGCCGCAGGTCCGGTGCCGCACAGGCGTCCGCGACCACGGTGTTGCGGTACCCGAGCTCGTGCGCCGCTCGGGTGGTCGAGTCGATGCACATGCTGCTCATCATGCCCACGATGACCAGTTCGGTGACGTCGGCGTCGTCGAGGACGTCCCGGAGACCGGTGTCGATGAAGCTGTTCGGGTGGTGCTTCTCGAGCACGACCTCACCCTCGACCGGTGCGACGGTCGGGTGGAACGCCACCCCCGCCGTCCCGGGGCGGAAGAACGTCGCCTCGGGGTCCGTACTGACGTGGAAGACGTGCACGACCAGCTCACCGGACGCCCGGAACGCGTCGAGGACCGTCCTGGCTGCGGTGGCCGCGGCCTCGGGCTCGACGAGGGGGAACGCTCCTCCGGGGAAGTAGTCACGCTGGATGTCGACGAGGACGAGGGCACGGGTCACGTCACGAGTATCGCGGCCTGCCGGGTGTCGGTCCCACCGCCCCGCCGCGGCGGACCACGTCCGTGCGTCCACGGGACCGCCGCGCTCCGCGGACGGTCGGTGTCCGGGCGGCACCGTCACGAGGCGGCGAGCTCCCCGAGGGTGTCGTACGCCGCCGCGACCGCCTCGACACGGGCACGCCCCGCCGGACCCGCCGCCTCGTAGACGTCGTTCGCGATGGCCGCGACGACGGCGAACATCGCCGACATCGAGTCGAACGCCGACGGCGAGTCGACGGGGCACAGCACCGCGGTGGCGGCGGGCGCGGCGATCACGGCGGCCGTCGGGTCGCCGAGCACCACGACGTCGGCACCGGTCGACACGCAGTGCCGCACGAGCCCGGCCGCGCCGGCCGCGTGCCGCCGGACGGTGACCAGCACGACGAGGTCGCGGCGGTCGAGGTCGGCGACCTCCTCGCCGAGCCGCTGCCCGGGTGCCGGTCCGATCCGGACGTCGGGACGGACCTGCGCGAGCTGCGATCGGAGCTGCATCGCCACGGGGTGCGCCGCACGCTCCCCGAAGACGAGCACCCGGTGCGCCCGGACGATCCGTCGCGCCAACCGGACCCGGTCGGCACGGGCGAGCGAGGCGAACGCGGCGTCGAGGTTGCGGGCCTCGACGGCACGCTGGTCGACGTGTGCGGCGTCCTCCGCGGCCCACGGCAGCCCGTTGCCGCGTGCCGACATGAGCTCCTGACGTGCCTCGGCGGCGTCCTGGAAGCCGAGGGACCGGACGAGCCGGGAGACGGTGGCCTTCGAGGTGCCCGACTCGGCCGCCAGCTCGGCCGACGTCCCGACGAGCAGGAGCTCCGGGTCGTGGCGGACCATGGCGGCGACGCGGCGCTCGGCCGGCGACAGGCGGTCCCAGACGGCGTCGACCCGGGCGCGGACGTCCTGCACGGCGGGGCTCACGAGGTGGCCCCGCGGTCGGCGGCGCGCTCGGCGCGGGCACCGGCACCGGCACCGCGGTCGTCCGCGATCCGCTCGACCGCCACCGCGAGCGCGTCGAGCCCGAGTGCGACGTCGTCCTCCGACACGAACTCGTCCGGGTGGTGGCTGATGCCGTCCGGGTTGCGGAGGAAGAGCATCGCCACGTCGGTGACCAGCCCGAGGGACATGGCGTCGTGGCCGGCGCGGGAGAACAGCTCGGCGGGCGCGGACTCCCCCGTCGCGGTGATCCCGGCCCGCACGGCGTCGGTGAGCCGCTCGGCGCAGAACACGGCGGGCGCGCGGTGCACCTCGGTCGGGGTGACGGTGACGCCACGGCGTGCGGCGATCTCGTCGAAGGCGTCGGTGATCGCATCCCACACGCGGTCGCGGCCCTCGTCGAACTCACCGCGCAGGTCGACCCCGAACCGGGCGAGGCCGGGCACGACGTTCACGGCGCCCGGTTCGACGGTCATCGTGCCGACGGTGCCGACGTGCTGTTCGGCACGGCAGATCCGTTCGACGGCGAGCGCCGCCTCGGCAGCGGCGAGCAGCGCGTCGTGGCGGCGCTCGTACGGGGTCCCGCCGGCGTGCCGGGCCTCGCCGACGACCTCGACCGAGAACCGTCGGGCGCTCGCGATGCTCGTGACGACGCCGAGCGCCTGCCCGGCCTGCTCGAGCCAGGGGCCCTGCTCGATGTGCGCCTCGAGGTACCCGACGAGCTGCTCGGGCCGGACGGCTGCCTCGCCGACGCGGGCGGGGTCGAGCCCGAAGTCGGTGAACGCCTGGCGCAGCGTGACACCGTCGCCGTCCACGAGGTCCCACCACCCGTCGTCCCAGACCCCGGCGACCGCCGAGGACCCGAGGAGCGCCTTGCCGAACCGGGTGCCCTCCTCGTCGGAGAACGCGATCACCTCGAGCGCGAACGGCAGCGGTCCGCCCTCGACGAGCCGGGCGACCGTGCGGATCGCCATGAGGACCCCGACGACACCGTCGTAGCGCCCGGCGTCGACCACGGTGTCGAGGTGCGAGCCGAGCAGCAGCACGGGTGCGTCCGGCGCGGCGCCCGCGACTCGGCCGTGCAGGTTGCCGGCGGCGTCCTGCCACGTCTCGAGTCCGGCGTCGCGCATCCACCCGGCGACGATCGCGTCGACCTGGGCGTGCTCGGGTGACAGGTACACGCGGGTGATCCGGTCCGGGTCCTGGGACACGGCGGCGAGCGTGTCGCACCAGCGCACGACCGTCGCGGCGTCGGCGAGCGCACGGCGGCTCGCAACCGGCACGGTGGCCGTCCGGGGGCTCACGCGGACACCGCCGGAGCGGCGACCGCCGCCTGCGCCGCCGAGGCGGGCGGGGCGACCGCACCGGTCGGCTCCGGACCGGTCGGCTCCGGGGCGGCGACGACACCCGCGTAGACGTCGAGCGCGGCGTCCACCCCGGCACCCTGCGGCACGGCGTGGCCGGCGCGGCGCAGCGTGTGCTCGAGCGCGGCGAGCGTCGTCACGACGGCGTCCTTCCGCGCGTTGAAGCCCATCGTGCCGATCCGCCACACCCGCCCGTGCAGGGGCCCGAACGAGGTGCCGATCTCGATCCCGTGGTCCTCGAGCATCGCGGTGCGGACGGCGTCGCCCACCACGCCGTCGGGGATCTCGACGGCGACGACGTTGTGCATCTTGTGCGCCTGGTCGCCGAACACCGTGAGCCCGAGGGCCTGGACGCCGGAGGTCATCGCCCGTCCGGCGGTCGCGTGCCGCAGCACCGCGGCGTCCTTGCCCTCCTCGAGCAGGATCCGGGCGCACTCGTTCGCCGCGTAGAGCATCGAGGCGGCCTCGGTGTGGTGGTTCAGCCGCCGCGGCCCCCAGTAGTCGAGGATCATCGCGAGGTCGAGGTAGTTCGACCGGATCGGGTCGTCGGACACGACGTCGTCGGCCTCGCGGATGCCGGCCTCGACGCTGCGGCGCCCCTCGACGACGGCGACGGCCCGCGGCGACAGCGTGAGCGGCGCCGAGCCGGACGGACCGCCGAGGCACTTCTGCAGGCCGGCGGTCGCGGCGTCGATCCCCCACGCGTCGACCTCGAGCGGGTTCCCGCCGACCGAGGCGGTGGCGTCGGTGTACAGCAGCGCGCCGTACCGCTCGCAGATCGCCCCGAGCTCGTCGAGCGGCTGGTTCATCGTGGTGGACGTGTCGCCCTGCACGACCGCGAGGACCTTCGGCCGCACCCGGCGCACGGCGTCCTCGACGACGGACGGCGGGAACACCTGACCCCACTCGGTCTCGATGGTGTGCACCTCGGCGCCGGCGCGCGTGGCGATCTCGACGAGGAGGTGCCCGAAGCGGCCGAACACCGGGACGAGCACGCGGTCCCCCGGTGCCAGCAGGGACACGAGCGCCGCCTCGATGCCGGCGCGGGACGTGCCGTCGACGAGCACCGTCGCCTCGTTCGCGGTCCCGAACACCTGCCGGTACAGCGCCTGCGTCGCGGTCATCGTGCCGGTCATCCACGGGTCGTACTGCCCGACGAGCGGCGTCGCCATCGCGCGGAGCACCCGCGGGTCGGCGTCGATCGGTCCCGGGCCCATCAGGAGTCGGGCAGGCGGGTTCACTGGCTGCGTCATGGTGCCTCCGTTCCGAGAACAACGCTACCGGAACGTTCGTTACGGACGTGTTGCGGGGTGGTGCCCGCGCCGGGTCGGTCGAGCAGCGCCCCGCGGACGGCGGTCACACCGGAGGCGGCGGTCGCGACGAGTTCGCCGCGCAGCCACGTCTCGGTCACCGATCCGAGCGTGCGGTGCCCGGCGAAGGCCGACACCGGGTTGCGGTGCTCGAGCGCCGTGACGTCGACGACGCCCGTGGCGGCGGGGTCGAACACCGCGAGGTGTGCGACGGCACCCTCCGCGATCCGCCCACGGTCGGACAGGCCGACGAGGTCGGCGGGACCGGTCGTGAACCACGGCACGACGGTCTCGAGCGGGATCCCCCGCCGCGACGCCTCGGTCCACACGGCGCGGAACCCGACCTGCAGGCCGGCGATCCCGCCCCAGGCGAGCCCCCAGTCGTCGGTCTTCAGGTCGGCCGTGGACGGCGAGTGGTCGGTCACGACGCACGAGATCGTCCCGTCGAGGAGCCCCTGCCAGAGCGCGTCGCGGTTCGCGTCGTCGCGGATCGGCGGACAGCACTTGTACTCGGTCGCACCGTCCGGGATCGCGTCGGCGGCGAACGCCAGGTAGTGCGGACAGGTCTCGGCGGTGATCCGGACGCCCTCGTCCCTGGCGGCCCGGATCATCGGCAGCGCGCCCGCGTCGGACAGGTGCAGGACGTGCACCCGCGCACCGGTCGCGCGCGCACCGCCGACCACCCGGCCGATCGCCGACCGCTCGGCAGCCGGCGGGCGGGTCGCCAGGAAGTCCTCGTAGCGGCCCCCGAGCGCGTCGTGCGGGACGAGGTGGTCCGGGTCCTCGGCGTGCACGATGAGCAGCGCGTCGATCGACGCGACCTCGGCGATCGCGGCCCGCAGCTGCTCCGGGTCGAGGTGCGGGAACTCGTCGACGCCCGACGGCGCCGTGAAGCACTTGAAGCCGAACACCCCGGCGTCGTGCAGGTCGGCGAGCGCTCCGGCGTTCGCGGGCACCGCGCCGCCCCAGAACCCGACGTCGACCGCCACCCGGCCGTCTGCGCTCGCGCGCTTGACCGTGAGGGCGTCGACGTCGACCGTGGCGGGGATCGAGTTCAGCGGCATGTCGACGATGGTGGTGACCCCGCCGAGCGCGGCGGCGCGGGTCGCCGACGCGAAGCCCTCCCACTCGGTGCGGCCGGGTTCGTTGACGTGCACGTGCGTGTCGACGAGCCCGGGCAGGAGCACCTGGACGTCCGGCACGGTGCGGTCGGTGACCGCCGCGACCTCGGCGTCGACGGGCAGGACCGCGTCGACGCGTCCGTCCCGGACGACGACCGCAGCCGGTCGGAACGCTCCGTCGACCCACGCCCGGTGCGCGCGCAGCACCAGGTCGGCCGGGAGGCGCGTCACGCCGCCGCCCCGACCGTCGCGCCCGTCGTCCCCGCGCGCTCGAACCCGGCGAGCAGTCCGGCCATCGGCTTGCGCGGCGGCTCGGCGTACTCGCCCCGCTTGCCGGTCCGCAGCCCGAGGCGCACCAGGGACTCGGCCAGCACGGTCGCCGCGGCGACGCCGTCGACGACCGGGGCACCGATCGCACGGGACACCTCGGCGCAGAACGACGCCATGCCCGCGCAGCCGAGGACGACGGCGTCGGCACCACCGGCGACCACGGCCCGGCAGTGCTCGATGACGAGGTCCCGGGCGCCGGACGCCGGGTCGTCGAGCGCGAGGACCGGGACCTCGCACGCGCGCACCTCCGTCACGAGGGACGCGAAGCCGTACCGTCCGGCGAGCTCCCACGCGCGCCCGGTCGTGCGCTCCAGGGTCGTGACCACGCCGAAGCGCCGGCCGAGCATCGCCGCCGCGTGGTACCCGGCCTCGGCGATGCCGACCACCGGCCCGGACGCGAGCTCCCGCGCGGCGTCGAGTCCGGGGTCGCCGAAGCACGCGACGACGTACGCGTCGACGCCCTCCTGCTCACCGCGGGCGACCTGTTCGAGCAGCCCGGGGACCGCGAGCGCCTCCTCGTAGTGGCTCTCGATCGAGGCCGGGCCCATCGTGGGGTGCACGGCCTCGACGACGGTGCCGGGGGCGGCGACCGCCGCCGCTGCGCGGCCGACGGCCGCGGTCATGGCGGCGGTGGTGTTGGGGTTGACGACGCGGATGCGCATCGGGGTCCTTCCGGGGTGGAGCGGTGGAGCGGCGGAGGAGCAGTGGAGCAGTGGAGCGGGTGGACGGGATCGCGACCAGCGTGGCGGAGGCGACGAGCGCCTCCCGGACCGATCGCGGGTCCTGTGGACGGTGACTGGCGGCACACGGCCTGTGGAGGAACCATCGCGACCGCCGCGACCGTCGCGACCGCCCTGGCGACGAGGCGGGCGACGACCGTCCCGGGCGCCGCCCGCCCTCCGTCAGGCCCGCCCGGCGGCGGCCCCGTGGTCGACGGTCGGGTCGTCCTCGGCGAGCGCGGGCATCTGCGGCGACCGGCGCTCGAGTGCCCAGAACAGGACGAACCCGAGCCCGCAGCCGACGAACCAGCTGTAGTTGCTCAGCCAGGGCAACACGCCCGTCGCCGGCGGCAGCACCGCGCACGCGACCGACAGGGCCCCGGCGACGACGAGCGTCCAGACGGCGTTCGGGTTCCACCCGCCGCGGTACCAGTACCGGCCGGTCGTCGACCGCGTGTACATGTCGTCGACCGCGACGCGCTGCTTCGCGACCACGTAGTACCCGGCGATGAGGATGCCGAACAGCGGGCCGATCAGGGCCCCGAGGATGCCGAGCGTGTAGAGGATGGCCTGGTCGTTGCCGTACCAGTTCCACGGCGTCAGGAGCACCGAGCCGACGGCCGCGATCATGCCGCCCGTCCGCCAGCTGATCCGGCGCGGGGACACGTTCGAGAAGTCGAACGCGGGGCTGATGAAGTTCGCGACGATGTTGATGCCGACGGTGGCGGTGACGAACGTCAGGCCACCGAGCAGGATCGCGAACGGCGCGTCGATCGCCTGCACGGTCTGGATCGGGTCGGTGATGAGCTTGCCGAACACCGGGACGGTCGCGCTCGCGCACAGCACCGTGAGCACCGAGAAGAACAGGAAGTTGACCGGGAGGCCCCAGAAGTTGCCGCGCTTCACGGCCCGGAACGAGCGGCCGTACCGCGAGAAGTCGCCGAAGTTCAGCATCGGGCCGGAGAAGTAGCTCACGACGATCGCGACCGCCGACAGCATCACCGGGATCGAGTCGCCGAAGGACATCGGGGCGCCGGTGTGCAGCGTGAGCGAGATGTTGCCGATGCCGGCCCGGGCGACCAGGTACACGGCGAGCGCGATCATCACGACGTAGACGGCGGGGCCGGCCCAGTCGATGAAGCGCTTGATCGCCTCCATGCCCATCGAGAACAGCGCGGCCTGCGCGACCCAGAGGATCGCGTACGAGATCCAGCCGAGCGCGGAGAGCCCGAGGAACGACGGCTCGAGCAGCCCGGCCGCCCCGGGCACGAACTTCAGGAACACGATGTTCAGCGACTGCGCCGCGAGGAACGTCTGCACGCCGTACCAGGCCATCGCGATGAGCCCGCGGATGACGGCCGGCACGTTCGCCCCGAGGACCCCGAACACCGCGCGGTTGATCACCGGGTACGGCACACCGGTGCGCTGGGAGGGCTTCGCGACGAGGTTCGCGAACACCTGCACGACCAGGATGCCGACCACGAGGGCGACGAGGACCTGCCAGCTCGCGATGCCGAGGGCGAAGAGCGACCCGGCGGTGACGTACCCGCCGACCGAGTGCACGTCGGACATCCAGAACGCGAAGATGTTGTAGCTCGTCCAGCGCTGTTCGCGCAGCGGGGCGAGGTCCTCGTTGGTGAGCGACGGGTCGTACCCGGGCTTGACGACGCCGGCGCCCGCGCGGGCGGTCGACGTCGGGGTGGGGGCGTGGGGCGCGGCGACCGGGGTCGCGATCTCTGTGACCAAGGCGTCCTCCGTGGGAGTGGCGGCGGGGGTGGGTCCCCGCTCGAGGACGAAGCTATTGAGGCTCCCGACACCGCCCGTTTCCCTCGTGTAACGGTCGTGTGTCGCGTCGTCCGGTCTGGAACGCCCGTTCCGACCGGTCCCCGGTCCGCCGCGCCTGAGCGGGGCCACAGCCTCTGCGGCTTGCCGCACCGATGGCGCACCCGGGTCCCGGGACGGTCCGGTCCCGCTCCCCGGTGGGGATCATCGGGGGATGACCAGGGGCATCAGGATCGACCACGTCGGCGTCACCGTGCCCGACGTCGACGCCGCGACCGCGTTCTTCGTGGCGGCCTTCGACGCCGTCGTCCTGTACGACGTCCGGTCGCGCTGGGAACCGGTCAACGGCACCCCGGAGGCGCACCGCTACCTCGGCATCCCGTCGTCGATGGCGCAGGGGGCGATCCGGATGCTCGCGTTCCCGGAGGGTCCCGGCCTCGAGCTGTTCGAGTACGCCGGTCCCGAGCAGCGCGACGCCGCGGCCCCGTCCGACCTCGGCTGGCAGCACCTCGCCCTGTACGCCGACGACCTCGACGCCGCGCTCGCACGGGTCGAGGCCGCGGGCGGCGTCCGGAACGCCGACCCCCGACCGCTGCGCGGCGTGGAGGCCGGCGAGGGCAACCGCTTCGTGTACACCCGCACCCCGTGGGGGTCGACGCTCGAACTGGTCACCTACCCGACGCCGCAGCCGTACCTGCTGCACGCCCCGCGCCCGAAGTGGGCGCCGTGGCCGGACGTCGACCAGGTCCGGTTGCTCAGCCCGGCGCCCTGACACCTGTCCTGCCGTCGACGGCGACGGGCTCCGCCCGGCGGGACGCGGTCGGTCCACCCGAGACGCGCGCCGACTCGCGGGGCGGACCGACGGACGGGAGGCCCGGATCACCGCAGCCCGTCCGCTGCGGTGGTCCGGGCCTCCCGTCCGACCTCCGGGGTGCGCCCGTCAGAACGCGTGCGTCCCGAGCAGCGCGCCCGCCGCGTAGGTCGCGGCGAGCGCGAGCGCGCCGCCCACGAGCACCCGCGCGGCCGCACGACCGCGGCGTGCGCCGCCGAGCGTCGCGCCGGTCGTGCCGGTCACCGCGAGTGCGACGAGCACGGCGACGACCGTGACGGGGACGCGGAGGCCCTCGGGGGCGAGCAGCAGCGCGACGAACGGCAGCAGGGCGCCCACCGTGAAGGTCGCCGCGGAGACCCAAGCCGCACGCCAGGGGCTGACGACCTCGTCCTCGGCGTCGCGCAGGGCGGCGGCGGCCCGACGTCGACGGACCTCGGGCCGCGTCAGTTCGCGTGCCACCGCGTCGGCCACCGAGTCGTCGACGCCGAGCGACCGGTAGTGCGCGGCCAGGGTGGGTGCGTCCTCGGCGTCGGCCTCGAGCTGGGCCTGCTGCGCCGCCTGGCCGGTGCGCTGCGCGTCGCGCGCTCCGCTGACCGAGACGTACTCGCCGAGCGCCATCGACACGGCACCGCCCACGAGCGCGGCGGTGCCGGCGGCGACGACCGGACCGGTGCTCGCCCCGGCACCCGCGACCCCGACGAGGACGGCGGCGACCGAGACGATGCCGTCGTTGGCGCCGAGCAGCCCGGCACGGAGCCAGTTGAGGCGGGCGGCGCTCGCGGCGTCGTCGTGCTCGGAGACGGGGAGCGAGAGGTCCGTTGCGGTCGACATGTCGGCCATCGAACCACCGTCCGGGGGATCGCGCCAGCAAGGGAAGGCTGCCCTGACCGGGGGTTTCCTGGTGAGGTTCGCCTTACCTGACCGGCTCGGGTCCGGTCCGCCAGACCCGGGTCGGACGGCCGCTCAGGGGGTGCGGGAACGGCGGGCCGACGGGCGCGAACCCGGCGCTGCGGTAGAGCGCGACCGCGGGGGCGTTGTCGTCGAGGGCGTGCAGCTCGCAGCGGTCGTGGCCGGCCGCTGCGGCTGCCTCGACGGCGGCGGCGAGCAGGCGTCGGCCGAGGCCGTGCCCCTGCGCGTGCGGCGCGACGGCGAGCAGGCTGAGGTACGCGGCGTCGCTCGCCGGGCCGCCACCGGTACCGGGGGCCGACACGAGGACGAAGCCAGCGACCGGCGCCGTGCCGTCACGGGTGCCGTCGGGGCGCGGGCCCGCGTCGGCGACGACCAGGGCGACGCGGTCCGCGGCGAACTTGTCGCGGGCACGCTCCCGCACCGCGTCCGACGGCGGTTGCCCGTCCCGTGCTGCCACGGCGGCGACCCAGAGCTCGGTGCAGGCCACCGCGGTCGTCTCGTCGTCCGCGGTCCGCACGACGAAGGACGACCCGATCACCGTTCCACCCTACGCCGGGCCGCCCCGCCGACCGGGTCAGGTGGTCGCGCGGGCGCCGACGCGGTACCCGGCACCCCGGTGCTCCTCGGGCAGCCGGTCCCCGCGGCCGTGCAGCTTGTGCCGGAGCGACCCCGGCGTGTAGCCCTCGGGGTAGGCGCCGCGTGCGCGGAGCTCCGGGACGACGAACTCGATGACGTCCTCCCACGTGCCCGGGGTCACCGCGTAGGCCAGGTTGAACCCGTCGACGTCGGTCTGCGCCTGGATGTCGAGCAACTGCTCGGCGATGGTCGCTCCCCCGCCGACGGCCACCGGGCCGAGCCCACCGATCGCGGTGTGCCGGGCGAGGTCGCGGATCGTCCACGCGGTGCCGTCCTCGCCCGTGGCGGCGGAGATGTTCGCCGCCGCGGACTGGATCGCGTTCGACTCGACGTCGCCGAGCGGCTCGTCGAGGTCCCACTGCGACAGGTCGACGCCCATCCAGCCGGAGTTGAGCACGAGCGCGCCGAGCTCGGAGGCGTACGACAGGTAGTCCTCGTACTTCGCCTGGGCGGCCTCGTCGGTCGCGTCGGTGATCACGGTCAGGAGTGTGTAGATCTTCGCGGCGTACCGGTCGCGCCCGGCGGCCTCGAGCGCGTCCCGGATCCTGCGCACGGTCGCGGCGAGCTGCGGCAGCGTCGGCGCCCCGACGAAGATCGCCTCGGCGTGGTCGGCAGCGAACGCGATGCCGCGCGGCGATGCGCCCGCCTGGTAGATCACCGGGGTGCGCTGCACCGACGGCTCGGACAGGTGGATGCCCGGGACGTCGAAGTGCCGGCCGTGGTGCTCGATCGGGTGCACCTTCGCCGGGTCGGTGAAGACGCCGGACGCGCGGTCCTCGACCACGGCGTCGTCCTCCCACGACCCCTCCCACAGCTTGTAGAGGACCTCGAGGTACTCGTCCGCGACGTCGTAGCGGTCGTCGTGGCTGAGCTGGTCCGTCTGCCCCATGTTCCGTGCGGCGCTCGGCAGGTAACCCGTGACGACGTTCCAGCCGACGCGGCCCTTCGTCAGGTGGTCGAGCGTCGACACACGGCGCGCGAACGGGTACGGGTGCTCGTAGGCGGTGCCCGCGGTGATGCCGAAGCCGAGGTGCTCGGTGACCGAGGCCATCGCGGACACCAGCAGGATCGGGTCGTTCACCGGCACCTGGGACCCGGTCCGCAGCGCGGCCTCGTTCGAGCCGCCGTACACGTCGTAGGTCCCGAGCACGTCGGCGATGAAGATCCCGTCGAAGGCCCCGGCCTCGAGCGTGCGGGCCAGGTCCGTCCAGTACGACAGGTCCCGGTAGCTGCGGGAGCGGTCGCGGGGGTGGCGCCACAGCCCGGAGGACTGGTGCGCGACGCAGTTCATGTCGAACGCGTTGAAGCGGATCTGCCGGGGCGCGGGCTCGTTCGTCGGGGTCACGCCGCGACCGTACGACGCCCGGGACGGTCCGGTCACGGACGGTGACGATCCGTGACGCACCGCGACGCCGTGTGACACGACCGGCGCCGGACCCGACCTGGCACGATGGCGACATGCCCGTCGTCGAGTCGCGCGTCACCGTCCCCGTCCCGGTCGAGGTCGCGTTCGCGGTGTCGCAGACCCAGGGCGCGACCCGGAAGCGCTGGGACCCGTTCATCCGCCGCCAGCACCTGATCGACGCGACCGTGCCCGCGAAGGGTGTCCGGACGTACACGGTGCAGCGGTTCGGGCTCGCGATGGAGAGCGAGTACGTGTCGTACAACCCGCCGTCGAACGTCGGGATGAAGATGACGAAGGGCTCGTGGTTCTTCGAGAAGATGGGCGGCGGCTGGCGCTTCACCCCCGTCCCCGACCGGCCGGACCACACGCTCGCGGTCTGGCGCTACAACTTCACGTGCCGCCCGGCCTGGCTCGCGCCGATCGCCGAACGGATCGGCACGGTCGTGCTGCAGCGGGACATCGACCGCCGGATCCGGGGGTTCGCCGCGGGCTGCGTGGACCCCGTCGTGCTCGCCGCGATCGACGCCTGACGGCGGGCCGGCGTCAGCGGGCGAGCGCCTGCTGCGCCGCCGTCTCGGCCGCGACCCACGCGAGCATCCCGCACTTCACGCGCATGACGAACTTCGAGACGCCGTGGAACGCCACGAGGTCCTCGAGCACGTCTTCGTCGGGCTCCCCCGCGCCGCGCGACCGCATCATCTCGCGGAACGCCTCGGTGAGCGCGAGGAGCTCGGGAACCGTCCGGCCGACGGCCATGTCGGTCAGCACCGAGGCCGACGCCATCGAGATCGAGCACCCGTCGCCCTCCCACGCGAGCGCGGCGATCCGGTCCGTGCCCGGTTCGAGCCGCACCCGCACGGTGATCTCGTCGCCGCACGTGGGGTTCCGCTCGAAGTGCTCGGCATCGGCGTCGGTGAGCGGCCCGTGGCCGTGCCGCGCCTTCGCGTGGTCGAGGATGACCTGTTGGTAGAGCGCGTCGAGGGAGCTCATGCGCGGTCCTCCCCGGTGGTGCCGGCCGCGGGGTGGGCCGTGTCGTCCGCCCCGAAGTAGCCCCGCACCTCGGCCACGGCCCGGACGAAGCGGTCGACGTCCTCGTCGGTCGTGTACACGTACGTGCTCGCCCGGCTCGTCGCGGTCAGGCCGAGTCGGCGGTGCAGCGGCTGGGCGCAGTGGTGGCCCGACCGCACCGCGATGCCCTGCGCGTCGAGGTACTGGGAGACGTCGTGCGCGTGCACGCCCGCGACGTCGAACGCGACGAGCCCGGACCGGGGCACCCCGACGGGCGGCCCGACCACGCGGACACCGGGGACCGTCGCGAGCCCCTCGAGCATGCGCTGCGCCAGGGCCTCCTCGTGGTCGCGGACCCGGTCGGTGCCGATGCGCTCGAGGTAGCGGACCGCCTCGGCGAGCGCGACCGCCTGCGACACGGGCTGCGTGCCGGCCTCGAAGCGCTCGGGGGCGGGCAGGTAGTCCGACGACTCCATCGTGACGGTCGTGATCATCGAGCCGCCCGTGCGGAACGGCGGCAGGGCGTCGAGGAGCTCGCGCCGGCCCCACAGCACGCCGATGCCGTTCGGGCCGAGCATCTTGTGCCCGGAGAACGCGGCGAAGTCGACGTCGAGCGCGCGGACGTCGAGCGGACGGTGCGGTGCGGACTGGCAGGCGTCGAGGACCACGAGGGCGCCGTGCTCGTGCGCGGCGGCGACGACCTCGGCGACCGGGGCGACCATGCCGGTCACGTTCGACACGTGCGCGAAGGCGACGACCCGGGTGCGCTCCCCGATCATCCCGACCATGTCGTCGGCGGTCCAGGTGCCGTCGTCGGCGACGGGCACCCAGCGCAGGGTCGCACCGGTGGTGGCGGCGAGCTCCTGCCACGGCACGAGATTGGCGTGGTGCTCGGCCTCGGTGACGAGCAGCTCGTCGCCGGGTCCGATGCGGAAGCGCTCGGCGGCCGCTCCCCCGCGGCCGTGGCTGGCGTTGGCGATGCCGTACGCCACGAGGTTCAGCGCGTCGGTCGCGTTGGCGGTCCAGACGACCTCGGACGGGCTCGACGCCCCGACGAAGCGGGCGACGGTGGCACGGGCGTCCTCGTAGGCGTCGGTCGCCAGGGCCGCGAGCGTGTGGGCACCGCGGTGCACTGCGGCGTTGTCGCGCTCGAGGAACCGGCGCTCGGCGTCGAGGACCTGCACGGGCCGCTCGGCGGTGGCCCCGGAGTCGAGGTACGCGAGCGGGGCGCCGTTGACCTCCTGGTGCAGGATCGGGAAGTCCCGGCGGATCGCCTCGACCTCGGCGGCGGTCAGTGGCCGGGTCGGCACGTGCGGAGCGGGGGCGTCGGTCACCACACAATCGTGGTCCCCGACGGCCCCCGCGTCCAATCGCCCAGAGCGGACACCGACCGCGCGGCCGGTCCCCGCGCGGACGGCCTACTGGTTGCCGATGTGCTCGTCCGCGGTGTCGCGGGCGCCGTCGATCTTGTCGTCGTACTTGCCCCCGGTGGCCTTCTTGACCGCGTCGGCGACCCCGTCGAGTACCTTGTCGCTGATGCCCTCGGCCTTCTCGCTCTTCAGGGCGTCCTGCACCTTGCCGTCCTGCAGGAACTGCTGTGCCTTCTTGGTGATGTCGTCGAACCCGGCCATCGTGCCCTCCTCGTCGTGCGGCGGAGCGGTGCACCCCGCGCTGTCGCCGATGCTAGGCCGACCGCCCCCGCGACGTCCGCGTCGGACAGAGCGGCCCCACGACGACCGCGTCGGGCCGACCGACCCACGACGCCCGCGTCGGGCCGACCGCCCCCGCGACGTCCGGCGGTCCCGCACCACGGAGCGTCAAGTCATCTGCGCGCTGCGCCGGCGGGCGAGCAGGTACCCGACCGCGACCGAGCCGGCGACCGCGAGCATGGACGGCACGAGGACGTCCGTGCCCTCCTGGGTGAACTCGACGACGAGCACGAGCGCGGTGAAGGGCGCCCGCATGGTCGTTGCGAGGAACGCCGCCGCCCCGACGAACGCGAAGGACACGAGCGTCGAACCGTCCGCGGGCCAGAGCAGCACCCACGCACCGCCGAGGGCCGCACCGACCGCCGAGCCGATCGCGATCGACGGGGTGAGCGTGCCGCCCACGGCACCGGCGCCGATCGTCGCCGACGTCGTGATGGTGCGGAGCACGGCGAGGAGGAGCAGGAACACGATCGGGCCGACCCCGGCGAAGTCGGGCGCACTCGTCGTCGCGTTCATCGCGACGAGCCCGAGCGCGCGTCCGTTGCCGAGGATGTCGGGGAACGGCACGGCGATGAGGCCGACCATCGCGAAGACGACCGGCAGCACGACGAGCAGGTGCCACCCCTTCGGCGCGGTCGCCTGCAACCGGTTCGTGAGCTTCACGAACCCGACCCCGGCGAAGCCCAGGAGCGGGCCGACGACCACCGCCCACACGAGCAGCGACGGCGACAGGTGCGTGGCCGGCACGTGGTAGAGCACCTCGTCGGGGATCACGAGGCGGGCGGTCACCGCGGCGATCGCGCTCGTGGCGAAGGCGGGCAGCGCGGTGGCGAAGGTGAGCTCGCCGAGCAGCACCTCGACCGCGAAGAGCGCGCCGCCGAGCGGGACGTCGTAGACGGCGGCGAGACCGGCCGCGGCACCGCACGCGACGAGGATCTTCCGCTCGCGGTCGGTCAGCCCGGCCTTGACGGTGACGACCTGGGCGAGCCACGCCCCGACCTCGCGCGGGGCGACCTCCTTGCCGATCGAGGCGCCGAGCCCGACCGCGAGGATCTGCACCCCCGCGTTCGCGAGGGTCGCCAGCGCCGGCATCCGCTTCCCGCCCACGGCGGCGGGCACGGAGACGACCGGTCGCCCCCAGCGCCGGAGCGCCCACCAGGCCACGCCTGTGAGGACACCGGCGGCGGCGAGCGCGAGGAACCGGTTCCACCCGGACGGCGCATCGGCCGCCTCGAGGTGTCCGCCGAACGGGTACCCGAACGCGACGAACTGGATGAGCTGCAGCGCCAGCCAGACCGTGATGCCGGCGACGCCGCCCGCCAGGCCGACGAGGGCGGTCACCACCGCGAGCTTGACGGCCCAGACCGGCGTGGACGTGCGTGTCGCGGTTCCGGTCTGCGGCATGCCGGGAAGCCTACCGGCCCGCCGGGGGTCGCCGGGGGCGACCGCGTCACGGACGGGAGGCGCGGCGCGGGCCCGCCACGCGCCTCCCGTCCGCCCCACGGGGACGACGGGAGGGACGGGGTGGGCCCGGCACGCGCCTCCCGTCCGTGACGCGGTCGCCCCCGGCGACCCCCGGCGGGCCGGTAGGCTTCCCGGC
>NZ_MCIG01000027.1 GCF_001705035.1 Curtobacterium sp. UCD-KPL2560 | reverse complement strand
GACCGAGCCACGCGGGGCGCTAGCCTGAACCCACCATGACCGCAGGATCGCCGAGCACCCCAGCGACCCTCGCCCTCGAACGGGCAGGGATCCCGTTCACGCCGCACGTGTACGAACACCACGAGACGGCGACGAACTTCGGCGAGGAGGCCGCCGCCGCGCTCGGCCTCCGCGAGGAGCAGGTCTTCAAGACCCTCGTCGTCTCGGTCGACGGGCAGCTCGCCGTCGCCGTGGTCCCGGTCGCGAACCGTCTCGACCTCAAGGCCGTCGCGGCCGTGCTCGGCGGCAAGAAGGCGTCCCTCGCGCTGCCCGCCCTCGCCGAGAAGCGCACCGGGTACGTCGTCGGCGGGATCAGCCCCGTCGGGCAGAAGACGCCCCTGCGGACGGTCGTCGACGCGTCGGCCGCGGACTACCCGAGCATCTTCGTCTCGGGCGGCCGTCGCGGGTTCGACATCGAGCTCACCCCGGCCGACCTCGTCCGGGCCACGGACGCCCGGACGGCCCGGATCGCCCGGACTTGAGTCACCCCGGCGCAAGTTCTTCCCGCTGCCGGGAATGAGCCGACCCCTCCTGCGTTGCACTGAGTCGAAGGCACTCACGTTCCCCAGGAGGTCCCGTTGCCAGAGACGTTCGGCCCGACCGGCGGCGACGCGTTCGACGCGTTCCTCGCACGCCTGCTCGCGGCACAGCAGCCCGGCGGCCAGCGGTCGGTACCGCTCGGTCGACCGGTCGACATCACGCGGCTGCTCAGCCGCCGCACCCACGGTCTGCTCCAGCAGGCCGCGGAGTACGCCGTCGCCCAGGGCCAGCACGAGGTGGACGCACTCCACGTCCTGCACGTGCTCGTCCGGACCGACCCCTTCGGCGCCGTCCTGCAGCACGCCGGCGTCGACCCGGAGCGCTTCGCCGCCGAGGTCGAGCAGCGCCTGCCGATGGCCCGCGAGTCCCTGGACGCGGCTCCCGGGCGTCCGGGGCTGACCGCGACCGCGCAGCGGATCCTGCTCGAGGCCACCCAGGCCGCGCGTGGCTTCGGCAGCACCTACACCGACCCCGAGCACGTCTTCTTCGCGCTCGTCACCGACCAGGACACCGTGACGGGTCAGCTCCTCGCGAGCGCCGGGGTCACGCCGCAGGTCCTGCAGTCGTACGCACAGCAGGCGGCCGAGGCCGCACGAGAGGGGCGCCCGATGCCCGGCACCACCGAGTCCGACCAGCAGACCGACCAGCAGCAGTCCGACACCCCGACGCTCGACCGGTTCGGGACCGACCTGACCGAGCGCGCGCGGCAGGGCCGCATCGACCCGGTGATCGGCCGCGCCGCCGAGATCGAGCAGACCGTCGAGGTCCTGCTCCGTCGCACCAAGAACAACCCCGTGCTGATCGGGGAGCCCGGCGTCGGCAAGACCGCGATCGTCGAGGGCCTCGCGCAGCGCATCGCCGACGGCGACGTCCCCGGCCTGCTGCGCGGCAAGCGCGTGGTCGCCCTCGACCTCGCCGCCATGCTCTCCGGCACCCGCTACCGCGGCGACTTCGAGGAGCGCCTCACGACGGCCATGGACGAGGTCGCGGCGCACGCCGACGAGCTCGTCCTGTTCGTCGACGAACTGCACACCGTGGTCGGCGCGGGCGGTGGCGGCGAGGGCGGCTCGATGGACGCCGGCAACATCCTCAAGCCCCGCCTGGCCCGTGGCGACCTGCACCTCGTCGGTGCGACGACCCTCGCCGAGTACCGCCGCATCGAGAAGGACGCAGCCCTCGAACGGCGCTTCCAGCCCGTGACCGTCGGCGAGCCGAGCGTCGAGGACGCCGTCGCGATCCTCACCGGCCTCGCCCCGCGCTACGCCGAGCACCACGACGTCGAGTACACCCCGGACGCCCTGCGCGCCGCGGTCGAGCTGTCGCACCGCTACGTCACCGACCGGCACCTGCCCGACAAGGCCATCGACCTCGTCGACCAGGCGGGCGCACGCCGTCGGCTCGCCCTGTCGGGCGACGACGACGTCGCGGCCCTGCGCGAGCAGGTCGCCGCGCTCACGGCGGCCAAGGACGCCGCGGTCGCCGAGGAACGCTACGAGGACGCGTCGCGCCTGCGCGACGAGGTGGACGGACTGGAGGCGCGGATCACCGCCGCCTCACAGGGTGACGTCAGCCGCGCCTCCCGTCCGGCAGCCGGTGACCGCACGATCACGGAGGCCGACGTCGCCGAGGTGGTGTCCCGCGCCACCGGCATCCCGGCGACGCGCCTGACACAGGGCGACCGGTCCCGGCTCGCCGCGCTCGAGGACGACCTGCACGAGCGGGTGGTCGGCCAGGACGACGCCGTGAGCGCCGTCGCCACCGCGGTCCGGCGCAGCCGGACCGGCATGGGCGACCCGCGCCGTCCGGTCGGGAGCTTCCTGTTCCTCGGCCCGACCGGTGTCGGCAAGACCGAGCTCGCGAAGGCCCTGGCCGCGTCGCTGTTCGGCGACGAGTCGGCGATGCTCCGCTTCGACATGAGCGAGTACGGCGAGCGCCACACGGTGTCGCGGCTCGTCGGTGCCCCTCCCGGGTACGTCGGGTACGACGAGGCCGGCCAGCTGACCGAGCGCGTCCGGCGGAACCCGTACTCGGTGATCCTGCTCGACGAGGTCGAGAAGGCCCACCCGGACGTCTTCAACCTGCTCCTGCAGGTGCTCGACGACGGGCGGCTCACCGACGGGCAGGGCCGCACGGTGGACTTCCGGAACACCGTCGTCGTGATGACGTCGAACATCGGGTCGGAGTTCCTCGCGTCGCGGTCCGGCGCGCTCGGGTTCTCGGCGGCCGGTGCCGACGGGTACGCCGAGGAGGACCTCCGCGCCCGGGTGATGGGCAAGCTGCGCGAGGCGATGCGGCCGGAGTTCATCAACCGCATCGACGACGTCGTGCTCTTCCGCAAGCTCGAGCCCGGACAGCTCCGCTCGATCGTGTCGCTGCTGCTGCACGAGACCGGCCTCCGCCTGCTCGCACAGGGCATGACGATGACGGTCACCGACGCGGCCGCCGACTGGCTCGCCGAGCACGGGTACGAGCCCGAGTACGGTGCCCGACCGCTCCGCCGCCTCGTGCAGCGCGAGGTCGACGACCGCATCGCGACCCTGGTGGTCGACGGCGCCGTCGCGGAGGGCGACACCGTCCTGGTCGACGTCGAGGACGGCGCGCTCACGGCGCGGGTCGCGGAGCACGCCACGCGGTAGGTGACGGCGCGCCCGGACCCCGGTCCGTGCACGATCGCAACGACCCCGGTACCACCTCGGTACCGGGGTCGTCCCGTGTGCGCAGGAATGCATTCCGAGATTCTTCGAGGAAAGGGTTGCGCATGCATTCCCGGTGTGGATAGTGTTCACGAGCACACCGCGTCAGCACGAGACCGAGAGGGGGGCTGACCATGATGATCACCGCGATGACTCCGTTCCGTGGATTCCGTGGAGCCAGCTGGACCCCGCTCCGGGTCCGCTGACCGCGAGCGTCCCGCACCGCTCGACACCTGCCGTTCCGGCACGTCTGCACTGAGGTCCGCCCTCCGGGGGTGACCTGCCAGGCGTCGCCGGGCCCTGCCCATCCGCACCCGTGACCGCCGACCGTGTCGGCGTGGTCGCGACGGTGTCGGCTGCGCCCGGCGGGGGTACCCGTGCCGGTGCGGCGCTCGTCCAGCGGCATTCCACCACACCGCTCCCGTTCCGATCCGGAACCGTTGCGGAATGCACCGTCCGTGCATTGTTCCGACATTCCCGTCCGCATTCCCGGACGTGGTGTCGTGCCCGTTCTCCGGGCTTGTCGGACTGTCCTCCCGACGGGTTCTTCCGTGGCGCCGGTCGACCGGGTCCTCGTGATGCCCGACCGCCGGGCGTCCGCGCCGGCGCTCCGCCGCACCCTCCGTACCGCCCGTTCTCGGGCACCACTCCCTGAAGGGGAACCACCGTGTCGTCGAAGACCACGTCCACCCGTCCGCCCGACACCGCTGCAGCCGTGCGGCGCGTGTCCCTGGCCGACCGCATCGCCCTGCGCGTCGGCATGTCCCTCATCATCTGGAGTCGTCGGACCCACCGCGTGCGGCCGTCCGTCGACCACGCGACCCGGCAGCGCCTGGAGCGCGAGCGGCGCGAGCGCGAGCTCGACCTGCTCGTCCGCGGCGCCGCGATGCGCATGTGGCGCTGACCGGCCCGGTCGCCCGACGCCGGGGGCGCTCCGCTGCCGGACCATCTGCACAACGGGGAGCACCCGACCCGCGCGAGCGGGGTGCCGAGCGGCGCTCGCGTGCCCGGCGAGCCCGCGCCGGTGCGCCGCCCACGCGGCGAGCGGTGGGGGCGCAGGGAGGTGGGGCGCGCCTCCCGGCCGGCGTCAGCCCGCTCGGTTCGCGACCAGCGCGACCGCGTACGACGCGTACCAGGTGCCCGCCGCCGGGCCGCCGTTGCAGGTGCCGTCGCTCAGGCCCGGGGTCTTGACCCACAGCAGGGCGTCGAGCCCGGTCGTCCCGTTCGCCACGCGCGGGGTCTGCCCGAGCCCGGCGCCGGGCGGGTTGCACCACGTGCCGAGCCAGCCCCGGCCGTTCCGCGACACGTCGACGACGTAGCGGGAGCCACCGGTCAGCGCGCTGAGGCGCTCGGCGTAGGCCTGCTCGCCCTCGAGGGCGTAGAAGTTCGACACGTTCGTGAAGAACCCGCGCGCGCGGTCGATGCCGGCGCGCTGCAGCAGGTCGGCCTGCACGGCGGGCTTGTTCCAGTTCTCGTTGCCGCCGTCGAGGTAGGCGGGCACCCCGGCCGCGGCGAACGCGTCGACCGCGGCCGCGAGGAGTGCCGGGCGCGTGGCGTCCTCCGAGCGGCAGGTCGGCAGGTGCGAGAGCGAGTCCGGCTCGACGAGCACCACCGCCCGGTGCCCGCGGAGCATCCCGGCGATGCGCCCGTTCCACGCGGTGTAGTCGGCGGCGGTCAGGCCGCCGGCCGAGAACCCGCCGCAGTCGCGGTTCGGCACCGCGTAGGTGACGAAGACGGGGGTGGTGCCGGACGCCTCGGCGGCGGCGAGGTTGCGCGCGACGACGCGGTCGAGCAGGTCGCCCCGGAGCCAGTCGCCGAGCCAGGTCGCGACCGGCTGCGCGGCGATCGTGCGGGCGGCGGCGGCCTCGGTCGTGCGGCCCTCGGCGGCGAGCCGGGTGGCGGCGACCCCGGCCTGCGCGTCGGGTTGCAGCGTCGGGCCGCCCGCGAAGACCTCGACGGGGGGAGCGGTGCGGAGTGTGCGCGGCGTGACCGGGGGTCGGGCGACGGCGGTCGTGCTCGCGGTGGTGCTGGTCGACCCGCGGGGGACCGCGGCGGACGTGCGCGCGGCGGTGCTCCCGCTCGGTGCGGCGATCGCCGGTGCGCCGGTGAGCACGACCGCCCCGGTCAGGAGGGCCGCGGCGGTGACGACGGCTGCCCGGCGCCCGGCCCTGCCCGGGGTCGTCGTCCTGGTCGTCGTCCCGTGGGAGCCGGCCCTGCCCGGGATGGTGGTCCTGTGGTGGTGCACGGTTCCTCCCGACCGGGCGTGTGCCCTGCGCACGCGGTCCCGGTGCCGACCATGGGAACTCCTGCTCCCGTGCCGGGTCGAGCACCAGAAGGAGGGGGTTGACGGCTCCGCGGCGGCGTGGTGCGGGCACGGTCGACTACCGTTGTGCGGTGACCGAAACCGCTGCTGCCCTCGTCGAACGACTCACCGCGATCGTCCCGGACTTCCCGAAGCCGGGGATCCTGTTCCGCGACGTGACGCCGGTGTTCTCCGACCCGGTCGCCTTCGGCCGCGTCTGCGAGGCCCTCGCCGCCCCGTTCGCGATCGGCGCCGGGTTCTCGGCCGTCGCGGGCATCGAGGCACGCGGGTTCGCCCTGGCCGGCGGGATCGCCGCGCAGCACCAGGTCGGCGTCCTGACCGTCCGCAAGGCCGGCAAGCTCCCCGGCGAGGTGCTCAGTGAGCAGTACGCGCTCGAGTACGGCGAGGCCGAACTCGAGCTCCGCCCCGGGCAGCTACCCCAGGGCACCCGGGTGCTCGTCGTCGACGACGTCCTCGCCACGGGTGGGACCGGTGCGGCGACGATCACGCTGCTCGAGCGCGCCGGGTACGAGGCGATCGGGTTCGCGTCGCTGCTCGAGCTCGACGGGCTGGCGGGTCGGGAGCGCCTGGAGCCGCGCCTGCCCGTGACCACGCTCGGACGCGTCCCCGCCTGAGGCCGCGCACTAGTCTTGACCCACCCCTGATCCAACCGAGGAGCACCACGATCGTGACCGAGTCAGTCGCACCCGCGCCCGCAGACCTTCCCCAGGCACCCGAGCCCCGCACCGCGACGACGACCACGACGGGCACCGAGCTCTTCGACGGCGTCCGCGGCGTGGTGGCGATCCGCGTCGACGGCGTGCTCAAGGACCTCGCCGCCGACGTGCAGGCGGGCGAGACCGCCGAGCCGGTGACGCTCGACGAGCAGGACGGCCTCGACATCCTCCGTCACTCGGCCGCGCACGTGCTCGCGCAGGCCGTGCAGCAGATCAACCCCGACGCGAAGCTCGGCATCGGCCCGCCCGTCACCGACGGCTACTACTACGACTTCGACGTCGCCGAGCCGTTCACCCCGGACGACCTCAAGGCGATCGAGAAGGGCATGGACCGCATCGTCAAGCAGGCTCAGCGCTTCCGGCGCAAGGTCGTCACGGACGACGAGGCCCGCGAGCTCATGACGGGGGAGCCGTACAAGCAGGAGCTCATCGGGCTCAAGGGCGCCGCTGCCGAGGGTGACTCGGGCGAGAGCGTCGAGGTCGGCGCCGGCGAGCTGACCGTGTACGAGAACGTCGACCCGAAGACCGGCGAGGTCGTCTGGCAGGACCTCTGCCGCGGGCCGCACGTCCCGCACACCCGCTGGATCGGCAACGCCTCGAAGCTCATGCGCGTCGCCGCGGCGTACTGGCGCGGCTCCGAGAAGAACCCGCAGCTGCAGCGCGTCTACGGCACCGCCTGGCCGGACAAGGACCAGCTCAAGGCGTACCTCGTGCGCCTCGAGGAGGCCGCCAAGCGCGACCACCGCAAGCTCGGCGCCGAGCTCGACCTGTTCTCGTTCCCCGACGAGATCGGCTCCGGGCTGGCGATCTTCCACCCGAAGGGCGGCATCATCCGCCGCGAGATGGAGGACTACTCGCGCCGTCGGCACGAGCAGGAGGGCTACTCCTTCGTCTACACGCCGCACATCACCAAGGGCGACCTGTTCGAGCAGTCCGGGCACCTCGGCTGGTACAAGGACGGCATGTTCCCGGCCATGCACATGGACGAGGCGCGCGACGAGGACGGCAACGTCACCCGGCAGGGCGCGGACTACTACCTCAAGCCGATGAACTGCCCGATGCACATCCTGGCGTACCGCTCGCAGGCCCGGTCGTACCGGGACCTGCCGCTGCGGATGTTCGAGTTCGGCACCGTGTACCGCAACGAGAAGTCCGGCGTCATCCACGGCCTGACGCGCGTCCGCGGCATGACCCAGGACGACGCCCACATCTTCACCACCCAGGAGAAGATGAAGGAGGAGCTGACCACGACCCTCGAGTTCGTGCTCTCGCTGCTCCGCGACTACGGCCTCGACGACTTCTACCTCGAGCTGTCCACGAAGGACCCCGAGAAGTACGTCGGCGACGACGACGTCTGGGACATCGCGACGAACACCCTGCGCGAGGTCGCCGAGGAGTCCGGGCTCGAGCTCGTCCCGGACCCCGCGGGTGCCGCGTTCTACGGCCCGAAGATCTCCGTCCAGGCGCGCGACGCCATCGGCCGCACCTGGCAGATGTCCACCGTGCAGCTCGACTTCAACCTGCCCGAGCGCTTCGAGCTCGAGTACACGGCGCCGGACGGCTCCCGGAAGCGCCCGGTGATGATCCACCGCGCCCTGTTCGGCTCGATCGAGCGGTTCTTCGGCGTCCTGACCGAGCACTACGCGGGCGCCTTCCCGGCCTGGCTGTCGCCGGTCCAGGTCGTCGCGATCCCGGTCGCCGCCGAGTACGGCGACTACCTCGACGAGGTCGTCGCGAAGCTCCGCGCGCACGGGGTCCGTGCCGAGGTCGACCACTCGGACGACCGCATGCAGAAGAAGATCCGCACGCACACCAAGGCGAAGGTGCCGTTCCAGCTCATCGCCGGTGGCGACGACCGCGACGCCGGGGCGGTCTCGTTCCGGTTCCGCGACGGCCGCCAGGACAACGGCGTGCCCGTCGACGAGGCGGTCGAGCGCATCACCACCGCGATCCGCGACCGCGCGCAGGTCTGATGGTCGCCGAGCAGCCGGGAGGCTCGCCCGAGGTCCCCGGGACCGGTCACGTCGTCGACGCGGCCGGCGCCGGGGCCGCGGCTGCGCCCGGCGCGACGGACGCGGTCCGCCCCGGGGCCGCCGGCACCGGGTCCGCGGACGACCCGCTGGTCATCCGTGACGCCGCCACCGGCGCCGCGGTGCCGGACGCCTTCCAGCGCCTCTGGAACCCGCACCGGATGGCGTACATCGACGCCGGTCGCGAGGGCAAGGGGCGCGGGCACGAGGACGACTGCCCGTTCTGCGAGGCACCGGGGAAGTCCGACGAGGACGGCCTGATCGTCGCCCGCGGCGAGCACGCGTACGTGCTGCTCAACCTCTTCCCGTACAACAACGGCCACCTGCTGGTCTGCCCCTACCGCCACGTCCCGCTCTACGACGAGGCGACCCCCGACGAGCTCCGCGAGATGGGCGAGCTGACCCAGACCGCGATGCGCGTCCTCCGCGAGGTCTCGCACTGCGACGGCTTCAACATCGGCATGAACCAGGGCGAGGTCGCCGGCGCCGGTGTGGCCGCGCACCTGCACCAGCACGTCGTGCCGCGGTGGGCCTCGGACGCGAACTTCTTCCCGATCATCGCGCGCACGAAGTCGATGTCCCAGCTGTTGGGGGACACCCGCCGTCTCGTCGCGGAGGGCTGGCCCGCTGCGGACTAGACTGTCGGCATCATGAGCGACAGCACCAGCACCTCGGGCACCAACGGCAACGGCACCTCGATCACCGGCTCCGACCGCGTCAAGCGCGGCCTCGCCGAGATGCTCAAGGGCGGCGTCATCATGGACGTCATCGACGCCGAGCAGGCGCGCATCGCGGAAGAGGCCGGCGCGACCGCCGTCATGGCCCTCGAGCGCGTGCCCGCCGACATCCGCGCGCAGGGCGGCGTCGCCCGCATGTCCGACCCGTCGATGATCGAGGAGATCATCGCCGCGGTGTCGATCCCGGTCATGGCGAAGGCCCGCATCGGCCACTTCGTCGAGGCGCAGGTGCTGCAGGAGCTCGGCGTCGACTACATCGACGAGTCCGAGGTGCTGTCGCCGGCCGACTACGTCAACCACATCGACAAGTGGAACTTCACCACCCCCTTCGTCTGCGGTGCCACCAACCTGGGCGAGGCGCTCCGTCGCATCACCGAGGGCGCCGCGATGATCCGCTCCAAGGGCGAGGCCGGCACCGGTGACGTCTCCGAGGCGACCAAGCACATCCGCACCATCTCGAAGGAGATCGCGGCGCTGCGGTACCTCAAGGAGGACGAGCTCTACGTCGCCGCCAAGGAGCTCCAGGCGCCGTTCGACGTCGTCAAGGAGGTCGCCCAGACCGGCAAGCTCCCGGTCGTGCTCTTCACCGCCGGTGGCGTGGCCACCCCGGCCGACGCCGCGATGATGATGCAGCTCGGCGCCGACGGCGTGTTCGTGGGCTCCGGCATCTTCAAGTCGGGCGACCCGGCCGCGCGGGCCGCCGCGATCGTCAAGGCCGTGACCTTCCACGACGACCCCAAGGTCATCGCCGAGGTGTCCCGCGGGCTCGGCGAGGCGATGGTCGGCATCAACGTCGCCGACGTCCCCGCCCCGCACCGTCTCGCCGAGCGCGGCTGGTGAGCGCCCGACCCCGCATCGGGGTCCTGGCGCTGCAGGGTGACTTCCGCGAGCACATCGCCTCGCTGACCGAACTCGGCGCGGACGTCGTGCCGCTCCGCCGCCCGGAAGAAATCGACACCCTCGACGGTGTCGTGATCCCCGGCGGCGAGTCGAGCGTGATGGACAAGCTCTCGCGGGCGTTCGGCGTGGCCGAGCCCCTGTCGGCCGCGATCCGCGGCGGGCTGCCGACGTACGGCACGTGCGCGGGCATGATCATGCTCTCGTCGCGGATCGCCGCGGGCATCCCCGGGCAGCAGACGCTCGACGTGCTCGACACCACCGTGCGGCGGAACGCGTTCGGCAGCCAGAACGACTCCTTCGAGACCGACATCCCGATGCCGGCGCTCGGTGAGGCCCCGGTGCACGCGGTCTTCATCCGGGCCCCCGTGGTGGAGCAGCACGGCGCGGGCGTCGAGGTCCTCGGTGCCCTCGCCGACGGGCAGGTCGTCGCCGTGCAGCAGGGCAACGTGCTCGCGAGCGCGTTCCACCCGGAGGTCGCGGGCGAGGACCGCTTCCACCGCCGCTTGCTGGCGATGGTCGCGTCGGCCTGACGCGACCCGCGGGGCGGCGGCGATCCGCGCCTCCCAGCCGGTAGACTGGTGCGGATCTTCCGCTAGACGCAAGGAGCACCGTGTCCGGGCATTCCAAGTGGGCAACGACCAAGCACAAGAAGGCCGTCATCGACAGCCGTCGTGCCAAGTCGTTCGCCAAGCTCATCAAGAACATCGAGGTCGCGGCCAAGATGGGCGGTGCCGACCTGTCGGGCAACCCGACCCTGGTCGACGCGGTCCAGAAGGCCAAGAAGACCTCGGTGCCGAACGACAACATCGACCGCGCCATCAAGCGTGGCGCCGGCCTGACCGGTGAGTCGATCGAGTACACGACGATCATGTACGAGGGCTACGGCCCGAACGGCGTCGCGATGCTCGTCGAGTGCCTCACGGACAACAAGAACCGTGCCGCGGCCGAGGTCCGCACGGCGATGTCGCGCAACGGCGGCACCATGGCCGACCCGGGCAGCGTCGCGTACAACTTCTCCCGCAAGGGCGTCATCTCGGTGTCGAAGGTCGACGGCCTCGACGAGGACACCGTCATGACGGCCGTGCTCGACGCGGGTGTCGAGGACGTCATCGACCAGGGCGGCGGCTTCGAGGTCATCACCGAGGCGTCCGACCTCGTGGCGGCCCGCACCGCGCTGCAGGAGGCCGGCATCGACTACGACTCGGCCGACGCCGAGTTCGTGCCGGGGCTCAAGGTCCCGATCGACGCCGACACCGCGCGCAAGGTCTTCAAGCTGATCGACGCGCTCGAGGACAGCGACGACGTGCAGAACGTCTACGCGAACTTCGACATCCCCGCGGACGTCCAGGCCGAGCTCGACGAGGACGAGGACTAGGCAGATGCTCCGGGTGCTCGGGGTCGACCCCGGGCTGACCCGGTGCGGCGTCGGCGTGGTCGAGGTCGCACCGAACCGGCGCGCCCGGCTCGTGCACGTCACGGTCGTGCGCACGCCGGCTGACATGGCGCTCGAGCAGCGCCTGCTCCGCATCGCCGACGGCATCGCCGCCGAGATCGACGAGCACCGTCCGGACGCCGTCGCGGTCGAGCGGGTGTTCGCGCAGGCGAACGTCCGGACCGTGATGGGGACGGCGCAGGCCGCCGGGCTCGCCCTGCACGCCGCCGCGGCGCGCGGGCTGCCCGTCGGGCTGCACACCCCGTCCGAGGTGAAGGCCGCGGTCACGGGGTACGGCAACGCCGACAAGCGGCAGGTCCAGACGATGATCGCGCGGGTGCTCGGTCTCGACGAGGCCCCGAAGCCCGCCGACGCCGCGGACGCGCTCGCCCTGGCCGTGTGCCATGCCTGGAGGCTCGGATCGCCCGACCGGGTCGGCCCCGGTCCGGCGACGCTCACCCCGGCGCAACGCGCGTGGCGCGAGGCGCAGAACGGCGGGACCGCGGACTCGCCGCTCGCGCGTGCCGCGGCGGCCGCCGCGCGCCCGAACGGGGCAGCCGCCGCGCGTCGCGCGGCCGCCCGCCAGGCCTGATCCGACGCGTCGTGGCCGGCCTGGTCCACCGCTGCCCGTCCGAGCGCCTCCGTCGGCGCGCTGCTGGCCGGGTCGACCGCAGCCGGGCAGGCGTGCCCGTCGCCGCGCGGCGGTCCGGTGCCGTCGGTGGGCGGCCCTAGGCTCGTGGGCATGATCGCGAGTCTCCGGGGCACCTGCATCGACGTCGCCGGATCGGCCGTGGTGGTCGAGGCCGGGGGAGTGGGCTACGCCGTCACCGTCACCCCGGCCCACGCCCTGACCATGCGCCAGGGTTCCGAGGTGTTCCTGCGCACCGCGATGATCGTGCGCGAGGACGAGCACCTGCTCTTCGGGTTCGAGTCGACCGATGCGCTCCAGGTGTTCGACCTGCTCCGGAGCGTGTCCGGCGTCGGACCGAAGTCGGCGATCGGCGTCCTGGCGCACCTCGACCCGTCCCAGGTCGCGAACGCCGTCGCGAACGAGGACGACGCGGCCTTCCGCAAGGTGTCCGGCATCGGTCCGAAGACCGCGAAGCTCATCACGGTCGCCCTGGCCGGCAAGCTCGTCGCGTTCGAGCAAGCCCCCGCCGGTGCGCCCGTCGCGGGTGCCGCCGGTGCGCACCCGGCCGCGCTCGACGTCGTGTCGGCGCTCATCGGCCTCGGCTGGCGCGAGGACGCCGCGCAGTCCGCCGTCGACGCGGTCGTCGCAAACGACCCCGGCGCCGCAGCCATGGGCACGCAGTCGCTCCTCCGTGCCGCGCTCGGCACCCTCCGCCCGACGGGTGCGGGCCGGTGAGCGGCATCACGTCCGCCGGTGCCGAGTCCCAGGAGGAACTCGCCTTCGAGGGCGCGCTCCGCCCGAAGTCCCTCGACGAGTTCGTCGGGCAGCGCAAGGTCCGCGGGCAGCTCGACCTGCTGCTCAAGGCCGCAGCGATGCAGGAGCGCACGCCCGACCACATCCTGATGGCCGGTCCGCCCGGCCTCGGCAAGACGACGCTCGCGATGATCGTCGCCCACGAGTCCGGTCGCCCGCTGCGCATGTCGAGCGGCCCGGCGATCCAGCACGCCGGCGACCTCGCCGCGGTGCTGTCGTCCCTGGTCCCCGGCGAGGTCCTGTTCATCGACGAGATCCACCGCATGGCGCGATCGGCGGAGGAGATGCTCTACCTCGCGATGGAGGACTTCCGCATCGACGTCATGGTGGGCAAGGGTGCCGGCGCGACGAGCATCCCGCTCGACCTCGCCCCGTTCACCCTCGTCGGCGCCACGACGCGGGCGGGCCTGCTGCCGAACCCGCTGCGCGACCGCTTCGGGTTCACCGCCCACCTCGAGTTCTACGAGAAGGGCGAACTCGAGCAGGTCCTCATCCGGGCGGCGCACCTGCTCGAGCTGCAGATCGACCGGACCGCCCTGCGAGAGATCGCGGGCCGCTCCCGCGGGACGCCGCGCATCGCGAACCGCCTGCTGCGGCGCGTCCGGGACTTCGCGCTCGTGCACCGCACGTCCGACGGGATGGCGGCGGTGCAGGGTGCGCTCGACCTGTACGACGTCGACGAACTCGGCCTGGATCGTCTCGACCGCGCCGTGGTCGAGACGATGCTCACCCGGTTCGACGGCGGCCCGGTCGGCCTGAACACCCTCGCGGTGTCGGTGGGCGAGGAGTCCGAGACCATCGAGTCGGTCGTCGAGCCGTTCCTCGTCCGCGTCGGCCTGGTCACGAGGACCCCGCGCGGGCGCATCGCCACGCCGCAGGCCTGGCGGCACTTCGGCCTCACGCTGGGCGCGGGTGCCGCTGCGCAACCGGGACTCCCCATCGACGACTAGACCGCGTGGTATGTTGTGTACCGCCCAGCGGACCCCCGCGCGACAGCACCGTGCAGGATCGCCCGCCGACCCGTGCCCTAGACTGCTACGGCCCGAAGTCGAGCAACCAGAGAAGGCAACGCCCCCATGGACCAATCCATCTTCCTCATCGTCATCATCGTCGCGTTCGCAGCCTTCATGTTCTACAGCTCGCGCAAGCGCAAGAAGCAGCAGTCCGAGCTGCAGACGAAGATGCAGCCGGGTGCCCGCGTCATGCTGTCCTTCGGCCTGTACGGCACGCTGCTCTCCGTCGACGACGAGAAGGTCACCGCCGACGTCGAGATCGCCCCGGGCACCGTCGTGACCGTCCACCGTCAGACGCTCTCGCGCGTGGTGGACGACAACGCCTCCGACGTCGAGGAGACCCCGGTCGTCACCGACACCGCGGCCGCTGCCCCGGTGCTCGACCTCGGCAAGGACGACACCGACCGCCGCGTCGAGCCGGAGTTCGGCGAGCGGGTCGAGCCGGTCGACCCCGATGTGACCAAGCGCAAGACCGAAGACTGACACCCCGGGCCACCGGGTCCCTCGGGACCCGGTGGCCTCACCTCTGCCGCCGGCGTCGCCGTCGGTCCTGACAGAAAGACGAGACGACCGGTGGCACGATCGACACCCGTCAAGAAGGCGCTGCGTTCGCTCACCTGGTTGGTGATCATCATGGCGGCCCTCGCAGGCCTCAACACCGCGGCGTCGGTGCTGGCCGCCAACACCAAGGACGACACGGGCAAGTGGTTCGCCGGTGCGAGCTGGGTGCCGGAACTGGCGCTCGACCTGCAGGGCGGCACGCAGCTCACCCTCGCGGCGCAGAACACCGAGGGCGGCTCGGTCACCTCGCAGCAGCTGAACCAGGCGGTCAACATCATCCGCCAGCGCATCAACGCGACGGGTGTCTCCGAGTCCCAGATCAACACGCAGGGCACGAACAACATCGTCGTGTCCATCCCGGGCAAGCCGGACAAGGCGACGATCGACAGGATCGAGGCGGCGGCGAAGCTGACCTTCCGTCCGGTGCTCACCACCTCGGCCGCGACGAACGCCGCCGTCGGCGGTGACTCCGCGACCGCGTCGCCGACGCCCTACACCCCGCCGGCCTCGCTGCCCGCGACGCCGAGCGCGAAGCCGACCGACGCGAGCGACCTGAACCAGATCACGCCGCGCCTGCAGGACCTGTACACGAACTACGACTGCAAGGCGCCGGGCGACGTCACCTCCGCGCCCGACGACGAGCCGCTCGTCACCTGTGACGCCGACGGCACCGCGAAGTTCGTGCTCGGCCCGGTCGAGGTCTCCGGCGCGGACATCAGCAACGCGACCTCGGGCCTCGCCCAGGACTCGCAGGGTGCGACCACGGGCCAGTGGGCCGTGAACCTGACGTTCAACGGCGACGGCTCGAAGGACTTCAGCAGCGTCACGAACCGTCTCGTCAAGCTGCAGTCCCCGCAGAACCAGTTCGCGATCGTCCTCGACGGGACGGTCATCACTGCTCCGGCGACGAACGCCGCGATCACCAACGGCAAGGCGCAGATCACCGGCAACTTCACCGCCGAGTCCGCGAAGACCCTGGCCGACCAGCTGAAGTACGGCGCGCTGCCGATCAACTTCCAGGTGCAGTCGAACGAGAACATCTCGGCGACGCTCGGGACCGCGCAGCTGATCGGCGGCCTCGTCGCCGGCCTCATCGGCCTGATCCTGGTGATCATCTACTCGGTCATCCAGTACCGGGCGCTCGCGTTCGTCACCGTCCTGTCGCTCGGCGTCGCCGCCGCGCTGACCTACCTCGTCATCGCGATCATGTCGTGGCGCGTCGACTACCGACTGTCGCTCGCGGGCGTCGCCGGCCTCATCGTGGCCATCGGCATCACCGCGGACTCGTTCATCGTCTACTTCGAACGCATCCGTGACGAACTGCGCGACGGACGCGGGCTCGAGAGCGCCGTCGAGGCCGGGTGGAAGCGCGCCCTCCGCACGATCCTCGCGTCGGACTCGATCAACTTCCTCGCCGCGGTCGTGCTCTACGTCCTGGCGGTCAGCGACGTGAAGGGCTTCGCGTTCACCCTGCTGCTGACGACCCTGATCGACGTCGTCGTGGTCGTGCTCTTCACCCACCCGATGATGCAGCTCATCGCCCGCAGCCGGTTCTTCGGCGAAGGACACCGGTTCAGCGGGCTCGACCCGGCCGCGCTCGGCGCCGTCTACCGCGGTCGCGCGCAGTTCCGCGCCCCGGTCGTCGACGGCAAGCGGCAGCGGAGCGCGGGCGAGGCGCAGCGTCGCCAGACCATCGCCGAGCGCAAGGCGCAGCAGAACGCGGGCACCACCGGCTCGACCACGGACGGGAAGGACGACTGATGGCCAGCTTCAGCCAGTTCGGCAGCGACCTCTACACGGGCAAGCGCTCGTACGACATCGTCGGCCGGCGCAAGACCTGGTACCTCGTCGCGATCATCGCGATCGTCGTCTCGCTCGCGGTGCCGTGGCTCCGCGGCGGCTACCAGCTCGGCATCGAGTTCACCGGGGGTTCGGAGTTCACGATCTCGAACGCGAAGGACCTCGACCAGTCGATCGCGACCCGCACCGTCGAGTCGATCGTCCCCGAGGGCATCCCGCGCGTCTCGCAGGTCGGCCAGGACGGCATCCGCGTCCAGACCGAGCAGCTGACCGACCGTCAGACGAGCGACGTCCAGGACGCCCTGGCGAAGGCGTACGACGTCTCCGACGACCAGGTCGCCTCCACCTACATCGGGGCGACGTGGGGTGCCGACGTGCTCGCACAGGCCGTCCGCGGTCTCGTGATCTTCCTGGCACTGGCGGCGGTCGTCATGGCGCTGTACTTCCGCACCTGGAAGATGTCGCTCTCGGCGATGGTGGCGCTCCTGCACGACCTGCTCATCACCGCGGGCGTCTACGGCATCGTTGGCCTCGAGGTCACCCCGGCCGCCGTCATCGGCTTCCTGACGATCCTCGGGTACTCGCTCTACGACACCGTCGTGGTCTTCGACAAGGTGCGCGAGAACACGTCGCAGGAGTCGCACCGGACGTTCACGCAGTCGGTCAACCTCGCGGTGAACCAGACGCTCGTGCGCTCCATCAACACCTCCGTGGTGGCGCTGCTGCCCGTCGCGGCGATCCTCTTCATCGGGTCGTACGTGCTCGGTGCCGGCACGCTGCGGGACATCTCGCTCGCGCTGTTCATCGGCATCATCGTCGGCACCTACTCGACGATCTTCATCGCGTCGCCGATGTACGCGCACCTGCGCGAGAACGAGCCCAAGGTGAAGCAGGCCGACGAGAAGAAGCGCCAGGCCGCCGCCAAGCGGCAGCGCGAGGTCGACGCGACCGCCGAGGCCGTCTGATGGCGGTCGAGGTCCAGGACGTCGACGTCGCCGAGGCGCGTCGTCGCATCGACGCCGGTGCACGGCTGTTCGACGTCCGCGAGCAGGGGGAGTGGGACGCGGTGCACGCGCCGGAGGCCACCCTCGTGCCGATGTCCGAGCTCGTCGGGCGCTGGCAGGAGATCGACGGGGGTGACCAGCCCGCGATCGTGGTCTGCCACTCCGGCGCCCGCTCGGCCCGCGTCGTCGCGGCACTCGAGCAGTCGGGTGTGCCGGCCGTGAACCTGACGGGCGGCATGGTCGCGTGGGAGCAGGCGGGCCAGCCGGTCGTGCACGGTGGCCAGGTGGAGCACGCCGACGCCCACGGCGAACCGCGTCACGAGCACTGACCGGACGCGCGTAGTCTTGCTGGACCGTACCCGGACACCGGTCGCTGGAGGCGCTTCATGACGGACACCCGTGAGTCCACGCCCCAGGGCGGTCCTGCGCAACGAGCCGGTGGTCAGGACGCCAGTCGTCCCGGTTCGGCCCCGCGCCCGTCGAGTCCGCTCGGGCCGAACACGACGGGGAACATCGGCTCGCTCCGGTCCCTCCTGCCGCGTCTGTTCTCGCGTGCGCAGCCCGCGGGCGCGGTCGACACGCTGATCCGTACGGTCCGTTCGCACCACCCCAAGGCCGACGTCACGCTCATCGAGCGGGCGTACTCGGTCGCCGAGCGCGCCCACGACGGGCAGAAGCGCAAGTCGGGTGAGCCCTACATCACCCACCCGGTGGCGGTCGCGCAGATCCTCGCGGACCTCGGCATCGGCACGATCACGATCGCGGCGGCACTCCTCCACGACACGGTCGAGGACACCGACTACCAGCTCGACCAGCTGCGCGCCGACTTCGGCGACGAGATCGCGATGCTCGTCGACGGCGTGACGAAGCTCGACAAGGTCAAGTACGGCGACAGCGCGCAGGCCGAGACCGTCCGCAAGATGGTCATCGCGATGTCGAAGGACATCCGCGTCCTCGTCATCAAGCTCGCCGACCGGCTGCACAACGCCCGGACCTGGGGCTTCGTCGAGTCCGCCTCGGCCACGCGCAAGGCCAAGGAGACGCTCGAGATCTACGCGCCCCTGGCGCACCGGCTCGGCATCCAGATGATCAAGCTGGAGCTCGAGGACCTGTCGTTCGCGGTCCTGCACCCGAAGCTCTACGTCGAGATCGACAGCCTGGTCAAGGAACGGCAGCCGAAGCGCGAGCAGTTCGTGCAGAACGTGATCGGCACGCTCAAGAAGGACCTCAAGTCGTCGAAGATCCGCGGCGACGTCATGGGCCGACCGAAGCAGTACTACTCGATCTACCAGAAGATGATCGTGCGCGGGCGCGAGTTCGACGAGATCTACGACCTGGTCGGCATCCGCGTCCTCGTGCCGACCGTGCGCGACTGCTACGCGATGCTCGGTTCGGTGCACGCGCGGTGGACCCCGCTGCCCGGTCGCTTCAAGGACTACATCGCGACCCCGAAGTTCAACCTGTACCAGTCGCTGCACACCACGGTCCTCGGGCCGCAGGGGCGCGCGGTCGAGATCCAGATCCGCACGCACGAGATGCACCAGCGAGCCGAGTTCGGTGTCGCGGCGCACTGGAAGTACAAGCAGCGGGCGCAGGGCCGCGACGTCGACACGACGAGCACCGACGACCAGGACATGGCGTGGCTCGCCCACATCACCGACTGGCAGGCCGAGACGAGCGACCCGGGGGAGTTCCTCGACTCGCTGCGGTACGAGATCGGTGCGAAGGAGACGTACGTCTTCACGCCCCAGGGCAAGGTCATCGGGCTCCCCGCAGGTGCCACCCCGGTCGACTTCGCCTACGCCGTGCACACCGAGATCGGGCACCGCACGATGGGTGCGAAGGTCAACGGCCGCCTGGTGCCGCTCGAGAGCCAGCTCTCCAGCGGTGACGTCGTCGAGATCTTCACGTCGAAGAACCCCGACTCCGGGCCGAGCCAGGACTGGCTGACCTTCGTCCGGAGCCCCCGGGCCCGGAACAAGATCAAGCAGTGGTTCACGAAGGAGCGCCGCGAGGAAGCCATCGAGCAGGGTCGTGACGCGATCGCGCGGGCGATGCGCAAGCAGAACCTCCCGCTGCAGCGGATCATGAGCCAGGACTCGATCTCCGAGGTCGCGTCGTCGATGCGCTACGACGACGTCTCGGCGCTGTACGCGGCGATCGGCGAGGGACACGTCTCGACCCAGTCGGTCATCGAGAAGGTGCTCGGCAACGTGCAGACCGAGACCGAGACGGACGAGTCCGAGCTCGCCTTCCCCCGGCAGGTCACGAGCCGGCAGCTGCGCAACAGTGACAGCGGCGTGCTGGTCCGCGGTGCGCCGGACATCCTCGTCAAGCTCGCGAAGTGCTGCACCCCGGTGCCGGGCGACCAGATCGTCGGGTTCATCACCCGCGGCCAGGGCGTGTCGGTGCACCAGGCGTCGTGCACGAACGTGAAGTCGCTCATGAACGAGCCGGACCGGATGATCGAGGTCGAGTGGGCCCCGTCGTCCAAGTCGGTGTTCCTCGTGCAGATCCAGATCGAGGCGCTCGACCGTTCCGGTCTGCTCAGCGACGTCACGCGGGTCCTGACCGACCACCACGTGAACATCCTGTCGGCCACGGTCTCGACCTCGTCCGACCGGCTTGCGCTGAGCCGGTTCGTGTTCGAGATGGGCGACACGACGCACCTCGACCGGGTCCTCAACGCGGTGCGACGCATCGATGCCGTCTACGACGTGTACCGGGTCAGCGCGGGCTGAACCTCCGGGTCAGCGCGGGCTGAGCCTCCGGGTCGTCGTGCGGCCGAGCCTCCGGGTCGTCGTGCGGCCGAGCCCTCCGGGCCGGCGCGCCGCTGTGCCACCCACCCCGGTCGGGCTGACCTGCCGGTCAGGACCGGTTCGGTCCGGCTCGGCCGGTCAGGGTCCGGAGCCGTCGTGCGGCCTGGCGCACCATCGGGACGGTACCGAGCGCGTCGAGCGCCGCGTGCACGGCGTCCTCGTCGACCGTGCCGGTCACCAGCAGGCCGTGCACCGCACCGGCGGACGCGTCGTCGAAGCCGTCCTGCACCCGGAGCAGGTCGACCGCCGTGCGCAACGGTGTGGTGACGGCGACCGTCCCGAACCGGACGACGTCGGTCGGCGGGAGTCGGACCTCGCGCAGGCGCACGTCCGGGTCCACCGGCACGCGGACGCGCGACGGCAGGCTGACCTCGAGGGGCTCGGGTGCCCGCGAGCACGCGCCCCAGATCCAGGCGGCACTGCGCCCGCTCGCGACGAGCCGCGGGTCCGGCAGACGCCAGCCGTGCGCAGCGGCTCGGAGGGCAGGGTCCTGGGGCTCGGCGGGGGAGGCCCAGCACGGCCCCACCGCGACGAGCTCCCCGGCGAGGACCGCCGCGTGCAGCTCGGCGACCGGCCAGTCGTCGCTGGTCACGAGGCGGGGCGACGACACCCGCTCATCCTGCCCGACCATGCCCGTCGGCTGCACCCCCTGTGGAGAGCGACCGAGCACCGCCGGTGCCTCGGCTCAGCGCAGCACGTCGGCCCGGTGCACGAGCGCGGCTGCACCGATGAGCGGCCCGTCCTGCGACAGCCCGGTCGGCACGATCTGCACCTTCGTCACGAACCCGAACTCGACGCGCTCGGCGACCGCCTCGCGGGCGTACGCGAACAGGTCGGGGCTGACGTGCGAGAACCCGCCGCCGATCGCGACGACCTCGAGGTCGACCAGGCTCGCGGCGGACGCGATGGCCTGTCCGAGCGCCCGACCACTGCGCCGGACGGCTGCGACCGCGACCTCGTCGCCGGCGGCGTACGCAGCCGCGAGCTCCTCGCCCGTGGTCCCGGTGAAGCCCTGGCGTCGGGCCCAGGCGACGGTCTTCGGGCCGCTCGCGACGGCCTCGAGGCAGCCGGTCCCACCGCAGGCGCACGGGTCGTCGTACCCGCCGCACTCGACGTGCCCGATGTGCCCGGCGTTGCCGGTGGGCCCGCTCACGGTGCGTCCGTGCAGGATCAGCCCGCCGCCGACACCGGTCGACACGATCATGCCCATCACGTGGTCGTGGCCCTGCGCGGCGCCGACCCAGTGCTCGGCGAGCGTGATCGCGAGGCCGTCCATGCGGAGCGTCACCGGCACACCGGCCGGCACGTGCGCGGCGACACGGTCGCGCAGCGGGTAGCCGCGCCAGACGGGCATGTTGAGCGGCGACACCAGGCCGTGCTGCTCGTCGACCGGTCCCGCCGAGCCGACGCCGACACCGACCAGTTCGGCGTCCGCGGGCAGCGCCGCGAGGGCGCTCGTGACGACCTGGTCGACTGCGGCCTGCAGCTCCTCCGAGGTCCGGCCGGGCCCGGTCGGGCTGCGGAAGCGCGTGGCCGGCAGGACGACGCCGTCGTCGGAGACGAGGGCCGCCTCGACCTTCGTGCCGCCCAGGTCGACGGCGAGGGCCAGGCGTGCGCCGGCGGTGGTCGGACCGGTGGTCGCCGGTTCCGGGGACGAGGTGGTGGTCATGCGCGCTCCGATGCGGCGGATGGACGGGAGGCCCGGCCCGGCTCGGTGACGTTCGTCGCGTCCGGCACGGCTCGGTCCGGTGGTGGTGGGTGCTCTCGATCGCAGGTGCGGACGGGAGCAGGGTGTCCCGCCCACCCGGCTGTGCCGGGTGGGCGGGTCGACGTCAGTAGGACGACGTGTCGTCGCCCGCGGTCGACGCGGTGCCCGTCGCGGCGCGGTGGGCGACCTCGTCGAGGATGCGTGCCGACGCGCTCGTGCCGATGCGGTCCGCACCCGCCTCGACCATCGCGAGCAGGGTGTCGAGGCCGCGGACACCGCCGGAGGCCTTGACGCCCGTGTCGGGCCCGACGGTCTCGCGCATGAGGCGGATGTGCTCGACGGTCGCGCCGCCGCCGGCGAAGCCCGTCGAGGTCTTCACGAACGCGGCACCGGCCGACTGCGCGGCACGGCAGGCGGCGACGACCTCGTCGTCGGTGAGGAACGCGGTCTCGAGGATCACCTTGACGACGGTGTCACCGGCGGCGTCGACGACCGCGCGGACGTCCTGCTCGACGCGGGCCCAGTCGCCGGAGCGGGCGGCGCCGATGTCCTGCACCATGTCGAGCTCGAACGCGCCGTCGGCGAGTGCCTGCAGCGACTCGGCGACCTTGGTCGCGGTGGTCGTGGTGCCGTGCGGGAAGCCGATGACCGTCCCGACGCCGACGCCGGTGCCGCGGAGGCGTTCGACCGCGTGCGCGACGTCGCTCGGACGGACGCACACGCTGAACACGCGGTGCGCCGCGGCCTCGTCGAGCTGCGCGTCGACGTCGTCGCGGGTCAGCTCGGGCTTGAGGATCGCGTGGTCGATGAGGGCACGGACGGCATCGGCGTCGAGGGCGACCGGACCGGCGGGGGAGGCTGCGTTGTCCACCCGGCAAGCCTACCCGGAGGCGGCGCGCGTACCGTGCCCTGCATGCAGGTCCTCGTCACCGGCGCCACCGGCTACATCGGTGGTCGGCTCGTCCCCCGTCTCCTCGAAGCCGGACACCAGGTCCGGGTGTTCGTCCGCACCCCGCGGAAGCTGCAGGACGTCCCCTGGCACGACGACGTCGAGGTCGCCGCGGGTGACCTGCAGGACGCCGAGGCCGTCCGTGCCGCCGTGCAGGGCGTCGAGGCCGTCTACTACCTGGCGCACGCGATGGGCGCAGACGGCGACTTCGAGCAGGCCGAGCGCGACGCCGTGGAGACGATGGCGCGCGAGGGCCGGGACGCCGGGGTGCGGCGCTTCGTGTACCTCGGTGGCCTGCACCCGGAGGGCGAGCTGTCGAAGCACCTCCGCAGCCGCAAGGAGGTCGGCGACGTGCTGCTCGCGTCGGGCGTCCCGACGATCGCGTACCAGGCCGGCGTCGTCATCGGCTCGGGGAGCACCTCGTTCGAGATGATCCGCCACGTGACCGACGTCCTGCCGTGGATGCCGGCGCCCCGGTGGGTCCGGAACCGGATCCAGCCGATCGCGGTGCGCGACGTCCTGTACTACCTCGTCGCCGCGCTCGACATCCCCGCCGACGTGAACCGGACCTTCGACATCGGCGGTCCCGACGTCCTCAAGTACGGGCAGATGCTCAACGGCTACGCGGTCGAGGCGAAGCTGCCCCAGCGGCGCTTCACGGTGCTGCCCGTCCTGACCCCCGGGCTGTCCGCGCACTGGTTCAACATCGTGACCCCCATCCCGAAGAAGCTCGCGACGCCGATCATCGAGTCGCTGCAGTTCGAGTGCGTCCAGCGCGAGCACGACATCGACGACCTCGTGCCCCGGCCCGAGGGCGGGCTCACCTCGTACCGACGTGCGGTCCGTCTGGCGCTCGCGCGGATGCGGTCGGGCGAGGTCGAGACGAGCTGGCGGAGCGCGACCCTGTCGGCCACCCCCGCCGACCCGCTGCCGAGCGACCCCGACTGGGCGGGCCACACCGTCTACGTCGACGACCGCCGACGGCACACGTCCGCGTCCGCCGAGGACGTCTGGCGCGTCGTCGAGGGCATCGGCGGCGACAACGGCTGGTACTCGTTCCCGCTGGCGTGGGTCGCCCGCGGCTGGATGGACAAGCTCGCCGGCGGGGTCGGCCTGAGCCGCGGCCGTCGCGACCCGAAGCGCCTCGAGCAGGGCGACGCACTCGACTGGTGGCGCGTCGAACGCCTCGAGCGCGGCCGGTACCTCCGCCTCCGCGCCGAGTTCAAGTCGCCGGGCCGCGCGTGGCTCGAGATGACCGTCACCCCGAACGAGGCCGGCGGCAGCGACTACCACCAGCGTGCTATCTACTTCCCGCAGGGCCTGTCCGGTCGGCTGTACTGGTACGGGATCCTGCCCTTCCACGGCGTGATCTTCCCCGGCATGGTCGAGCGGATCACGGCGGCCGCCGAGCGGGAGTCCGAGCACACGGAGTCGACGGGGCGGAACTGGACCCAGCATGATGGGACCCAGCAACCCGCACACGAGGAGGCAGCATGACCGCGCAGGCCGCGACCGAGCACCAGGGCACCGTCCTGTTCCTCGGCGACAGCATCACCGAGCAGGGGTCGTGGGACCAGTGGCTCCCGGGCGAACGCACCGTCAACCAGGGTGTCGGGGGTGACACCACCGACGGCGTGCTCGCGCGCCTCGACGACGTGGTCGCCGCGAAGCCCGAGTCGATCGTGCTCCTCATCGGCACGAACGACTTCGGCAACCACCGGTCGAGCGTCGAGCACGTCGTCCGCGGCGTCGAGTCGATCCTCGTCACCCTCCGCCGCGAGCTGCCGGGCGTCCGCCTGCTCCTCGTGTCGATCCTGCCGCGCCAGGCAGACTGGTCCGCCAAGATCGAGGAGGCGAACCGGCACCTGCGCCAGTTCGTCGCCACGTGCCACGCGCAGTACCTCGACCTGTGGCCGGCGCTGGCCGACGGTGACCACCTCGACGAACGCTTCACCGAGGACGGCCTGCACCTGACCGAGGACGGCTACCGCGCCGTCGTCGACGAGCTCGTCCCGGCACTCGAGCGTCTGCGCGGGCTCCCGCCGATGTCCCGACCGATCCAGGCGATCGACCTCGAGGAGGCCGACGCCTGATGGCGCGGAAGGGTCGCCCCCCGGCGGGGTCGTCGCTGCACGGCGTCCCGGCGGGTCCGACCCGGTCCGCCGCGGGTCGCACGGCCCCCGTGGGCGGTGCCACGGGCACACCCGGGTACACGCGTCCCGCCCTGGCCCCGTCGCTGCTGGCAGCGATCGTCCTGCTCGCCTGCGTCGCCGTGATCGACTCGTCGGCGTTCGTGTTCGCGCGCTGGGGCATCACGGTGCTCGCGCTGATCGTGCTCGTCTTCGCCGTGCGCGGGCGGGTCTGGTGGGCCGCGGTGCTGACCGCCGCGATCGCGGTGTGCTGGAACCCCGTGGTGGTCGTGCCGATCCCGGGGCAGGTCTGGGCAGCCCTGCAGCTGCTCGCCGCGGCCCTGTTCATCGTCGTGGGGATCGTCGTGAAGGTGCCCCGCGGGACGGACGCGACCACCGCCTCCCGTCCCTGACCGGCGACCGACCGCCGGCCGCGGGACGGAGCCGGGACCGGCCTCCAGACCGCACCCGGGCACCCGCCTCCCGCAGGCCGGGCGGCCCAGCGGTGCCGCGCGGACCGGGCCGCCGTCCGGACGGTAGGATCGGGAAGGTCGGGCGCAGGGCCCGACGGCGACCCGAAGGGCATGGATGAGCCACGAGACCGAGCCGGCGACCGAGAGTCCTCTGCTGAACCCTCGACCGTCCTCCGGCGGTCTCGACCGTCCCGACGTCGTGGTCCGGAAGGGCCGCCTCACGTTGGTGAACGGGCACCTCACGCCCCAGCAGTCGATGATCGAGGACCTCCTGTTCCTCGACGACGCGCTCACCGCCGGTGACGTCGACCACCTGCTCATCCGTGGCAACGACCAGCGGCCGGTGATCGCGCTCGACGAGCGCGACCGGCAGCGCGCCGAGAGTGCGATCATGGCGGCGTCGGCGAACGAGCCGTTCTACGCGAAGCCGCCGGGGGAGCCCGCCGTGCTCGTCATCGACGACGGCCTCGGCTCGCCGGAAGAGCCCGTCCTGCGCGTGTTCCGCCCGCGGCTCGAGCCGCTCGGCCGTCTCCGCTACGGCGCCGAGACGAGCGTGCAGGTCGAGTTCTGGCGGGTGACGGACACCGAGGTCCTCGCCCCGGTCGAGAACGCGCTCATGCGCCGCAGCCTGCCGGTCGACGAGTTCGTCCTGGTCGACATCGAGCGCTACGGCCGGACCTGGCGCACCGTCGAGCACATGTTCGACGACCACGTCTCGGACATCCGGTTCCCGATCGACATCGTGTTCTCGTGGGTGGACGGCAACGCGATCGAGTACCAGCGCGCCCGTCAGGCAGCGCAGGCGAACGCGGTGCTCGGCGAGGGCGACGACGCCCCCGCGCGGTTCCGGCAGATCGACGAGCTGAAGTACGCGCTCCGGTCGGTGCACACGTTCGCGCCCTGGATCCGGCAGATCTACATCGCCACGGATTCGCCGGCGCCGAAGTGGCTCGCCGACCACCCCAAGGTCCGCATCGTCCGCAGCGAGGAGTTCTTCGCCGACCCCTCCGTCCTGCCGACGCACAACTCGCAGGCCGTCGAGTCGCAGCTGCACCACATCCCGGGCATCAGCGAGCACTTCATCTACTCGAACGACGACATGTTCTTCGGGCGCACGGTCGACCCGTCGGTGTTCTTCAGCCCGGGGTCCGTGACGAAGTTCATCCTCGCGACGACCCGCATCGGACTCGGCTCGAACAACCCGGCGCGCAGCGGGTTCGAGAACTCGGCCCGTGTCAACCGGCGGCTGCTGCAGCAACGCTTCGGTGCGGTGACCACGAGGCACCTCGAACACGCGCCGACGCCCCTGCGCGCGTCGATCCTGACCGAGATGGAGCACGAGTTCGCGGACGAGTTCCGGGCGACCGCCGCGTCGCGGTTCCGGGCCGCCGAGAACATCTCCGTCACGAACTCGCTGTACCACTACTACGCGCTGCTCACGGGTCGGGCGATCGTGCAGGAGAACGCTCCGGTGCGGTACATCGACACGACCATGCAGTCCGGGCTCAAGGCGCTCCAGGACCTGCTCAAGAAGCGCGACGTCGACTTCTTCTGCCTGAACGACGGGAGCTTCCCGGAGGTCTCGGACGAGGAGCGCACGGAGCGCGTGACGGACTTCCTCGAGAAGTACTTCCCGTTCCCGGCGCCGTGGGAGCGCACGGACGCGTAGCGGCCCGCCGACCGGTGTCCGTCGGCGGGCGGGGTCCGTCACGCTCGGGGGCGAGCGGGCCGGATCCGTCACGGTCGGGAGCGAGCGGGCCGGATCCGTCACGCTCGCGAGCCCCGTCCGACGACCACCGCGCGCTCGACGGAACGCGCGCGGCGTGTCCTGCCCGCTCGGCCGGCGGGGCTCATCAGCCGATCCCGCCGGAGTGGCGCGGGACTCGCCGCTGGGTGACGGTCGGGGCTCCCGTCGCTGCCGTCACCGACCTCGGACGGACCGTCAGCGACGGATGGGCGAGGTGGGCACCGTGTCGTGCGTGAACACGGGGATGCTCGACGTGACCGGGGCCGGTTCGACGGCAGCGGGGATCGTGACACCGGCGGCCGTGAGGCGGGCCTCCGTCTGTTCGGCCGAGACCGGCTCGCCGACCGTGGAGTAGTGCCCGATCGGGACGACCGAGTGGACGACGTTCGCCCCGAACACGTGCACGAGGTTGAACGACTGCGCACCGTCCTGACCGCGGGTGCCGCCGAGGTACTCGGTGAGGTCCTGCGTGTAGCAGGTCGCACTCGCGACGGAGACGGGGATGCCCGCGAAGACCGCGCTCGTCGAGTAGTGCAGGTGTCCGGCGATGATCGCGATGACGTCCGAGCCCTCGACGACCTCGGCGAGTGACGCCTGGTCGCGGAGCTCGACGAGCACGGCGAGGTCCTGGACGCTCGGCACCGGCGGGTGGTGCATCGCGAGGATGGTGCCGTGCGGTGCCGCCTCGGAGAGGACCTCGGCCAGCCAGTCGAGCTGCGCGGGGGAGACCTCGCCGTGGTGGGCGCCCGGGACGCTCGTGTCGAGGGTGATGACCCGCAGGCCGTTCACGTCGTAGACGAAGTCGACGGGACGATCCGTGGGCTGCAGGCCGAAGAGCTCCTGGCGGAACGCGCCGCGCTCGTCGTGGTTGCCCATCGCCCAGATGACCTGCGCGCCGATGCGTTCGGCGGCGGGCTCGACGATCGCCTTGACGCGCGCGTACGCGCCGGCCTCGCCCTTGTCGGCGACGTCGCCCGTGACGACGATCGCCTCCGGCCGGGTCCCGGAGGCCTCGACGTCGTCGATGATCGCCTGGAGTCGGGCGGCGGAGTCCACGTCGCCGTAGAGGGCGCGGTCCTCCGCCACGAGGTGGGTGTCGCTGAGGTGGAGGAGGAAGTGGTTCGGCCTGGGGTGTTCGGCCGTCCGGCTGTCCATCGGTCTCTCGTTCCGTTGGCGGATGCGTGGTGCAACACGTTGCCACACCGTCCTGGACGAGTCCACCACCCGATCGTGAATCCGAGGTGAACCGGAGGGGTGTGTTCCTGAAAGGGCGGAGAACGAACGAGCCCCCCGACCACGAAGTGGACGAGGGGCTCGTTCGTTCTTGCCGAGGAGACTCAGTGGTTCCCGGCGCCGACCGCGGGTGCCGGCGCGGAGCTGTCGAGCTCCGGACCGTGGTGCGCGGCGTGGGCGGCCTCGAGCTCGGCCTTCGTGACCGGCGCGATGCGGTCCTCGAAGAAGAAGCGGGAGACACGGGCGCGGACCTTCTGCGCCTGGCTGATCCGGCCCTTGGCGTCCGGACGGATCATGAGCGGCTTGTACTCGTTGAACTGCAGGAGCTTCCAGCGCTCGTACTCGTCGAGCTGCTCGTGCACCTCGATGTACTCGCCGTGGGGGAGCCGCACGATCCGGCCCGACTCGTAGCCGTGCAGGACGATCTCGCGGTCCTTCTTCTGCAGCGCGAGGCAGACGCGCTTCGTGATCCAGAAGGCGACGAACGGGCCGAGGACCGTCGTGGCCTGGATGACGTGGATCACGTGCTCGATCGACACCATGAAGTGCGTGGCGATGATGTCGGACGAGGCGGCGGCCCAGAGCGAGGCGTAGAGCGTGATGCCCGCGGCACCGATGGCGGTGCGGGTCGGGGCGTTGCGCGGACGGTCGGCGAGGTGGTGCTCACGCTTGTCGCCCGTGACCCATGCCTCGATGAACGGGTAGACGAACATCGCCACGATGAGCGCCATCAGGACGGCGATCGGCGCGAGGATGTTGAACGACACCGTGTAGCCGAACCACACGACCTCCCAGTGCGGCGGCACCAGACGGAGCGCGCCGTCGGCGAAGCCGATGTACCAGTCGGGCTGGGTACCGGCGGACACCGGGGACGGGTCGTACGGGCCGTAGTTCCAGATCGGGTTGATCGTGAACAGCGACGCGATGGCGGCGAGGATGCCGGCGACGATGAAGAAGAAGCCACCGGCCTTCGCGGCGAACGCCGGGAGGATCGGGACGCCCACGACGTTGTCGTTGGTCTTGCCGGGGCCCGCGAACTGCGTGTGCTTGTTGATCACCACGAGCACGAGGTGGACACCGAGCACCGCGACGAGGATCGCCGGCAGCAGCAGGATGTGCAGCGTGTAGAGGCGGCCGACGATGTCGGTGCCCGGGAACTCGCCACCGAACAGCAGGTAGGCGATCCACACACCGATCACCGGGACGCCCTCGATCATGCCGACGATGATGCGGAGACCGTTGCCGGAGAGCAGGTCGTCGGGGAGCGAGTAGCCGGTGAAGCCCTCGGCCATGGCCAGGACCCACAGCACGAAGCCGAAGACCCAGTTGATCTCACGCGGCTTGCGGAAGGCACCGGTGAAGAACACGCGGGCCATGTGCAGCATGATCGAGGCCACGAAGAGCAGGGCTGCCCAGTGGTGGACCTGGCGCACGAAGAGCCCACCGCGGATGTCGAACGAGATGTTCAGGGTCGACTGCAGGGCGGTCGACATCTCGACGCCCTTGAGCGGGACGTACGAGCCGTTGTAGACGACCTCGGTCATCGACGCCTGGAAGAAGAACGTGAGGAACGTCCCCGAGAGCAGGACGACGACGAAGCTGTACAGCGCGACCTCGCCGAGCATGAAGCTCCAGTGGTCGGGGAAGATCTTGCGCCCGACCTCCTTCACGAGGCCGGAGATGCTGGTGCGCTCGTCGATGTAGTTGGCGGCGGCCCCGATGATGCGGGACCCGCGCTCCGGCTGCGGCTTGGTGGCCGTCGACGGGGCGTTCGTGGTGGTGGTGCTGGTCATCAGCGTTCACGCTCCCAGAAGGACGGTCCGACCGGCTCGTGGAAGTCGCTCTGGGCAACCAGGTAGCCGTCGTCGTCGATCGCGATCGGAAGTTGGGGGAGGGGACGTGCGGCCGGGCCGAAGATGACCTCGCAGTTGTTCGAGACGTCGAACGTCGACTGGTGGCACGGGCACAGCAGGTGGTGCGTCTGCTGTTCGTAGAGCGCGACCGGGCACCCGACGTGGGTGCAGATCTTGGAGTAGGCGACGATGCCGTCGTAACCCCAGTCCTCGTGCCCCTTGGAGGGGTTGAGGTCCTTCGGGTCGAGGCGCATCAGCAGCACGGACGCCTTGGCCTTCTCCTCGAGCATGTGCTCGGACTCGAGCATGCCCTCGGGGATGACGTGGAAGACGGAGCCGATCGTGACGTCGGACGCCTTGATCGGGAGACCCGTCGGGTCCTTGGTCAGGCGCAGGCCGGACTTCCAGAACGTGTGGCGGAGCAGCTCGTTCGGGTCCTCCGCCGGGGCGAGGTCACGGACGAGGACGATGCCGGGCAGCGGGAACGCCGCGAGTGCACCGATCATCGAGTTGCGGATCAGCTTGCGACGGCTGAAGCCCGACTCCTTGTCGGCGAGCTGGAACGCCTCGACCGCCTTGGCGCGGGTCGCGTCCGTCCCACGGGTGCCGTGGCGCATCTCCGTGATCTCGCGGTCGACGACGAGCGACTTCGACCAGTAGACCGCGCCGAGACCCAGCGCGAGGAGCGCGAGGGTGATGGCGAGGCCGAGCCAGAGGTTGCCGGCGCGGACCGTGCCGAAGTCCTCCGGGTCGATCGGGAACGCGACGTACGCCGCGATCGCGAGGACGCTGCCGACGATGGAGAGGTAGAAGAACGTGGCGACCTGGCGCTCGGCGAGCCGCTGCTTCTTCGGGTCGACGTCGGTGCGACGTGCGCGGTGCGGCGGCTCACCCGGGTTCTCGAAGGCGTCCGCGGGGACGACCGCGGTACCGGCCGAGGTGCTGCTGGTCGTGCCGTGCTTCTCGACAGCCGAGGACGAGTTCAGTGCCTCGTCGTCGTGCTCTGCCATGGTGTTCCCTTCAGTGTCGTGCGACACGGACGATCAGTTGGACTTCGCGGTCAGCCACACGGTCATCGCGACGACCGCACCCAGACCGAAGATCCAGATGAACAGACCCTCTGCCACCGGGCCGAGGGAGCCGAGGGCGAACCCGCCCGGCGACTTGTTGTCCTGCACGTACTTCAGGTACGTGATGATGTCGGCCTTCTGCTCCGGGGTGAGGTTCAGGTCGTTGAAGACCGGCATGTTCTGCGGGCCGGTGACCATGGCCTCGTAGATGTGCTTGCCGGAGACGGTCTGCAGGTTCGGCGCGTACTTGCCCTCGGTCAGGGCGCCGCCGGCACCCGCGACGTTGTGGCACATCGCGCAGTTGATGCGGAAGAGCTCCGCACCCTCGGCGGCGTCGCCGTCCTTGCCGTTCGTCAGCTTGGTGGAGGGGATGCCCGGGCCGGGGCCGAGCGAGGCCACGTAGGCGCCCATGGCGTCGACCTGCTCGTCCGTGAACTGGGCGGGCTTCTCCTCGGCCTGGGGGCCCTGCGCTGCCATCGGCATGCGGCCTGTGCCGACCTGGAAGTCGACCGACGCGGCGCCGACACCGATGAGGGACGGACCCTCGCTCGTGCCCTGGGCGTCGAGGCCGTGGCAGGTCGCGCAGTTCGATGCGAAGAGCTTCTGGCCCTCGTTGACCTGCGACTGGCTCGAGGCCGCCGTGGCGGTGGTGCTGTCGTCGGCGTTGGCCGTCGAACTGAACAGCGCGTACGCACCGCCGGTGGTCATGAGACCGACGACGATGAGCGAGACGGTCGCCATCGGGGAACGGCGGCCCTTCTTGGTCTTGGTTCTGGTGAACATGCTGTGGGGGGTGTCCAGTTCCTACTTGAGAAGGTAGATGACGGCGAAGAGACCGATCCAGACGACGTCGACGAAGTGCCAGTAGTACGACACGACGATCGCGGTGGTCGCCTCCTTGTGCCCGAAGTTCTTCGCGGCGAACCCGCGACCCAGGGTGAGGAGGAAGGCGATCAGGCCGCCGGTGACGTGCAGGCCGTGGAAGCCGGTGGTCATGTAGAACGCCGAGCCGTACGCGCTCGAGGAGAGCGTCATGCCCTCGTGCCAGAGGTTGGCGTACTCGAAGATCTGGCCGCAGACGAAGATCGCGCCCATGCAGTACGTGACGAAGAACCACTCCGTCATGCCCCAGTCCTTGGGGTTCCAGCTCGTGCGGTGCACCTGGAAGCGCTCCGCGGCGAACACCGCGAACTGGCAGGCGAAGCTGGACAGCACCAGGATGATCGTGTTCACGGAGGCGAAGGGCACCTCGAGCTTGGAGGTCTCGGTGGCCCACAGTTCGGGCGAGGTGCTGCGCAACGTGAAGTAGATCGCGAACAGGCCGGCGAAGAACATGACCTCGCTGCCCAGCCACACGATCGTCCCCACGGCAACGGCGTTGGGCCTGTTCAGGACCGGACCGCTGGCGCTTCTGGAGAGAGGGGTGCTAGTCACGTCCTCCATTATGGCCGAAACCTGTGACAGTGTTTTCGCAGCAGACTGGCGGGTCTTCCGAATTCACTACGATCGAGCCATGTCGCTCCCACTCTCCTGGCCCTCGGTGATCAGCGCGCTCATGGCTCGCGAGGACCTCTCCATCAGCCAGTCCTCATGGGCCATGGAGGAGATCGTCCAGGGACGCGCGACGTCCGCACAGATCGCCGCGTTCGCCGTGGCGCTGCGGGCGAAGGGCGAGACGGTCGACGAGGTCGTCGGCTTCCGCGACGCGATCCTCGACGCGGCGGTGCCGCTCGACGTGGACCCGATGGCGCTGGACATCGTCGGGACCGGCGGCGACGTCGTCGGCACGGTCAACGTCTCGACCATGGCCGCGATCGTCATCGCCGCCGCGGGCGTGCCGGTCGTGAAGCACGGCAACCGGGCGAGCTCGTCGAAGTCGGGGTCGAGCGACGTGCTCGCGGCCCTCGGCCTGGACCTCACGATGGACGCCGCGCGTGTCGCCGAGACGTTCCGGCGTGTCGGACTGACCTTCGCCTTCGCGAGCGCCTTCCACCCCGGGTTCGCCCACGCAGCCCCGGTCCGGCGCGAGATCGGGGTGCCGACGGTGTTCAACTTCCTCGGTCCGCTCGTGAACCCGGCCCGGTGCGAAGCGAACGCGGTGGGCGTGGCGCAGCTCGACCTCGTCCCGATCATCACCGGCGTGTTCCAGACCCGCGGGGCGACGGCCCTCGTGTTCCGCGGCGACGACGGTCTCGACGAGCTGACCACCACCGGCCACTCCCACATCTGGGAGGTCACCGGCGGCCGGGTCACCGAGCACGACCTCGACCCGCGCGACCTCGGCATCGCCCGGGCCCGCACGCAGGACCTCCTGGGCGGGGACCCCGAGCACAACGCGCAGGTGGTGCACCGGGTGCTCGCGGGGGAGACCGGACCGGTCCGCGACATCGTCCTCCTGAACGCCGCGGCCGGTCTCGTGGCCTTCCGGCTCGCCGAGGACCCGGAGCAGGTCGACGTGCCGATCCTGCAGCGGTTCCGCGACCAGCTCGCCGTCGCGGCCGACGCGATCGACTCGGGTGCCGGAGCGCGCAAACTGGCTGACTGGGTGGGCGCGGCGCCCGCCGCCTGAGCCCGACAGGGGCTCCCGGACCCGCACTACGGACCGCACCAGCGGGCCACGCGCCGGAGGCGCGGCGTGTGGCCGCCGGACCCGCACTCCACACCGCACCAGCCGGCGACGCACCGGAGGCGCGGTGCCGGTCCGTCGGACCCGCACCGCGCCTCCAGGCGGTCACCTCAGCTGCGCGTCAGCGCACGTCCTCGTCGACCCAGTCGAAGGTCTTCGTGACGGCCTTCTTCCAGAGGCGCAGCTGGCGCGCACGCTCCTCCTCGTCGAGCTGCGGCTCCCAGCGCTTGTCCTCCTGCCAGTTGGCACGGAGCTCGTCGAGGTTCGCCCAGAACCCGACGGCCAGACCGGCGGCGTAGGCCGCGCCGAGCGCGGTGGTCTCCGCCACGACCGGGCGCACGACCGGCACGTTGAGGATGTCGGCCTGGAACTGCATGAGCGCGTCGTTGGCGGTCATGCCGCCGTCGACCTTGAGCTCGGTGAGCTCGACGCCGGAGTCCGCGTTCACGGCGTCCAGGACCTCGCGGGTCTGGAGCGCCGTCGCCTCGAGGGCGGCACGGGCGATGTGGCCCTTGTTCACGTAGCGGGTCAGGCCGACGAGCGCACCGCGGGCGTCCGGACGCCAGTACGGCGCGAACAGCCCCGAGAACGCCGGGACGAAGTAGACGCCGCCGTTGTCCTCGACGGTCTTGGCGAGGGCCTCGACCTCCGGGGCGCTGCCGATGATGCCGAGGTTGTCGCGGAGCCACTGGATGAGCGACCCCGTGACGGCGATCGAGCCCTCGAGCGCGTAGTGCGTGTCCTGGTCGCCGAGCTTGTAGCCGACCGTGGTGAGGAGGCCGTTCTCGGAGCGGACGATCTCGGTACCGGTGTTGAAGATGAGGAAGTTGCCGGTGCCGTAGGTGTTCTTCGACTCGCCCTGGTCGAACGCGGCCTGACCGAACGTCGCCGCCTGCTGGTCGCCGAGGATGCCGGCGATCGGCACCTCGCGGAGCAGGTTCGACGACTCGACGTGGCCGTAGACCTCGGAGGAGCTGACGATCTCGGGGAGCATCGACTTCGGGACACCGAAGTCGGCGAGGATGTCGTCACGCCACTGCAGGGTCTCGAGGTCCATGAACAGGGTGCGCGACGCGTTCGTGACGTCGGTCTTGTGCACGCCGCCGTCGGTGCCACCGGTCAGGTTCCAGAGGACCCAGGTGTCGGTCGTGCCGAACAGCAGGTCGCCGGCTTCGGCCTTCTCGCGGGCACCCTCGACGTTCTCGAGGATCCACATGATCTTCGTGCCGGCGAAGTACGTCGCCAGGGGCAGGCCGACGATCGCCTTGTAGCGGTCGGTGTCGCCGTCGGCGAGCTTGTCGACGAGGGCCTGCGTCCGGGTGTCCTGCCAGACGATGGCGTTGTAGACCGGCTTGCCGGTGGTCTTGTCCCACACGACCGCGGTCTCGCGCTGGTTGGTGATGCCGACCGCGGCGACGTCGTGGCGGGTGATGTCCGCACGGGACAGCGCCTGGCCGATGACCTCACGCGTGTTGTCCCAGATCTCCGACGGGTCGTGCTCGACCCACCCGGCGCGCGGGAAGATCTGCTCGTGCTCCTTCTGCCCGACCGAGACGATCGAGCCGGAGTGGTCGAAGACGATCGCTCGGGTCGAGGTGGTGCCCTGGTCGATGGCGACGATGTAGTCGGCCATTGGTGCTCCTTTGCGGGTGTGTTCGGCGTGGTCGGGTCCGGTGACGGACCGACCGGTGCGGGGGTCGACCCCGGGGTGGGGCCGACCGACGCGGAGG